>CAYGNE010000010.1:4759-46528 GCA_964351155.1 uncultured Rhodobacterales bacterium | reverse complement strand
AGGTTTCGAAGCGGTCGCTCGCCTCCTTGCTGAGGATCGCCTCGGCGAAGATCGAGCGGGCGGAGTTGCCGGTACAGATGAAGAGCACCTTGTACTTGTGTTCGGACATGGGCTGGTTTCCTGTGGCTGAGGGGAAAGAGACAGCGGAACAAAGCTCCGGCCGACCGCGACAGCAGTCGAGGAGCAGGTAGTCGAAGGTGCGTCGCACCTCCTGCATGGCGATCGCGTAGCGCAGCGATGTCCCGACCCGCTCCTGGGTCACCAATCCGGCTTGCATCAGCGCAGACAGATACGCGGACAGCGTGGAGGCCTTCAGACCCAGCACATCTGCCAACTCACCGGCCGGCAACCTGTCAGGATAACGACGCATGAGCAGCCGAAAAACGGCCAGCCGCTGAGGATGACCGAGAGTGTACAGGCGGGAAGGAATCAGTGTTTCCATATTTCATGGATAACAGAAATATCTATGACTCCTAATGAAACTTTTGTGGCATTGACGGACTTCATCGGACGCCGTTAGAAACCTACGAATTTCCCACCTGTGGCACGAGATGGAAGGTCGGGGTGGACGGACTGGTTGCAAGGCCCGCCCGACAGCGCAACCGCAAACCATTACATGCCCGTGTGGGGAGATCTGTTGGTCAGTCCGGCGCGGTGTTTTCCGCGACAAGCGTTTTGTAGAGGGCCCGAATGCGTTCGGTCATTTCGCGGCTACCCGAGCCGATTTTTTTGCCATCGATCTCGGCTACGGGCGTTTGAGCGCCGAAGGTGCCTGTCAGCAAAGCCTCATCGGCGCCATAGGCTTCGTAGAGCGAGTAGTTCTTTTCAAACACCGGAATGCCATTGGCGCGGCAAAGGTCGATGACTTTCTGGCGCGTGACGCCATTCATGCAATAATCGCCGGTCGAGGTCCAAACCTCACCCTTGCGGACAATGAAAAAATTGCACGCGTTGGTCGTGTTGACGAACCCGTGCGGGTCCAGCATCAGCGCCTCGTCCGCTCCCGCCTGCTCGGCCTGAAGGCAAGCGATCACGCAGTTTAGCTTGGAATGGCTGTTGTACTTTGCATCCTGACTCATCGGCAGCCCGCGCACCTGCGGCACCGTGGCCAGCCGGATGCCTTTGGATTGCAGGGCCTGCACCGGTTTTGAATGCTCCATGATGATCACAAGCGTTGGTCCGGACCGGCTGAGGGAGGGGTGTTGAAAGGGTTTGGCCTTGACGCCCCGCGTCAACATCAGACGGCAATGCACATTCTCGTGCATGTCGTTGGCCTCTGCCGTACGGGTCAGGGCATCGAGAATCCCGGCGCGGTCCATGCCCACATCGAGCGCGACAGATTTGCAGGACGCAAAAAACCGGTCCATGTGATCATCAAAGAAGGCCCATTTCCCGTTGTAGAGGCGCATCCCTTCCCACATGCCGTCGCCCAGCATGAACCCGCTGTCATAAACCGATACCTTGGCTTCATCGCGGTGAACGATCTCGCCATTGACATAGATTCTGATGTCACGATTGCGGTCATCTTCGGTGGCATCGTGCGTGGTTTGCTTGTCGTTTGTCATTCTTGACCTGTTCCAGTGTGCAGAATTGCGTTTGCGATCATCAAATCCGGGCGGGTGTCACCGCCGGACCTGAAGATGGTGATCGTGGCGGGCCGTCTATGAACCAGTGCCGTGGATCTGATTTGATAAAGGTCGGCCTCTGTATCAACGTCGGATATCGTTCCGGTGGCGCGTGGAACTTTCAACCCGTCGATATGGCCAAGCGTCCGGTCGGCGCGATCAATTGCTTCGTCATCCAATTCGCGAATGCCGGTCTGGATCGCGCCGTCGATCAACGGTTTTGGCTTGCCCGCATCCGCGTCTGGCAGCAACATTCCGCTCGGCACGCAGAGCCGTGTTCTGCCCCGAGACCCGGTAACAGCGTTCTCAACCGTGGCTTTTGGCAAGGCGTGGCCTGCGCCAATCGCATCGACATGGACGAACCCGTTCGTGGCCGGACCAATTGTCTCTCGCAGATTGGTTTTCATCCGTTGACCGCCGCCATGAAGTCCCTTGTGATCTGGTTTTGCGCATTGTGGAACATCTGCTCCGGCGTGCCTTCCTCGACGATTTCGCCTTGGGCCATCAGGATCACGCGATCCGCCACTGCCCGGGCAAAGCCCATTTCGTGGGTCACGCACACGATTGTCATATCCGCGCTGGCAAGATCCTGCATGACCTCGAGCACTTCGGCAATCATCTCTGGATCCAGCGCAGAGGTGGGTTCGTCAAACAGCATGATCTCTGGCTTCAGCGCCAAGGCCCGTGCGAGGGCCACGCGCTGTTGCTGACCGCCTGACAATTGATCAGGGTATTTGTCTGCGTGGATTTCCACGTGCATTCTTTTGAGCTGATCCATCGCTTCGTCGGTCGCGGCGGCCCGATCACGCCCAACTGCGCGGACTTGCGGCAAGACGCAGTTTTCCAGAATGGTCATATGCGGAAACAGGTTGAAGCTCTGGAACACCATGCCGACACGTTTGCGCACCTGATCCAGCGCCTTGGCATCATCGCCCACCGACAAGCCAAGAACTTTCAGCGTGCCGGAACGATAGCCTTCGAGTCCGTTCATGCATCGGATGAGGGTGGATTTCCCGGAACCGGATGGTCCACAGATCACGAGGGTCTGCTTGGCAGGTATGTCCAGGTCTATGTTTTTCAGGGCATGAAAGTCGCCATAGTACTTGTCCAGGCCCCTGATCGAAACAGCAATGTCACGCATGACCAAGCCTCATCCTGGATTCGAGCCACGCCCCGTAGCGCGACAAGCCGAAGACGAAAACAAAATAGATCAGGGCGAGAAACACGTAGACTTCCACGTACTGGTTTCCCCATTCGCCTGTACCGATCGCAGCATTGCCCGAGGCCATAACCTCAAAGAATCCGATGATCGTCACGATTGATGTCTCTTTGAACGTGATCACCGCCTGATTGATCGTCGAGGGCAACGTATTGCGAAAGGCCTGCGGCAGCAGAATGTCCACGATCACCGACCAGTAAGGCATTCCGAGCGCCACGGCGGCTTCTTCCTGTCCATGGGAGGTGGATTGCATCCCTGCCCGGATAATCTCTGCCTGATAGGCGGCGAAGAAGATCGCAAAGGCCACCACGACCCGCATCAGTTTGCTGCCCTGCAACCAATCCGGCACCAGCAGGGGCACCACGACGGCGGCTGCAAAGAGGATGGTCAACAGCGGCAGGGATCGCACGATATCGATGAAGAAGCCAAACGATTTGGCGATCACCGGTAAGCTGGAGCGACGCGCAAGCGCAAAAAGCACCGCTAGCGGCATGCCGATGACGAAAACACCCGAGAAAATGAAAATTGTCAGGGACAACCCGCCCCATTGTTCGGAGGTGACCGGCTCCAATCCGGCAAACCCACCCCGCATCAACAGAACAAAGGTGCCAAAGCCCGCGACCCAAAGGATCGGCAACCGCCGTATGGACCAAAACCTGGGCAGGCAGGACAGGACGATCGTCACGATCACCGCGAAGCAGGCCAGGGTCGAACGCCACTGTTCCTCGTAAGGGTATAGCCCGAACAGGATCAGCCGCCCGCGGCTTTCGATCACTGCCCAGCAGGCACCTGCGTCAAAGGTGCAAAGGTCCTTGTTTTCGACCCGCCAGATTGCATCGACAAGGGCCCATCCGATGAAGGCCCTGAATGCCAGATAGATGAGTACGGCAAAGATCAGCGAAAATACCGTGTCGTACCAGGTCGCAAAGAAGTGTTTGCGCAGCCAGGCAACCAGCCCCGTCTGGGTCACCGGGGGACAGATCGCTTCCGTGGTCACGCCTAGCTCCTCCCCTTCAGCTTGATGCGTTCGTTCAGGTGGTTCATGGCAAACCCGATGGCGTAGTTGATCACGATGAACCCCCCCATCAGCAGCGCCAAAAGTTCCATTGTCTGACCGCTTTGGTTGATCGACGTGGAAATGATGGCAAAGTAGTCAGGATAACCGATGGCGATACCCACGGTCGTCGCCTTCATCAGCCATATGTATTGGTTGGTCAGCGCAGGGAGCATGGCCCGAAAGGCCAACGGGATGCGGATCAGGCGATTGATCTGAAAGGTCGAAAAACCAAGGGCACGCCCCGCTTCCAGCTTGCCGCGCCCGACCGAGAGAAGGCCGCCGCGAATGATCTCGCCGATATAGGAGGCGCCAAAGAGGGTGAGACCGACCAGAAGCGCGGTGAATTCAGGCTTTAGCGTGATGCCCCCCACAAACCGCAGACCCTTCAATTCCGGCACGGAAATCAGGCCGGTTTCAGGTTCGCGCCCGGTCAGCAGGGCGACGAGGAACACAAACGCAACCAGCCCGACGGCCGCAGTCCAACCCGGCCCCGCGCCAAGGCGATCACGGGTCACGAAAACGCCCAACCCGCCAAGGATCATGGCCCCCAGAATCCAGAGAACATCACTGCCCGAAAGGTTGGGTGCGGGCATCATCAGCCCCCTGTTGGACAAAAAAACCGCCTCTGCAAACGTATAGGCCCCTTTGGGGCTGGGCAGGTGGGTCAGGATGGCGTACCAGAAGAATACTTGCAGGATGACCGGCACGTTGCGGAACACCTCTACATAAGCGGCCCCCACCAGCTTCATCAGCGTGTTCGACGACACGCGCATCAGGGCCAGGCCCAGCCCCAGCAACGTTGCGAAAAACAGCGTCAGGAACCCCACCAGCATCGTATTGAGCAATCCGGCCCAGAGCACGCGGGCATAGGTAGACCGCCCGCTGACTTCGATGACCGAAAAATTGACCGGCCAGCCAGTGGTCTGTTGCAAGAAACCAAAGCCCGTCGCGATCCCCTGGTCCGCGATGTTGCGCTGACCGACCACGACGAGCGAAAGGATCAGGGCAGCCAGCGCCAGAATGAACCCGCCCTGCAACGCGGCCCTGCGGAATTTTTGAGAGGCAAGAAGCTGGAACATGACGAACCCGTCCGAAGCGAAAAAGCCGGGCCGCAATACCTGTGGCCCGGCCGAGTTTTTTTAGTCGAGCACCAACGGGTAGAGCAAACCACCGTTGTTCCAAAGGTTATTCAGGCCTCTTGGCAGTTTGTAGCGAGAGCCGTCTCCGATGGTCCGTTCATAGATCTCGCCGTAGTTTCCAACAGTCTTGATGACATTGTAGGCCCAATCGTCGCTCAGCCCGAGCCGTGCCCCCACACCCGGTGTCGATCCCAGCAGACGCCCGACAGAGGCAGTAGGCGGATTGGCCCGCATTTCGTCGACATTGGCCTGCGTCACGCCGTTTTCTTCGGCCATCAGCAGGGCACTGACCATCCAGTTGATGACATCAAGCAGGTCATCTTGACCCTGACGCACAACAATGCCTTCGGGCTCCAGCGCCAGCACATCACCCAGGATCACGAAATCGTCAGGGTTGTCGGCATTCACCCGCGTGGCTGACAGGAACGGACCAAAACCCGCAATCGCATCGCAGCGCCCGGCATAGAAGGCGGCACGAAGTTCCTCGCCTTTTTCAAAGGCCAACGGCTCATATTCAATGCCGTTGGTCTCCATGTAGTCGGTCAGGACACGCTCGACTGTGGTGCCCGCGTTCACGCAGAACACGCCACCCTCAAGATCGGCAATGCCCTCTGCTTCGAGTTCTGCCTTGGACATCACATAGAACGGTCCGATGAAGTACGGGCGCGAGTATTGCAGGCCAAGCTCGGTGTCGCGTGTCATGGTCCAGCCGGTCACCTTGATGATGACGTCGATATCGCCCGATTGGATGGCCGGAAAACGTTGCGCCCAACTGACAGGAATGATCTGGACCTTGTCAGGACTGCCAAGAATTGCAGTCGCGAGCGCCTTGCAAAACTCGATGTCAAAACCCTGCCATTCGCCTGCGCCATCAACTTCGGCAAAGCCCAGGTAGCTGCCGTTATGGCCCGTACACAGCAGGCTGTCCCGCTCAATGATCGTATCAAGCAGACCTTGGTCCTGGGCCTGCGCCGCTGTCCCTGATCCAAACGCCAACGCGCCTGCCATCAAAAGATGAATAAATTTTGCTGTCATCGTGGTCTCCACTGTTGTGATGGGTTGCGTGCCGCTTCAGGCGGCATCCTTTGGTGATGGGCTACTCGTTTCTTCAAAAGCCAACGTGACATCTCCGCCTGGCAGCGATATCCCCAGGCCCGGCGTATCGGGCGGGGTCACGTTTGACGGGTTTTCGTCGCTTGCCCTCAACCGGAGCCGATCGAAGAACACCGTGTGCACCGTGTGATATTCCACATGGGCAATCTCGGGATGCGCGGCCGCTGCGTGTATGGCAGCCATGAGAGCGATCGCTGTCGATGACACCTCGAGCGACAGTCGCGTTTCGGTTTCCGATGCCTTCCCGGCCAGAGCAAGAACCCGCGACAATCCACCCACCGCAATCGGTGCGGTCTGCAGAAACGCGACTCGCACCTCCTCGATCAGGCGGTCCTGCAGTTCGGGGCGATACTCGGCCTCGGTTGCCATGACAGGCACACCGGCCTTGCCCAGCCGCGCCATGCCCGCATAGTCCCACGCCTTGGTCGGCGATTGAAATGCCGCGATCCGATCAGACGACAGAGCCTCAAACAGGCGCAGCGCGTCGTCGCTCGCATAGCTGTAGACACCATCGATGATGAGCCTGCAGTTTTGTGGGATGGCCCGCAGCACGGCTTTGACCCGTGCCGTGTCTTCGCGCAGGGTCAACGCACCCACCTTCATCTTCAACAGATCAAACCCGCGCGCCACGAGGCCAGCCATTTCGCGGCAAAGATCGTCGGTTGACTTGTCCTGACCATACAAACCGCCGCTGGCATAGACACGCGCTTCTCCCGGCCCGGAGCAGGACAATGTCCGCCACACTGGCTGATTTGCGTGTTTGGCCCGCAAATCCCAGACCGCGAGATCAATACCGGCCAAAGCCGAAGCCAGGATACCATGCCGGGCCGTCAACGTGGCTTTTTCGATCAGGGCCCGGGCGATCCGCGGCGCCTCGACCAGCGGCACCCCAAGAAACCGAGGAACAACTTCTGTGCGCAGATATGCAACAAGCGCATCGGGAGCTGCGTCAAAACACCAGCACTCCCCAAGACCTTCGCTGCCAGAGCTGTCTTGGACGGTCACAAAGACCGCGTATTTCCTCGTCCATCGAATGGCCGGGTTCCAGATCTTTCCGCCCAGATCATGGCAATGTGTATGGACCGAGATATGTGAGATCGTCGCGTTCATTTACGGTCTCACCGTGACGGCCAGCCCGAGGTCGAAACCGGGATCAGGGGTGTGGCGCAATGCGTCGAGAAACCGATCATGGAATTGCATCGTGTGGGCGTGAGCGATGGCATCCGCCGCGACGACGTCCTGCGCTTCTATGGCGTCGACTATATCGTGGTGCTGGTCCCGCATGACGTCGACACGGTCGGCGTTGTCGAGAAACTGAACATGGATGTGCAGAAGGCGTCGCGTCTCCGACAGAAGTTCGCGATATTGCCTGGTGACATAAGGGTTGCGCCCGGCCTCGGCGACGGCGACGTGAAAGCCGAAGTTGGACTGCAGGATCGTCAAGGCCGAAGCCCGGCCGATACTGTCATTGAAAGCATCTGCAAGCTCTCTGAGCCGTGGCAGGTCCTCGAGTTCGCGATTCTGTGCCGCCAATCGTGTGGCAAGGCGCTGCTGAACGTCCAATGCCTGGATGAGGGCCGGGAAATTCTGCAGATCGACCTTGGCGACAATCGTTGACCGGTTTGGGAGCGTCTCGACGAGGCGCTCTGCCAGCAAACGGCTGAGGGCCTCGCGGATGGGCGATCGGGATACGGCAAAGCGCCTGGACAGGCTCGTTTCGTCCAACGGATGTCCGGGTTCAAGCTGAAGCGTCAGGATTTCGTCGCGCAACGCGAGATAGATTTCACCGACCGCTGCGCCGCGTCGGAATGAGGATGGAGCGGCTTGCCCGGTCACGATCGCATACCTCACGTCGAAAAAGATTCAAACTCTGTCGACAGACTGTCGACAAGATTGCCCGGAGTCCAGAGGAAATTCCCGACAACGCGATGACACCGAAAGTCGATGGAAAGTTCGAGCGAACTGAGTGCGTGGCCAGGTTGAACTGCGCACGCCACTGAATGCCATAACGCTGGCCTCTCACATCTTGGTGCCGGTGCCATCGGTGGCAAAGACGGGCCGTCCGATGTGATCGGTCCGTGCAAAGTAGAGTGAACCGCCCTGAACAACGCCCACCGGCAGCCCGTCAAACCAGATGTATTCGCGCAGCAGCGTCGTGCTGGTTGTGGCGGGATCGTCTTCGTATTCGGCCAGCCGGTTCATCCGGATTCAGCTTGCCCGGATTGACCTTCGCCATGCCCGCGCTCCAACATGTCATTTTCCCGGAGACCTGGGCATCCAATGAACCAAACGATGACCAGACCCGGATATGCGACAGACTTGGCGCGGTTTTGGCACCAGCGAACGAATGATGCCCGGTTGTTTGCCACTTCATCAAAGCCCTACTATGCAATCAGAACACGCCTATGACTGCATTATCGGCTTCTTCTGTTATGAACGGAGAGAATTGCAAAGACCGAAATTGTATGAATAATAGCAACAAAAAATCCAGTGATCGGCGCAAATGTTCTGCCAGTATCATTTACAACTCCATCCATGTAAATGGCTTGATCTTCCGTTAATTCAACTCCCCCAAATACACCATCTCCATCCAAGTCAAAAGATTGCAACATTAGATTCAGGTACGCCCCCTGCAACACGGCAAAAATGATTATTGAGAGCCATATAGCAAGAAAATTCATAAACAAAGTGACGCCCATACTCATGTTTATGTTGAGGCGTTGCCTCACTAACGAAATTATCATAGGAACTGTCAAAAAGTAGACCAAAAGAACAGCAATCTTGGCCACATTCATGGCGCTATCAGTCATTTCATGCATATCCTCTTACCTGGAATTTCATTTTTTTGTATACGGATTTTCAAAGTGCACCTCCCATGAATGGGGTTCATATGGGTATGGCGTACCTTTGAGCTCCGCATATGGACCTGATCCATCTTTCCAGGGGCTAGGGTTCACATACCTTCCCGTGTTCTGCCGCGCATGGCCATAGACGTTGGGATCATCGAGTATCCCCAGCGGGTCGGCCTGCAGGTAGCGGCCGGTGGTCGGATCATAGTCGCGCATCCATGTGTGGATATCCACACCATCAGTTCTGGTGCAGGCCGCTGGAGGCGTGGAACGACTGTCCCGCTGCGAGTCAGCACATGCGTGAATGAGCGAGAGGGGAACCGCAGGCCATCAGCGCGGCAGGCGTTGCCTACACTTGCTTTCGGTCGATTTGCCGAAGGCAATACTCGGCCGCCTCTCTCAGCGCCGCTTGTGTGCCGATGGCGGTCAATATTCTGCGCGCGCTATCTGGATCAAAGACATTTACGACCATGTCGCACAGCGAAAAAGAGTTCTCGTCTTCAATTGCGGAGCAGTCCAACTGAACAAGCCAATGTTTCATATCCTTCTTTTGTTTGGCGGAGAAAATGTCTCGATCGGTCCAGACTGCTGTCGTGAGGCTGTGGAAATCAGACGCGCTGAGAACAGCGGGCATTTCGAACAAAGCCAAGAGGTCGCGAAAGCTCTCGTCGGATACGCCCTGCCCCTGACTTCCCTCACGGATGAGAGCAAACGACAAGCTGTCCAGATCAAGTCCTCGGTCCAAATTTTGCTTGCAAAAAGCCTCGTGGAAGGCGCCGCACGACATGGGAATCTCCCTTTGAAAGATTGGAATCGGGGACATTCCGCCGCCGGGTGCAATAGGACTGTACCGACCACCCCCACCACGGCCTGGCACTCTTGGAACAATAGGCGGTGGAGGTAAACTTGTCGACGGAACACCTTGCGTATTCCCACCGCTGTCACAATCGTCGCCACCTCAGCTTTTTGCGTATTCATCTTCTAGCTTCCTGAGGCTGTTCCAATCCCTGAGAATGAGGACCCGGTGACCATGTCGCGACGATCTCAGTGGCTGACCAGGTGCGTACTCTGGAAGATTGCCCACGTCATCCAAAAGATCTTGATCTCGCTCACGGATCTTCTTGCGAAGGTTGTCCATTCTGTTTTTGAGAGCCTTGCAATACTCATAATCTTTGTGGCCTGGGCCGACAGTGAGGCCGTTGGGGTCCACATACCGTCCCGGGTTCTGCCGCGCATAGCCATAGACGTTCGGATCATCGAGTATCCCCAGCGGGTCGGCCTGCAGGTAGCGGCCGGTGGTCGGATCGTAGTCGCGCATCCAGTTCTGGTGCAAGCCGGACTCGCTCTGGAACCACTGGCCGGGAAAGCGCAGTTCCATCGGGGTGCCGGTTGAGGTGTGCACACCGCCGAAGGGCTGGACCATACGTCGTCATTGTATCCATCGTTTGCACGATGTTCTTTCTGGCAAACCCGAGGTGATCCACACCAGGGAGCCCCGTGCGGCAAAGCCTTGCGCGCAGCCATCAGACGTCGCATTCTGCGTTTGGCTCAGTGGAAAGGCTAACCCAATGAAAGTTGTCGTCATGGGCGCAGGGGTCATCGGCGTGACCACAGCGTATTATCTGGCGAAACAAGGCGCCGAAGTTGTGGTCATCGACCGTCAGGTCGGACCGGGGCTTGAGACCAGTTATGCAAATGCAGGCGAACTGAGCTATGGCATGACGTCTCCGTGGGCTGCGCCCGGGATCCCCCTGAAGGCCGTCAAGTGGCTGTTCATGAAACGCCGCCCGCTTTTCATCTGGCCGCTGATAAGCCCGACCATGTGGAAGTGGTGCTTACAGATGCTTCGCAATTGCGACGAGGAAAGTTATCGCATCAACAAGGGCCGCATGGTGCGGATCTCGAACTATTCGCGTGACGTCATGCCCGAGCTGATCGCCGAGACGGGCATCGAATATGACGGCCGCGAACAGGGCACGCTGCAACTGTTCCGCACTGCCAAGCAGATGAAGGCGTCAAAGGCCGACCAGGATATCCTGGCGGAGTACGAATCTCCCTACGAAGTTCTGGGCCGCGATGCTTGTATCGCGGCGGAACCCGCTCTTGCCGAGGTCCGCAACAAATTTGTCGGCGGCCTGCGTCTGACCGCCGACCGCACCGGGGACTGCCGATTGTTCACCATGGCGCTGGCCGAGAAATGCGTCGAGATGGGCGTGGAATTCCAGTACGGCCAGTCGATCAGATCGATCGCGATTGAAGACGGAAAAGTTGCCGGTGTGGACACCGAAATCGCTGGGCGCATCACGGGTGATGCCTATGTCTGTGCCATGGGCAGCTTTGCGGTCAATGTGTTGAACCCCATCGGGGTCAGGCTGCCCGTCTATCCGGTCAAGGGTTACTCGGTCACGTTGCCGGTCACCGACGACGCCTTTGCGCCGCAATCCACGATCATGGACGAAACCCACAAGGTGGCCATTACCCGTTTGGGTGACCGGATCCGCGTGGCGGGCACGGCCGAAATTGCGGGTTATTCCAACCGTCTGGGTCCACATGCCACCGACACGGTAAAACATGTCATCGGCGATCTGTTTCCCAAGGGAGGCGATATTTCACGCGCGGAAGGATGGACCGGACTACGCCCGATGACACCTGATGGCACGCCTGTCCTGGGACCAACGCAATACGAGAACCTTTTCGTGAACACCGGCCATGGTACATTGGGCTGGACCATGGCGTGCGGTTCCGGTCGCGCGGTGGCCGATGTCGTATTGGGCAAGAGTCCGGAGATTTCGTTGGAAGGCCTGACGGCGGCACGGTACACGGGCTGATCTCAAACGAGCCCGATGCATCTGCCAACACATCCACGCGCAGATCGCCGGAACCTCGAAAAACGGCGCGGGTTCCTGCCTTATGCTTGCCACCCCTGGTCTCCGACAAGTGGAACAAATCGCACGCTGGCGAAGATTTCCTGCTCGAATGTTCCGTCTTCGTGGCGTGTTATGCGCAACAGCCTTTGCACGCTTCGGTCATCCCCTACCGGTATGACCATCCGGCCACCACGGGCAAGTTGAGATTTGAGCGCTTCAGGAATTGCCGGGGCGCCGGCGGAGACCAGGATCGCGTCAAATGGTGCGGCTTCCAGCCAGCCCATTGTGCCATCCCCGTGTCGGATCTGGACATTGACATATCCCAGCTCACCATGCGTCTGAGCAGCACCTTCCGCCAGTCGACCATGGCGTTCGATCGCAAAAACCTCTTCGGCGATTTCCGCCAGAACCGCCGCGGCATAACCCGACCCGGCGCCGACCTCGAGAACCTTGTCGCTGCTCCGAAGCCTCAAGGCCGCAATCATGAACGCAACGATATAGGGTTGCGAGATCGTCTGGCCTTGTCCGATCGGAAGCGGCTGGTCAAGATAGGCGTCTGCCTCCAGGTGATCGGGCACGAAGCTTTCCCTGGGAACCCGTTCCATCGCGGCCAGAACCAGCGGATCGCTGATCCCGCGGGCGCTCAATTGCCGTTGAACCATCTGATGGCGACGCTCGGAATTGGTTGTCATGTGGCGGCTCCCGCCGATTGCTCCAGAAATCGGATCTTGAACTTTTGGTCTACGCCTCCTGTCTCGCCTGCGACTTCGGCGAAAAGCCGATCAAGGCTTGCCGGGCTGACGATCCGTGACGCGTATTCGTGGAAGGTTCATCATGACGACCATCTGTCCCAGCACAAGATGCAACAGGCTTACAAGCACAGCAAGCAACAGCCCATCCGTTCCCGGATCCTGCAGACGCAACACCTCGGACAGCGCAGGCAGCCACAGGGCTGCCGCGATCAGGCCGATACAGAGCAAGAGAGCCGCCCAGACGGAACGGTTTACAGACACTTCGTTGACGAAAACCCGACTGTCCGCCGTACGCATGTTGAACACATTCCAGAGCTGAGCCAGCGCGAGCGTCAGAAAAGACACGGTCACGGCCTGTTCGGTTTCCAGTTCCAGATAGAACAGCGCCAAGGCAAAAGCAGACAGCGTCAACACGGTGATCAACGCTCCAAGCACACCGATGAGGGCCCAATGGCCAGCAGTCAGGATTGACTCGTTCGGATCCCGAGGCGGTCGGTCCATGATCTTTTCATCGCCTTGGCCCAGCCCCAGCGCAAACGCCGGAAACACGTCGGTCACGAGATTCAGAAACAGAATTTGCAAAGGCAGAAGCGGAGTCGGCAAACCAAAGCCAACGGCCAGTCCGACGATGAGGATTTCGCTGACATTGCAGGACATCAGATAGAGAACGAATGTTCGAATGTTGTCGAGAATTACGCGTCCCTGATGCATTGCGGCGATGATGGTGGCAAAGTTGTCGTCCTTCAGAACCATATCTGCGGCCTCGCGGGCCACCTCGGTGCCGCGCTGTCCCATTGCGATTCCGATATCGGCCTTTTTGAGCGCCGGTGCATCGTTTACCCCGTCGCCGGTCATGGCAACGATTTCACCGCTTTTCTGAAACAGGCGGGCCAGTTTGAGCTTGGTGGCCGGTTCGACCCGGGCAAAGACGTCCGTCTGCAGGATTCTGGTCCGATCTGCCTCGGTCAGCGCTTCGAAGTCGAGCCGGCGGATCTCCGCACCTTCGATGACAGTCAAATCACCCCCGGCCAAACCGGATTTCCGGGCGATTGTGGACGCGGTCGTTGCATGATCGCCGGTCACCATGACGACACGAACGCCTGCCTTTTGTGCCCTGCCCAGCGCCTCGGGGACGGCAGGGCGGATCGGGTCGAACAAGCAGACGATCCCAGCAAGCGTCAACCCGTCAAACGGTTGGGATATTCTCGCCGTCTCCTGCCGATACGCCAGAGCCAGAAGCCGCAATCCCTCGCCGGCCGCGGCCTCGGCGCGCTGCTCCCAACGCGACTGTTCCGCGTCATCCAGAACGCGCGAACTGCCATCGTTCAAGAGTACATGATCACAGTGCCGGATCACGGCCTCGGGCGCACCCTTGACAGCGTCCAGGTACTCATGTCCGCAGGTATGTGTGGTGGCCATCATCCTGAGGTCGGAATCAAAGGGGTGCTCGGAAATCAGCGGGCAACGGTCCCGCAAATCAATGGGGTCGATCCCGTTTGCCTGCGCAGCGACAAGCAGCGCGCGTTCCATCGGATCACCAGGTGCGTTGCCTTCGGGGCCGTCCCCAGCCGGAGATGTCGCATTGCACAACGCTCCGATCTCAAGCGCCTTGGCGAAAGCGCGACGGTCTTCCAGGCAGGTTTCACCCTGTTCGCCTGCAAAGCCCAGTCGGTCATCCTGAGGTCCGATATTCAGGTCGCCATCGGCCAGGATGTACCGCGCCACAGCCATCCGGTTTTCGGTCAGCGTGCCGGTTTTGTCGGTCATGATCAGCGTTGTTGCACCAAGGGTTTCAACCGACGGCATGTTGGAAATCAGCGCGTTGCGCGCGGCCATGCGCCACATTCCCCGCGCCAGTGTCAATGTCGCCACCACGGGAAGACCTTCAGGCACCGCCGCGACCGCCAGCGCGACGCCAGTCTGGATCATCTCGGTCAGGGCATATCCCCGGGCCACACCCGCCAGGATCGTCACCAGCGCCAATCCCAGTGTCAGCCAAACCAGACGGTGCCCGAGCCGGTCCAGGCGGCGCTCCAACGGCGGCACGTCGGAATCCGCCTTGCGGGCCATATCGCTGATCTGACCCAGTTCGGTTTGCATGCCGGTGGCAACGACAACCCCTTCGGCATGGCCGCGCGTCACGGCGCTGCCCTTGAAGGCCATGTTGATCTTGTCGCCCAATGTGATGTCCAGCGCCAACGGCTGGTCAAGCTTGGCAACCGGCACGGACTCGCCGGTCATCACGCTTTCGTCGCAGTGCATGCCAGCCACGGAAATCAGCCGAATGTCCGCCGTCACCACGTTACCTTCACCCAGCAACACGATATCTCCGGGCACAAGCTCGACGGCACCAACCGTTTGCTCGACGCCATCGCGGCGGACGCTGGTACTGACGCGGGCCATCCGTCGCAATGCCTCCATCGAGCGGACGGCACGCAATTCGGTGAAAAAACCAATCGCGAAGTTGATCAGCAGAACGATGATTATGGCGACCGCCTCGGGCACATCACCCAGAAAGAGTGCAAAGGCCGCAGCGCCGGCCAGCAGCCAGACGATCACGCCGTTGAGCTGATCGATCAGGATTTCGAAGATGCCCTTTCTGTCCGCAGTCTTCAGTTCGTTCGGGCCAAACCGGTTCCGCCGCGCCAAGACCTCGCCGCTGCTCAGACCGGTGGCCGGATCAACATTCTGATGCGCCAGAACCTGATCTGCGGTTTCGGCGTGGGCCTGCATCTGTCCACCTCGCGCGTTCAACTGATCCGGTGACATTTTGTTCTGAGCCCAATCATTCAAGGAGCGCACCCGACCTGATGTCCCGAAATGCCTTGCAGTTTGAACCGGTTTGGGCCGTCCTGATGCCGGACCGCTGAAAACTACTGACGGCACTTACGGGCAATACCAAAGCGTGCTTGCGGAGACATTGATCCGGGTCAACCTGATGGCACCGGAACTCTGCTAATCTGCCAGATGAAGCCCGGCTCTGGGCACCGGGACTGGCGCGGCCCGGAATTTTCGATATCGGCAAACATCTTTGAATTCAGGAGGTTAATCGAAATCATGACCTACAAGACGATCCTGACCTGCCTTACAACCGAATTCGCGGCCGAATGCCTGCTGCCGGCGGCCTGCAACATCGCCCGGCGGTTTGACGCGCATCTGAACGGGATTCACACCCGAGAAGCCTATGTGCCCTATCCAGGCATACCGATTCACATGGATGATGACCTGCTCGACCAGTTCAATGAACGGGTGATGCAGGAAGACAAAAACATTGAGGCGATGTTCAAGGAAACCACCGAACGCGCCGGCTGTACGTCGGAATGGCGGTCGCGCCTGGCTCGCTCGGTCACCACGACAGACGAGGTTCTGCGATCGGCCTATCGATCCGATCTGATCATAACCCTACCGCCTGACCGCGAGCATGAACGATTTGATCAGGCCGGCATCCAGAAGGATCTCATCGTTCACAGCGGATGCCCGGTGCTTCTGGTTCCCGAAAACTGGGGCGAAAAGCCGATCGGCACACGGACGATGATCGCCTGGAAGCCAACGCGGGAAGCCACACGCGCCCTGCACAATGGCCTGCCGTTTCTGAAAGCGGCAGAGTACACCGGCATTCTTACCGTCGAGTCACCCCGCAAAAGCGCGCTCGAAGACAGTATCGAAGGCCATGAAGTTGCACGCAGTCTATCCCGCCACGGGGTTACGCCCGAAGTCCGGCATGTTCCGGCGGAATCGAGCGAGATCGGGACGCGCATCCTGATCGAGGCTGCGGGTCAGAACTGCGATCTCGTCATCATGGGTGCTTATGGCAGGTCCCGGTTGCAACGGCTGATCTTTGGAGACGCCTCGGGGCACATGCTGCGCGAGGCGGGCATTCCCGTGTTGATGTCGGGCTGACCCCGAACGCCGATGCCCCTTCTTGACGACCTGTCCGTTACGCACACCGTCGCCGTGTTTCTTGGCGCCGCCGTGCTTGTCTGGATCGCCGGAACACGCCTGGCGATGGCTGGGGACGAGATTGCGGAGCGGTTCGACCTCGCAAGGGACTTCGTGGGGCTGGTTTTTCTTGCAACAGTGACCGAACTGCCCGAGATCGTGACCACGATCACCGCGGCAAAAATGGATAGCGCGGGTCTGTTGCTGGGTAACATGTTCGGCGGGATCACCATGCAGACGGCGATACTGGCCGTCGCAGACATCTTTGTCGTGCGCTATGCCCTGACCTCCTGGCCACGAAAGCCCACACATGCTCTGCTGGCTGTATTCTTGATCGCCCTTCTGAGTCTCTTGCTCTGCGTGACGCTCATTGGTGAACGCGACCTCGGTCATGGCATCGGGCTGGGTGCCGTGCTGCTGTCCGCCGGGTTTCCTCTGGTGATTCTCCTGCTTCGCAAATACGACCGGAAAACCACCTGGGCTCCGGTCGACTTTCCCGACGAAGACGAGCGCGCCAACTCGATCCGGTCGCTGCTGCGGAAACCGGACGAAACCAGCAACAAGGCCCTTCTCACGCGGTCTGCTGTCTATAGCCTGCTGATCGTGGCCAGCGGTATCTTGCTCGCCCTGAGCGCCGACCACCTGGCGGAAAGCACCGGATTGGGCGCGTCGTTCATCGGTGTGACATTGCTGGCTGCGGCCACCTCAATGCCCGAACTCAGCACGACAATCGCCGCTGCCCGAATTGGCGCCTATACGATGGCAATTTCCAATATCTTCGGCAGCAACCTGATCATGATCGCGCTATTGCTTCCCGCCGATATCGCGTTCCGCGGCGGGCCGGTTCTGGATCATGCTACTCCTGCCGCACAGTTCAGCATTGCAACGGGCATTCTTGTCACGGCTATCTATGTCGCGGGTCTGCTTATCCGCCGCACGCCAAGGATACTGGGCGCGGGGCTGGATTCCTGGCTTGTTCTTGGCGTTTATTTCGGCTCCATCTACGCGCTCTACCAATTGGTCTGACGAAAAAATGGCCGCAGCCGGATCCACCCCACTGCGGCCACAATCAAACGACTCGGTCTCAGACCGGTTCCGATTTAGACGCTTTCACCGATTTCTTTGCCATCTTCGCCGCTTCATCAAGCGCCTCCTCGACAACTTCGGTCTCGGTTTCGGTCACGTAGTTCGCGCAGCGGGTCACCATCTCGTACCATTCCCGCGCATCTTCGACCAACCGCTCGGCCGAATGGCGCTGCCACTCGGCGACGGCCTGAAAGGCGCGCGCCGGATCGCCTTTGTCCGAGGACGTGGCCGCGCGCGCCGCCTCAAGAGCGGTGCGGGTGGCTTCGTGGCGACGTTCGAACCAGTGGCGGGCATAGGTTTCCGCCTCGTCCAGAACCCTTTCCTGGGCATCCCAGAACTGTTCGATCTGTGGCGTCACGGCCGGGTTCATTGACATTGCACCCTGCAGCGTCTTGAGAATGTCGGGATAAAGGTCCGGCATCCCGGTCTCTGATTTCTTTCCAGTCATTCGGTATCCTCCTTGAATCAAGTGGCGTCCTGGTTCCCTTGTGGCATTGATCGCGAAGAGCGACTTTAACAGAGATCAATTTGTCGGTTCCTGTTCCCGTCGAGCGCGGAATTCCGCCGTTGCGCTCCACATCCCTGATTTGCATCAATGTCGCCCACCCGAGGCTGCTGTAATTCAAAATCAATGCGCGTCAGCCCGGAAAGGGGCCGAAAAATGACCCATCAGAATGCGTTGATCAGAACCGAAACTCCGGCCCCGCCAGCAACCCCGACAACCGTTCCGGCAAGGTCGTCCAACCATACCCTTCAACCCCGATCCGAAAACGCAATTCTGGAGGGGTATGACAGGTCTCTGCGGGCAATTGCCTCGCGATACACGGCAGGTTTGTCGCCAATCGCGTTGGCCGCCGCGTATTCGGACTGGGCGCTGCATCTGGCAACTGCACCGGGCAAGCAACTGGCGCTGGCGGAAAAGGCCGCGCAGAAAGTGTCGCGCCTTGCCATTTACGCCGCACTATGTGCGCAATCGGGCAACGAGACAAAACCTTGCATCGACCCATTGCCGCAAGACCGTCGTTTCCGCGGCGAAGCCTGGCAAAAGTGGCCGTACAATCTGATCCACCAGTCGTTTCTTCTCAATCAGCAATGGTGGCACAACGCCACCACCGGTGTTCGCGGCGTGACTGAGCAGCATGAAACCGTGGTGGAATTTGCCGCGCGCCAGCTTCTGGACGTGTTTTCACCATCGAATTTTGCGGCGACCAACCCGGAAGTCCTGCAAAAAACCATCGCCGAGGGCGGGCGCAACCTTTTGCGAGGCTGGCAGAATTTTGCCGAGGATTGGACCCGCGCGGTCAGCGGACACAAACCGGCTGGCGCTCGGGCCTTCGAGGTCGGGCGCAATCTCGCTGTCACGCCAGGCAAGGTGGTATTTCGCAACCGGCTGATCGAACTGATCCAATACGCACCCAGCACCGAAAAGGTCAGGCCCGAACCGATCCTGATCGTGCCGGCCTGGATCATGAAGTATTACATCCTCGATCTCAGCCCGGAAAACTCGATGGTGCGATATCTGACCGACAAGGGTTTCACCGTGTTCATGATTTCCTGGAAAAACCCCGAGGCGGAGGATCGCGATCTCGGAATGGAAGCCTATCGTCAACTCGGCGTCATGGACGCGCTGGACGCCGTCATAGAAATCACCGGTGCCCGGACTGTTCACGGGATGGGATATTGTCTGGGCGGCACATTGCTGGCCATCGCCGCGGCAGCCATGGCGCGCGACAATGACGAACGGCTGGAAACGATGACGCTGCTGGCCACCCAGATCGATTTCACCGAAGCCGGTGAACTGACCATGTTCATCAATGAGAGCCAGCTGAGTTTTCTTGAGGACATGATGTGGGAACAGGGGTACCTGGACGCGCATCAGATGGCCGGCGCCTTTCAGCTCCTGCGGTCCAACGACCTGATCTGGTCCCGGATCGTGCATGATTACCTGATGGGTGAACGTGCCGAGATGAATAGTCTGATGGCATGGAACGCCGACGCCACCCGCATGCCCGCAGGGATGCATTCCGAGTATCTGAGGCGTTTGTTCCTGAACAACGATCTTGCCGAAGGACGGTATCAGGTGGGTGACCGCCCGGTTGCCCTGTCCGATGTTCGTGTGCCGGTGTTGCTGGTGGGAACCGAATGGGACCATGTCGCGCCCTGGCGGTCGGTTTTCAAGTTTCACCTGCTGTCCGATACCGAGGTTGGGTTCATTCTGACCAATGGCGGCCACAATGCGGGGATCGTTTCGGAACCGGGCCACCCCGGGCGCCATTATCGCGCCGCGATACGTCCTCACGATGCGCCTTACCTCGATCCGGACCGCTGGTTCGAACAGACCGATGTCCGCAACGGATCGTGGTGGCCAGAGATGGCGGACTGGCTGAAGGAACGGTCCGGCAAGCCGGAAAGCCCCCCCGGTATGGCGGCCCCGGACAAGGGACTGCCCGCTCTCGGTGACGCGCCGGGAACCTATGTGTTTCAGGAATAGTCCGGATCGGCTGCGAACCGACCGGCAGGGCGGTGGCCCTGTATCACTCCTGCCTGTTGTACAGGATGACCGGGCTTCGGGCGGACTCGACGATGCGGGAAATCGAAGGCAGGTCGTGACCATGTGGCGACAGGAACACGGCCGTCGGACTCATCCGCTCCAGCACAGCGAGCATGGCGTCCGCGTTTTCATAGGTTTGAAAAACGACCTGCTGTCCAGGCGGCAGCAGGACCCTGCTGTCTGGCTTCTGCGGCAAGGCCGAGGTCAGAACGACAATCGGTTTGCGCAGCTTGCGTGCAAGCTTCGCGATATAATCCGGAATTGCACCCTGCTGGCCAAGGATCAGAACCAGCGCGCCAGATACGCGCAGAACCGGTTTGAAGGCGAATACGACGATATCGCCCGCCCCTGCAGATTTCTGCAGCGTTTCTGCAAGGTTGCCCTGGGTTTTGCGGAAATAACACTGCAACGCCGCGGCACGGGCCCGCCGATTCAATTGCTGTTCGAACTGGCGGGCATCCGCGGCAAAAGCAACCCGCATCCGGTCCATGGATATACCCGAAGCCCGCTTGCCGGAAAAAGAAATCACGCTGACCTGCGAGACGGCAGACGCACCGAAAACAACGTCATCACGCACCATCATCCCATGCAGATCGGCACCCAGCAGCCGCGCCAGTTCCGTTGCCAGGTCGAGGGAGGCTTCGGCATCCGCGTAACAGCAGGCACCGAGAATGACGCGGGTGTGCCGCGTTGCTTGTTCAGTTGTCTGTTTTACCATCACGCCCTTCCCTGCCAAAGGCCTTGCGGATCTCGGCAAATTCCGTCAGCCGGTCTTCGACGCGACGATTCAGGCTGCCCATCGGATAGGTACCGTCCCTGCCCCGCTCTCCCGCTTCGCAACCGGTGAGCACCGCGATCCCGTCCGCGATGCGGGCCATCGGAACAATCCGGAAGCGATCACTGGCGACGGCCTCCACGACCCGCCGGCGCAGGCTCAGGTTCCTGACATTGGCCGCAGGTATCAAAACGCCTTGCCGCCCGGTCAGGCCTCGTTCGGCGCAGATGTCAAAGAAACCTTCGATCTTCTGGTTCACGCCGCCAATGGCCTGGATATCGCCCAGCTGGTTGACCGAACCGGTAATGGCCCAGGACTGGTCGATCGGGGCATCCGCCAGCGACGACAACAACGTTATCAACTCTGCGGCGGACGCGCTGTCTCCATCGACCCCGCCATAGCTTTGTTCAAAAACCAGGCTCGCCCAAAGCGACAACGGGGATCTCGTGGCGTATGTCGATGCGAGATAGCCCTGCAGGATCAGCATACCTTTGGAATGGATTGGTCCTCCCAGCTCCGATTCGCGTTCGATGTCGATCAGTTTTCCCGTACCCGGCCGTGTGCGTGCCGTCAGACGCGACGGGCGACCAAACATGTAGCCGCCGATCTGCAGAACCGAAAGGGCATTGATCTGTCCCGTGCGGTGCCCATCCGTGTCAATCAGCACGGTGCCGTGCCGGATCGACTCCTGTCCAAGTTCCCGCAGCCTACCGGACCTGCGTTCGCGCTCTGCCACAGCCTTGTCGATATCATCACCGGTAATCTTCCCGGTCTCGCCCGTCCCGGACCAGAAATCCGCCTCGCGCAGAATGTCCGACAGGTGGGCCGTGTTCAGCGTCAGCCGATCGACGTCTCCGGACATGCGCACGCTTTCCTGCAACAGCCGGGTAACCGCAGTGACATCCAGCGGCCGGGGCCCGACCTGCCGCGCCAGCCCGGTGATCATCCCAACATATTGCGCGCCCGCCTCTGCGGATTCCAGTCTCAGACTGTCGTTGAAATCGGCCTGGAGCTTGAACAACTGCAGAAAGTCCGGGTCCAGCGCGGAAAGGAGATAATAGTGAATACGTTCGCCAATCAGAACCACGCGGAC
This sequence comes from uncultured Rhodobacterales bacterium, assembly GCA_964351155.1. GTDB lineage: Bacteria > Pseudomonadota > Alphaproteobacteria > Rhodobacterales > Rhodobacteraceae > CAYGNE01. The sequence continues at coordinate 24,463 of CAYGNE010000010.1, read as the reverse complement.
CTGAAGCGGTACCGGGTCAGGTTCCAGCGACACCGTGGATACAAGGCTCAGCCGTTCGCCCGGGGAATAGATGGTGATTTCACCGGTCCGAAGGCACCGTTTCAAAGCGTCCCATGACAGTGGTTCGGTGAGAACCTGGCGCACGTCCAGCACCAGATACCCACCGTTTGCCCGATGCAGAACACCGGGTTTGATCATGGTAAAATTGGTGACCAGCGCGCCCATCTCGGAAGCATATTCGATCCGTCCGATCAGGTTGGCGAGCGTCGGCAATTCTTCCTTTTCGACAGGTGCCGCGGTACCATGGGCGTCATGTGAGACCATGACATTGACCCGGTATTTCTGGAACTGGGGCTTGGCATAATGCTTGGTTGTGGCAACAGGGAACGGCCCCGGACCCATATCGCCGTCCCGTATCAGAAACAGTTCGGCATTCTCGATCAGATCGCGGCGCACCGTCTCGAGATAGGACTGCACCTTGTCCAACTCGGCAAAAGCTGACTTCACCTCCTGGATGGCCTGCTCAACACCTTGCGAGGCCAGCTCGTAGTTCAGTTCTTCGACCTGCCGTCGATGTTCCTTTTCCTGTTTTGGCACGGCTTGCAGCACGTCGGACAGACGCCGTTGCGTTTCCTCCATCGCTGCGTCAAGTTTTTCGCGGTCGGCTGCGTTCAGAGCGTCGTACTGTTCCTTGGTCAGGACTTCGCCATCCTGCAGCCCGGCAAAACTGAACCCCATCGGCGTGCGCAGGATCGCGACACCGTTGGTTCTTGCATGCTCGAATATCTGCTCCATTTCCTTTTCGTGGACCGAAGAAAAACTTTCCTCGATGGATCGTCGCCGGGTTTGGTAATCTTCGGATTCAAACAGCGCCGGTATTTCATTGGCCAGTTCGTCCACCAGCGTTTCCATCAACTCGCGCAGGCGTACCGCGGAACCGGCGGGCATTTCGATGGCAATCGGCTTGTGCGGGGTATCGAAATTGTTGACATAAACCCAATCGCCCGGACAGGGCCTGTCGCGCGCCGCCTCGGTCAGGATGGCCTGCGTAATGGCATGCCGCCCGCTGCCCGGCAGGCCAAGCACAAAGGCGTTGAAATCGGGATGCGGGACGGATGCGGCCATACGTATCGTATCAACCGCCCGGTCCTGCCCCAGCCAGGCCGGCGACGCCTGTACCTCTGCCTTTTCCGGTGATTGAAACATCCCGTCCGTCATCGGCGGGCAGAGTTGATCCACTGACAGGGGTCTTGGTCCGAGGCGTGTGTTCATTGCAATCTCCAAACTTGCTCAGGGAACCAGCACGGCCGCCCCTTGAAGACGTCCCATTCTCAGATCATCCAGCGCCCGATTGGCGTCGCGCAACGGGTAGGTTTGCGTTTGCGTCTGAACCCCGGCCTTTTGAGCGAGTGGAAAGAACTCGGCGCCATCCTGCCGGGTCAGGTTGGCAACCGAACTGATCTGCCTTTCGCCCCACAAATCGGCATAGGGAAAGGCCGGGATATCGCTCATGTGAATACCGCCGCAGACAACATGGCCGCCCTTGCGCACCGCTTTCAGGGCCAGTGGGATCAGCCCGCCAACCGGGGCAAAAATGATCGCGGCATCCAGTTGCATGGGCGGCATTTCATCCGCTCCCCCAGCCCAGACCGCTCCAAGGTCTCTGGCAAAACCCTGTGCCGCCATATCGCCGGGGCGCGTCAGGGCGAAAACCTTCCGTCCCTGCCAGATCGCCAGTTGGGCCAGTATATGCGCCGCGGCGCCAAATCCGTAGAATCCGATGTTCCTGGCCTCGCCTGCCTTGCGGAGGCAGCGATACCCGATCAGCCCTGCACATAAGAGCGGCGCGAGAGCGACCGGATCGGCGGTATCCGGCAACGGAAATACATACCGTGCGTCCGCGATGCAGGCGTCGGCAAACCCACCGTTGCGAGTATAACCGGTAAAGCCCGGCGCATCGCACAGGTTTTCATGGCCGGACTGGCAATAGCTGCAGCGCCCGCAGGTCGATCCCAGCCAGGGAACGCCCACGCGCTGACCAATGGCAAGCCCGGAAACCTCCGGACCCATGGCAGCAATCCGGCCCACAATCTCGTGGCCGGGAACCAGCGGCAGCGCCGGCTCCGTCAGGTCGCCATCGACAACATGCAGATCGGTGCGGCAGACACCACAGGCTTCGACCCGGATCAGCAGTTCGTGCAGGTCAGGCACGGGCAGGCGCTGTTCTTCACGGCACAGCGCCGTCTTTGCTGAGTGAAGCACCATTGCATCCATGTGTTGGCTCCGGTGGACAGCTACGAAGTTAGGCGAAGGGTGCGGGCTTCGGTATGACAGAGATCAATATTCGCTTTCGCCCGCCGAACGTGACGGCAACCGGCGAATTTCGAAACGAAATCTCGCCACGGCCCGGTTCCCTGCCATCATGTGGCCATGACACGAATCAATCTCGAACAGCTCCGGACCTTTCTGGCCGTCGTCCGCCTTGGCGGGGTCCGGAAAGCAGCCAGCGGGCTGAACCTGACGCAACCGGCAGTGACCGCGCGGATCAAGAACCTGGAACAGGCTTTGCGCTGCGAGCTGTTCGACCGGACGACGGGCGGGATGAAGCTGACCAAACGCGGCGAGCTGTTGCTGGCGCACGCGGAAAAATTCGAACAGTTGTCTCAACTTGTCCAGAAGGACGTGATCGACCCATCCGGAATCGAAGGACGGCTGCGTCTTGGCGTATCAGAGACCATTGCACAGTGCTGGCTGCCAGACCTGGTCAGCAGATTGCACGATTTGTATCCGAGGCTCGAAATCGAATTCAACGTGGATATCTCCCTCAACCTGCGCGCCGGGCTACTGAACCGCGAGATCGATCTGGCCATCCTGCTCGGACCGGTCTCCGATTACTCGGTGGACAATATCGCACTGCCGGGTTTCGATCTGGCCTGGTATGCAGCGGCCAACCCGGGGCCGGCCCGGTCAACAGACGATTTTCTGACCCGTCCCGTTCTGACTTATGCCCGCAATACGCGCCCTTATCGAGAGTTGCGGGAAATGCTGTTCGAGCGCGTCGGACCGGATGTTTCACTGTTTCCTTCCTCGTCGCTCTCGGCCTGTTTCCGACTTGTCGAAGCCGATCTCGGCGTTGCCGTTCTGCCCCGGATACTGGGCCAGGATCTGGTTGCAGCGGGGCGTATCCGGGAATTCGATCCGGGCTGGGTTCCCAGCCCGTTGCAGTTTTCCGCTTCCTACCTTGGCGAACCCAAAAGCCATCTGATCGAAACCGCCGCAAAAACCGCCCAATCGGTGGCCCTGTCTTATCTTGCCGATAAAAATATTTGATCGAATGTGAGTAAGATATTCGATTTGATTTTATATTCAATTCGGCGGACCCTGTTGTCAAACGGGGGCTGGCGTGAACATCACATACAACTCTTTGAAGGGTCTCGACCTGGCAGAGGTCCGGCAGGCCATCCGGTCGGGCGGCTACAGATCGCACACCGCCGGGCTGGGTCGCGGGCATCTTCAGGCCAATCTGGCGATCATGCCGGAAATCTATGCGCTCGACTTCATGCGCTACTGCCAGCGCAACCCCAAGCCCTGCCCCCTGACCGGCGTTTCCGATACCGGGAATCCCCGGATGTTCACCATGGGACAGGATATAGACATCCGCACGGACGTCCCGGCCTATAACATCTATCGCAACGGAAAACTGACCGGAGATACAAACGACATCAGCGCGATCTGGCGCGATGATCTGGTTGTGTTTGCTCTGGGATGCTCCTTCACGTTCGAATTTGCCCTGCAGAAGGCGGGAATCGCGGTCTGGCACATCGACAACGACAAGACCGTGCCGATGTTTCGCTCCGACATCGATACGATGCCTGCCGGGCCTTTTCGAGGTAAGATGGCGGTGTCGATGCGTGCGATTCCAGAGGACCGCGTGCAGGAGGCTGTCGAGATATCCCGCCGATATCCCCTCGCGCATGGGGCTCCCGTACATTGGGGCAGCCCGGCGGACATCGGAATCGCCGATATCTCGCGGCCCGACTGGGGCGACCCGGCACCGGTTGCGCCGGGAACCGTCCCGGTGTTCTGGGCCTGCGGCGTCACTCCGCAGATCGCCATAGAGGCAGCGCAACTTCCCATCTGCATCACCCACAAACCCGGGCACATGCTGATAACTGACGTGGCCGAGGACGCCGAAGTCCCGGTCATTCCTTTCACGCGACACGAAACATGAACCATCAACAGGGAGAAAACTCATGAAACGCACATTGTGCATCCTCGCAGCATCGACAGCATTGGCGGGCCCGGCTCTGGCCGAAGACCTGTCCGTGGTCGGAAGCTGGTCGAGCCTGCCACTGCACAAGCAGTACGAGGCACCCTTCTGGGGCGAAAAATTGCCAGCGGCATCTGGCGGCAAGATCACCGTGAACCTGACCACGCATAATCAAATGAACCTGGGTGTCGGAGACGTGTATCGGTTGCTTGGCGACGGCGTTTACGATGTGGCAATGACGGTAGCCGACTACGCGGTTGCCGACGCCCCGGAACTCGAGGGGCTGGATGTGCCGCTTCTGGCGCTGACGGCAGACGAAGCGCGCGCCATGGTCGATGCGGCGCGACCGATGGTGGTCGATATCTACCACGACCGGTTCAACAGCCATGTTCTTGCCATTGCGCCCTACCCGCCGCAGGTGGTTTTCTGCAATGCCGAGATTGCCGGTCTGGATGACCTCAAAGGCAAGAAGGTCCGTGCCTCCGGTCGAATGACGGCCAAGTTCCTCGAAGCGCTTGGCGCCGAGGGTGTCAATGTCAGCTTCTCTGAAGTGCCTGGCGCGCTGCAGAAAGGCGTGGTCGACTGCGCCGTCACCGGGGCCGGCTCAGGCTACTCGGCCGGGTGGTGGGAAGTGTCGACACACCTGCTGCCGATCCCGCTTGGCGGCTGGGACAGCGTCGTGACGGCAATGAACCTGGACAAGTGGAACAGTCTTGATGCGGAAACGCAGGAACTGATCGCAAGTCAGGTCGCCAGCGAATTCGAGGCCCCTGCCTGGGAAAGTGCACAGGGCGCGCTTGTCGATGATATCGCCTGTCTGACCGGGAACGGTGATTGCCCATCCGGTGAAGCACGCGCGATGACACTGGTCGAAGTGTCGGACGCGGATTTTGCCCGCGCCCGCGATGTGTTGGTGGGTGAAGTTCTGCCTGACTGGGCCGCACGTGCCGGCGCGGATTGGGCGAAACGCTGGAATGACTCTGTCGGGGCAACCGTTGGTGTAACGATCACCACCAATTAAGCAATCCGGAGCATGGAGGACCCCATGGCAGAATCCCTTTTGAACACGTTGCGCAAACTCAACCATCTGATCGCCATCCTGATCGGGATCGTGCTGTTTGCATGTGCGGCGGTTGTCCTTCTGGACATCGTTCTGAGGCAGGTGGGGTCCTCCTTCGGCGGCACCGATGAAATCAGCGGCTATGTCATGGCCATCGTGACCTCCTGGGGCATGGGCTATGCGCTGTTGGAATTGGGGCATGTCCGCATCGATCTGTTGCGCGGCCGGGTCGGCAAGCAGGGGCGGGCCGCATTCGATCTGTTTTCCATGATGGTCCTGTGCGTCACCGTCACCCTGATCGCGGTCAAGTGCTGGCCGGTACTGTCACGATCCCTGGCCAATGGATCGCGCGCAAACACCCCGCTGGAAACGCCGCTGGCGCTGGTGCAGGTTCCGTGGTTCGCGGGCTGGATCTGGTTCGCGGCGGTGGCGTGGCTAACCCTTGTCGCGGCAATCATGCTGCTCCTCAGGGGTGAGTTCAGCCAATCCGAAGCCGCGATTGGCGCCTTTGGCGAGGAGGAGACCGCGCGATGATCGCATATACATCCATCGGTCTTCTGGCGCTTCTCGCGCTGTCGATTCCTGTCGGCATCGTGCTGTTCCTGCTGGGGTTCGGTGTCGACGCGTTCTTCAGCCCGTTTCCGCTGATCAAGGGGCTGGGCAACCTCGTCTGGTCGACATCCAACAACGCGACGCTGATCGCGATTCCGTTTTTTGTCCTTCTCGGAGAAATCCTCGTTCGGTCGGGCATTGCGACACGCACCTATGCGGCACTGGACCGGTGGGTCAGCTGGCTGCCCGGCGGGCTGGTTCATGCAAACGTGGCGACGGCCACCATGTTCTCTGCCACGTCGGGTTCCTCGGTCGCCACTGCGGCCACCGTTGCAACGGTGGCCATGCCCCAGGCGGAGAAGCTGGGTTACGATCCAAAGCTGTTTTCTGGGGCGATCGCCGCTGGCGGGACGCTCGGCATCATGATCCCACCCTCGATCAACCTGATCGTCTATGGCTTTCTTACACAGACCTCGATCCCGCGCCTTTTTCTTGCCGGTTTGGTGCCGGGCCTGACACTGGCGCTGGGGTTCATGCTGATCACCATGATCATCTGCATGGTCCGGCCATCCCTTGGCGGCGAGCGCCGCGTGTTTCCTCTGTCTGAAATGCTGCGCGCACTGGTGCAATTGATACCCATCATACTGTTGTTCGCGATCATCATCGGTACGATCTACAAGGGCTGGGCCACCCCGACAGAGGCCGCCGCCGTGGGTGTCGCCGGCGCAATAGCCATCGCGGGGTTCTTCGGTGGAGTCAGCCTGCGCATGTTTGCCGACAGTATCCTTGGAACCGTCAAGATCACCTCGATGATCATGCTGGTCGTGATCGGGGCATCCTTCCTGAATTTCACCCTGGCATCCGCCGGGCTGGGGCGCGAATTGCAGGGGTTCCTTGGCGGGCTGGGGTTGTCACCGCTGATGACCATCTTCGTTGTCGTCTGCATCTACATCGTTCTCGGGTTCTTCATCGAAACGCTGTCTCTGATGGTGGTGACAATCCCGATCATCGTACCGCTTGTCGTGGAACAGGGCTATGATCCGATCTGGTTCGGCATCCTGATGATCGTTCTGATCGAAATGGCGCTGATCACGCCACCCGTGGGCCTGAACCTCTACGTTGTCCAGGGTGCCCGCAAATCTGGCAAGATGAGCGAGGTGATGCTGGGCACAATCCCATATGTGATTGCCATGCTGGTCATGGTCGCCGCGCTGATTGCTTTCCCAGGGATCGCACTGATGCTACCAAATGCGCTGCAGTAACCTGCAACCCTCGGCACCGGAGCAACGATGAAGGATCAAGCCCAGGAGCCGGCGGATTGGCCAAGGATCAGAACAGCCGGGTTCGACGGCTTCCTGATCAGCTTTGCCGACCGGCTCAGCGAACCTGCCAATCGCGCGGCGCTATCGTTCCGGGACGCGATGGAACGGGCCGGTTGGTCCGGGGTCGAGGAAACATCGACATCACTTGTGTCTGCCTATCTTCGGTTTGACCCGTTGTGGCAGGATCACGCGCAGATGAAGACCCGGCTGGAAACCCTGCTGGCAGAGCGGGACTGGTTCGCCGCCGACCTGCCCGCCGGACGCCGGTTGTGGCGTGTCCCGACCGTTTACGGAACCGATCTTGCCCCGCAACTGGAGGAAGCCGCCGCTGCCGCAGGGCTGACCAGGGGCCAGGCTATCGCCTCGATCTCGCAAACACGGGTAAGGGTACAGACCATCGGCTTTGCCCCGGGCCAGCCATACCTGGGAGAGTTGCCGCCGGAATGGGACATCCCGCGCCAGACTGCGCTGACGGAAAAAATCCCGGTGGGCGCGTTGACGGTCGCGATCCGCCAACTGGTTCTGTTTTCGGTTTCGACGCCGACCGGCTGGCGCCATGTGGGCCAGACCGCGTTTCGCCTGTTTCGGCCGGACTCGGATCAACCTTTCGTGCTGCGCCCGGGCGATGAAGTTCTGTTCGAACCGACAACTCCGGAACTGTTGATGACCATGCGGGACACCGATCCGAACGGCGGCGCGATCTTCGAGGCCATCGCATGAGCCGCTCGCTGATCATCCATCGCGCCGGGCCCGGCGTGACGGTTCAGGACGCGGGTCGCCCGGGTTATCTGGCTTTTGGATTGTCCCGGGGCGGTGCAGCCGACCGGCTGGCAATGGCCGAGGGGGCCGCGCTTTTGGGACAGGATGCCCAGGCTGCCTGCCTCGAAATGGCCGGCATGGGGGGAGAGTTCGAGCCGAGCGAAGACATGCGGATCGCGCTGACCGGGGCGCCGATGCGGGCGGCAATCGATGGCGCGCGCGTGGTCTGGAATGCCAGCCATCTTGTGCCCCGTGGCAGCCGCCTGACGATCGGAGCAACCGAGGCCGGCAGTTATGGTTATCTGCACCTGGGCGGAGGGCTTGCCACGCCCATGATGCTGGGCGCCCGTGCCGTCCACCTGTCCGCCGGGATCGGTGCGCCGGTGCAGGCCGGCGAAAAGCTTGCTGTCAACCCGGACGGTGGCGGCAAGACCGGACAGACCTTACCGGATGATCCACGCTTTCAGGGCGGGACCGTGCATATGGTGCCCAGCCTCCAGACCGGTTTTTTTGACCCTGCCGAAATCGCCCGTTTCGAGTCGATTGCTTTTCATCGCGACACGCGCGGCAACCGTATGGGTGTTCGCTTGGTTCCGGAAGGCGACGGTTTTCACACAGAGGGCGGCCTGACAATCCTGTCTGAGGTCATCGTGCCGGGCGACGTGCAGATCACCGGTGACGGCACGCCGTTCGTGCTCCTGAGCGAATGCCAGACGACAGGTGGCTATCCGCGCATCGGATCGGTTCTGCCTGCGGACCTCCCCCGTGTTGCGCAGGCTCGCGCGGGCGATACCCTGCGGTTTCGGTTCGTATCCCTGCAAGACGCCATCGACCGGGAACGGCGCGAACGCAACCGCCGCTCGGAACTGCGCCGGTCATTGCGGCCATTGACCCGCGACCCAAGAGACATTCCCGATCTTCTATCCTATCAGTTGATCAGCGGAATGACGGCGGGCTACGATCTGGATCGCTGAACACGTAACTGTGGGAGCCTCTTCGGAGGGGCAGGAAACGGCGTCGGAAGTCACCCTGATCCGGGCGCCAATGATCGGAGAACCCGTTGCGCCTGTTTTGACAATGACGGTTCGACGCCTCCCAGTATTTGAACCCTGTCAAACATGTCCGGATCCGCGGCGAGAACTACACGCAGTGATTTGCCGAACTGCATGCGCAGTTCCGTTCCGATGTTGAACTTGCAGATATTCGAAGTGCGCGCCATCCGTGTACGCTGTGCCACCGGAACGCCGGAACCGCCATGAATAACAAGCGGGATATCAGTGACTGCCTCGATCGCGCGGATGCGGTCTTCGTCCAGACCGCCTTCCTTGTTCTGTTGCAGGTGGACATTGCCTGCGGAAATCGCCATTGCGTCGACCCGGCTTTCGCGGGCAAAACGCGCCGCTTCGGCAGGGTCGGTGCCCTGTGATCCCTCTCCATCTTGGTAACCGACAAACCCGATCTCGCCTTCGCAGGAGATACCGGCAGCATGCGCCATTTCCGCGATTTGCGCGGTCTCTTCGATATTCTGCATCAGCGGCTTGCGCGAACCGTCGAACATCAGGGATGTAAAGCCACTGTCCAGCGCTTCGCGGCATTCATCGAACGTATAGCCATGGTCCAGATGCACGACCACCGGGACCGAGACACTCTCGGCCAGGTGCCGAAACATCTTGCCGAGAACCGGCAGGGGAGTGTGTTTGCGGCAGGACGGGCCAGCCTGCAGGATGACCGGAACACCTTCGGCTTCGGCGGCATCGGTAAAGGCGCGCATGTCTTCCCAACCGAGACAGACGAGTCCACCAACGGCATAGCCGCCTTTCATGGCCGGATCGAGAACCTGTTTGAGTGTTGCCAAGGTCATTTGAACTTGGCAACCATATCCATGATCCCCGGTATCGTGTGCAGTTGATCCGCGTGAGTTGGCTGAAAGTACTGGACGAGGCTGCGCTGGCTCAGGCCGCCAAGGATGGTGAAATAATACATCTCGTACCCGGGCAGCGCACAGCACGGATGATACCCTTTGTCGATGCATATGGTCGAGCCATCGACGATATGATAGGCGTCGCCCGGTTCGTTATCCGTCCTTTGCAGCATCTGCAGGCCCGATCCGTGATTTGGCCTGAAACGAAAATTATAGGTTTCGTCGTGCCGGGTTTCGTCGGGCAACCGGTCGGTGTCGTGTTTGTGGCTGGGAAACCCGGACCAGCCACCCGCCCCCACAGTGAAGAGTTCGGAAACCAGAAGCCGACCCACCCGACCGTTCTGCTTCTGTCCGAGGATGTGCTTGATCTTGCGGTGGGTCTTGGTGTCGTCAGAGCCGTACTGGACAAGATCGATCTCGTCGGCAAGAACCGCGAAGGGTTCCAGCACCTCGTCAAAACGAGCCCCGGCAACAAATACTTCGGCGGTATCGGAAAGGCACGTGAAACTGGCCCCTGCCCCGGTCGGAACGTAAACGCCTTCCGGTTCACCATCCCAGACATCAACACCCCGCCCACCAATGCCCTTGGCCGCAAAGCTGCCAACCGAAACGTCAATCAGCCCGGTCGCCGGCACGACGCAGGTTTCGTAACCCGGCAACCCATAGGCAAAGCACTCGCCCTTCTTCAGCTTTACGATGTTGAAATAATTGAGCGGAACGAGCGGATCATTCTCCTGGACGATCGGCTTGTTCATATTGTCGAAGGGCGGAATATGCATGACGCTTACACCTCTGTCGGATGTGGGTTGGCGGCCAGAAATTCGGCGAGTTGTCGTGGCGTCGGCATTGCCGGGGCACAGCCCGGCTGGGATACCACGATGGATGCGCAGGCAGAGCCGCGCAGAACCGCGTCGCGCATTGGCAGGCCGTCGGCCAGACCGGCAAGCAGGCCGGCCATGAAGCTGTCCCCCGCGCCATTGGGTTTGACCGCCGAAACAGGGTAAATTCCGGTGCGCATCTCTTCACCTCCCGCAAAGGTGATCGCGCCATTCTCGCCCATCTTGTAGATCACGACGGCCGCACCGTCTTCAGCCAGTGATCGCGCCTTTTGCAACCCCTTTGCCATGCCGCCGGCCATGAAGCCGAATTCCTCGTCATTGCCGACGATCATGTCGCTCTCGGCACCTGCCCGGGACAGCACATCGGCGGCAACTTCGGCAGACGGCCAGGAATAGGGTCGGTAGTCGATATCAAAGACAATCGGCAAGCCGGCCTTTCTCGCCTTCTGGAAGGCATGAAAGGTGGCCCCGCGTGACGGCTCGGCCGCAAAAACCGTACCCGCCGTGACCAATGCGCCAAAGGACGCAAGGTCGATCCGGTCCACGTCCTCTGGACTGACCTGAAAATCAGCGGCGTTATTGCGATAAATCACATTCTGAAAGTTCTCGGTCCGGCTCTCGTAAACGGCCAGCGAAGTGCGGTACTCGCCAGCAACCGAACGGACGTAGCGTGTATCGACACCGTAGTGGCGCAGCTGGTTGATGCAGAACCGGCCCACGGCGTCATCAGATACCGACGTGACCAAAGCCGCGGAAGAACCAAGCTTGCACAGGCCTGCAGCAATGTTGGCCGAGGACCCGCCCAGCCCTGAGTGAAAGACCGCGGCATCCTCGCTTTTTGTGCCCGGCGGATCCGCAAAGAAATCCATGCCTGCGCGCCCGAATATGACGAACTTGTTGCGTGCTATTCCATCCAGAAGCGTTTTCATTCCGCCCTCTCCGCCTTTTGGGGAACCGCGTATGTGGTTTTCAACCGATGACCCTTCACCGTCAGACGCCCCTTCTCTGCCGGACGCGGGCACTTTCCACTTCCTGGTGCGCCTGCCGCACACTCGCGTGTTCGGACACTTCGGGCGTTCCGACCTCCCACCACGTGTGGCCTTCTGTGGTCCAGCCTTCGTAGGCATCCACATCCATCACGATCACCGTCGTGCGATCCGCCGCCTTGGCTGCTGCAAATGCGTGGGCGAGTTGGTCCGGAGTATCGGCGCGGGTTGCAATAGCCCCCATCGCTGCGGCATGGCTCGTGAAATCGACACGAAACGCCTCCGGGATGGTTGGCGCGTCGACCAACAGGTTGTTGAAACTTTCGTTGCCGGTGTTGTTCTGCAGTTTGTTGATGACCGCAAATCCGCCGTTGTCCAGCACCAGAACGATCATCTTCTTGCGCGTCAGAACCGAAGAATAGATGTCGGAGTTCATCAGCAGGTAGGACCCATCCCCGACAAAAACGATGGTGTCGGCGTCCGGTTCCTTTTCCGATTGCGCAATACGCGCACCCCAGCCGCCGGAAATCTCGTAGCCCATGCAGGAGAATCCAAATTCCACATCCACGGTACCGATGCCCAGCGTCCGCCAGTTTGCGGTGATCTCGGCGGGCAGGCCGCCGGCGGCGGCCACCACGCGGTCCCTTTCGTCGCAAAGGTCATTCACCACACCGATTGCCTGCGCATAGGAATTCGGTCGATTGCCCGCCCGTACATTCTCGGCCACATACGCATTCCATCTGGCACGTTCGCCCTGTGCAAACTCCAGCCAACCCTTTGGCGCCTGATGGCTGCCCATCCCGCTGCTCAATGCGATCAACCCGAGTTTGGCATCTCCGACAACAGGCAAAGACATGTGTTTGCCCGCGTCGTGGCGCGCGGCGTTGAGCGAAATGAAACGGGCATCCTGCGCAAAGGCCGTCCAGGATCCGGTGGTGAAATCCTGCAACCGGGAACCAACCGAAAGAACCACGTCGGCGGCTTCGGCCAAGGCATTTGCACTGTCGGACCCGGTCACTCCGACCGGACCGATGTTCATCGGGTGATCATTCAGCATGTTGGCCCGCCCCGCGATGGTTTCGACCACCGGAATTCGGTGCGCCTCGGCAAACTCGGTCAGTTCTGTCACCGCTCCGGAATACTGCACTCCGCCCCCGGCTATGATCACCGGGCGTTCTGCCGAGCAAAGAAGCGACACGGCCTCTGCAACTTCGTCCGGATCAGGCGCCTGCCTGCGAATTCGGTGCGTTTTCTCGTCGAAAAAGGACACAGGATAATCATAGGCCCAGCCCTGAACATCCTGCGGCAAGGCGATAAACGCCGGGCCGCAATCCGCCGGGTCCAGCATCGTTGCAAGCGCGGCAGGCATCGACTGAAGCACCTGTGCGGGATGCGTGATCCGGTCCCAGTAACGCGTTGCCGCCTGAAATGCGTCGGTCAGCCCCAATGCAGGATTGCCAAAATGCTCCAGTTGCTGCAGGACCGGATCGGGTAACCGGGTCAGATAGCTGTCCCCGCACAATATCAGCACAGGCAACCGGTTGGCATGGGCCAGTGCCGAAGCAGTCAGCAGGTTGGCGGTTCCCGGGCCGGCGGAAGCAGTGCAGAACATGAACCTGCGCCGAAGGTGGTACTTGGCATAGGCGGCAGCCGCAAAACCCATGCTCTGTTCGTTCTGGCCACGATACAGCGGCAAGGTCGCGCGGTGGTCATTCAGCGCCTCGCCGATGCAGGTCACGTTGCCATGGCCAAAAATACCAAAGCCACCGCCGCAAAGGCGAACGCGGTCTCCGTCCGTTTCGATGAACTGCGCGTTGAGATAGCGGATCAACGCCTGCGCGGTGGTCAGACGGATGGTATCTCCGGGCATCGCTCACTCCCCCAAGCCAGGTCGATTTGGCACGCGACCCGACACCAAGTCACTTGACCGCCTGCCCGGTTTGAGGATACCCATACTGCAACCGGTTGCAAATAGTTTTTCGAATGGCCATGAGCGAGATCGGACACCACCCCCTCCAAGCCGGTTCCGATGGAAGTATCGGAGACGCAATCCGATCTGCCGTTTCCGGCGAAACTGACACCTCGCCGCATTCGGACCGCGACCCGTCGAGCGGTCGGGAACTGGCTTGGCGAGATCCGCGCATCACGGCCCGTGCGCACGGTGGGACAGGCGACGGCGTGAGAACGGCTGTACAGGTTTGATGGAGTTCCGCACATGACAATCAGGATCGGCAATGCCCCCTGTTCCTGGGGTGTCGAATTCGCCCACGATCCACGCAATCCCGATTGGCGTAAAGTCCTCCGCGAAAACGCGAAGGCTGGCTATCACGGGATCGAACTCGGGCCTGTCGGCTTCATGCCAGAGGACCCGCCACAGGTTGCCGATGCGCTGGCCGAACACGATCTGACCCTGATCGGCGGTGTCGTATTCCGCCCGTTCCACGACCCGCAGAAATGGGACGAAGTTCAGGACGCTTCCCTGCGCACCTGCAAGGCGTTGGCAGCCCATGGAGCGCAACACCTGGTTCTGATCGACTCGATTTCTCCCAGGCGCGCGCCAACGGCCGGTCGCGCAATCGACGCGGTACAGATGGACAAGGCAGAATGGTCCGGTTTTCGGGACCGGATCGCACGGGTTGCAAGAATGGGGACCGAAGAGTTCGGTCTGACTGTCGGAATACATGCCCATGCTGCCGGGTTCATGGACTTTGAACCGGAGCTGATCCGCCTTTTGGACGAGATTGACGAGTCGATCCTAAAAATCTGTTTTGACACCGGACATCATTCTTATGCCGGGTTTGATCCGGTTGCATTCATGAGGCGGTTCATCGATCGCATTAGTTACATGCATTTCAAAGACATAGACCCGGATATTAAGGCTTACTCCATCGCGAGCAGCACCTGGTTCTATGACGCCTGCGGGCAAGGAATTTTCTGCAACCTCGGCGACGGCGACGTCGATTTTCCGCGGGTTCGTGAAATTCTATTGGAACATGGGTTTGACGGCTGGTGTACCGTGGAGCAGGATTGTGACCCGACGCGCGCCGGAACAGACCCTTTGCGTGATGCAATAACGAACCGCAAATACTTGGAATCAATCGGATTCAACTAGGCTGAGGGGCTCGCGTCATGGCGAAACTGAAATGGGGTATGATCGGCGGTGGCGAAGGCAGCCAGATCGGCCCCGCCCACCGATTGGGCGCGCAAGCCGACGGGTTGTTCGAGTTCAGCGCCGGAGCGTTGGACATCGATGCGGACAAAGGAAGGTGCTATGCGCAAACCTTGGGGGTACCTGCGGACCGGGCATATGGAAACTGGCAGGAAATGCTCGCCGGTGAAAAGGATCGACCGGACAGACCGGATCTCGTGACCGTCGCGACGCCGAACAACACGCATTTCGAAATTACAAGGGCGTTCCTGGCGGCAGGGTTCAATGTGTTATGCGAAAAGCCAATGACCATGACGGTTCGGGAGGGCGAGGAAATCGTCAGAACCGCCCGAAAATCCGGGCGGATTTGTGCTGTGAACTATTGTTACAGTGCCTACCCGATGATCCGGCAGATGAAAGCGATGGTGTCGTCGGGAGAGATCGGGCGAGTACGCTGTGTGGTTGCGAATTTCAGCCATGGGCATCATGCGGCGGGCGACGACGCCGACAATCCGCGGGTGCGCTGGCGCTATGATCCGGCGCAGGCCGGTGTATCGGGACAAATGGCGGATTGCGGAATTCACGCGCTGCATCTCGCGTGTTTCATTCTGGGTGACGAAGTGCGCAGCCTGTCCGCCGATTTCGCCTCCACGGTACCGGGGCGAGTGCTCGAAGACGACGCAATGGTGAATTTCCGCACCGAACGTGGCGCTGTCGGGCGGCTCTGGACATCGACCATAGCGCTGGGGCGACAGCATGGGCTGGACATTCAGGTGTTCGGAGAGACCGGCGGCTTTCGGTGGGCATCGGAACAACCCAATCAGGTTCATTATCAGAGACTTGGCGGCCGTGTTGAAATCATCGAAAAAGGCGAACCCGGATTGTCGGAGGACGCTGCCCGCCTGTCGCGTGTGGCCATCGCGCACCCAGAGGGATTTCCTCTGGCGGTGGCAAATATCTATGCGGATCTCGCGGCTTGTCTCCACGGAACCGCCCAAGGGAATCTTCCCACGGCCGAAGACGGTTTGCGGTCGATGGCAGCGGTTCATGCCGCCGTGGACTCGGCACAGAAGAATGGCGTCTGGGTTGATGCCCGTCCGCCGATGTTTCGCTAAGGCCGACGTGGCCGCAAGGTGCCCCGCTCTATGATTTCACACGAAAACAACCGGGCTTCGGGATAGCGATCCGGGTCCTGGATCATGGCCACCACCAATTCGATCGAACTGTCGATGATCTGTTTGACGGGTTGTCGGATCGTGGTCAGGTTGATGTTTTGCCATCTGGACATCTCCATGTCGTTCAGGCCAATCAAACCGATGTCATCCGGCACTTTCAATCCGTGGTCGGAAATCGCACTGAGTGCGCCGATGGACAGGATGTCGTCACCGCAGAAATACGCTTCGGCTGGTGTGCCTTCCAGCAGCCTGAGCATCTCCGCCCTGCCCGCATCAAAGGAATATGCCGACGCAACACTCTCGCTGACCTCGACCTGATCGACGCCATTCAAACCCTCCGCTCAGCCCTGCCGGCGGTCGATGGTGGTCGTTGCCTCTTTCGGTCCACCCAGCAACGCGATGCGGCGATACCCTCTTGCCAGAAGCGTCCGCGCCGCCATCCGCCCGCATTCCACGTTGTCGATGCCCACCACATGCACATGCGGCGCACTGGCGAAACGGCCAAAGGAGTGCACGACCGGAATTCGCGCATCACGGAAAGCCATCGAAAACTCGGGTGACAGTGTGGATGATGCCACGATCACCCCGTCGACCGAATACTGGCGCAACAATGCCAGCGAATTTGATGGTTCGGTTTCATCGCTCAGGTTGATCAGCAAAGGCCGCAACCCCTGATCCTGCAGGCTTCTGGTGAACAGGTCAAACACCTCCAGAAACAGCGGATTGTGGAAATTGTTGGAGATCAGACCTATCAGCTTGGTCCGCCCGGTGGTCAGGGACGATGCCAGCGCATTGGGGCTGTAACCCAATTCGGTCGCAGCCTTTTCCACTTTCTTCCGCGTCTTGAGCGACACCGACGCACCCTTTGTAAAGGTGCGCGACACAGCTGATCGCGATACCCCGGCCCGTTCGGCGACGTCTTTTAGTGTAACAGCCATTCTGTTGCCCATTCTCATCGCAGACACGCTAGGGCAGTTCCTCAAAAATGTGTATCCGATATTTGCAACCGGTTGCAATTTTTTGCCGCTTGTGCTTTGCTTATGCACGCGAGGCGGGTCCACCCGCCGCGAACAAGCTAGTAACGGACTGCCTGGGAGGACTTTATGAAAACCATTCTGAAGTCGCTTGCCTTTGGTGCTGCCCTTGTCGCCGCACCCTTCACCGCAAGCGCGCAAAACCAAGAATCGCTCAATTATGTTCTGGTCAGCCACGCACCGGACAGCGACAGCTGGTGGAACACCATCAAGAACGGAATCGCCCTGGCGGGCGAGCAGATGGGGGTTTCGGTGGAATACCGCAATCCTCCGACCGGCGACATCGCCGACATGGCCCGGATCATCGATCAGGCGGCTGCCGCGGGTCCACATGGGATCATAACCACGCTGGCCGATTTTGAAGTGCTGAAAGGGCCGATTTCGGACGCGGTCGCCTCGGGCATTGATGTTATCATCATGAATACCGGGACCGGCGAACAGGCGCGCGAGGTCGGGGCGTTGATGTATGTCGGACAGCCCGAATATGACGCAGGTTATGCCGCCGGCCTGCGGGCCAAGGGGGACGGCATCGGGTCATTCCTTTGCGTGAACCATTCGATCCAACAGCCGACATTGGCCGATCGCTGCCAGGGTTTCGCGGATGGGCTGGGGATCGATCTTGGCAATTCGATGCTCGACAGCGGTTCGGACCCCGCGGAAATCAAGAACAAGGTGCTGGCCTATCTGGCGGCCAATCCCGATACGGATGCAGTTCTGACGCTTGGTCCGGCTTCCGCCGATCCCACCCTTCTGGCGCTGGAAGAGAACGGCATGGCCGGCGACATCTACTTTGGAACCTTCGATCTGGGTGAGGACATTGTCAAAGGCATCAAGTCAGGCGTGATCCAGTGGGGCATTGATCAACAACCGTTCCTGCAGGCATATTTGCCGGTCGTGATCATGGCCAACTATCACCGCTATGGGGTATTGCCGGGCAACAACATCAACTCGGGACCCGGATTTGTCACAGCCGAAGGGTTGACGCTGGTCGAAAAATACGCCGGCGAATACCGCTAGAACGGCCTCGGCCGGCTTGTCCAGGCCGGCCGGCTTTCCGAACTCTGCGCAAAACTTCCCGGGGGGACACGGCCAATGAGCGACAGCGCACAGCCGACATCGGCAAGCGACGAGCGCATCAAGGAAATTTCCACTCTGCGACGTATGCTTATCCGCCCCGAACTGGGCGGCATCTGTGGAACAGTTCTGGTTTTCACTTTTTTTCTTCTGACCGCATTCGACAGTGGCATGTTCAACAGTCAGGGGGTGCTGAACTGGTCCACGGTTTCGGCCCAGTTCATGATCATCGCGGTTGGTGCCTGCCTGTTGATGATTGCCGGCGAATTCGACCTGTCCGTCGGATCGATGATCGGTTTTGCCGGGATGGTTATTGCGATCTTCACGGTGACACTCGGCTGGCCGGTCTGGATGGCGATCATCGTCACATTCGCGATATGCATTTCAATTGGAGCTTTGAACGGATTCATCGTGATCCGAACCGGGCTGCCCAGCTTCATCGTCACGCTGGCCTTCCTTTTCATCCTGCGCGGGTTCACCATCTATCTGCCCCAGACCATTGAACGCAAAACCATCATCGGAGGCATCTCCGAAGCGGTCGAAGGCGATTGGCTGGCGCCACTGTTTGGCGGCAAGATCCTGACCGGATTGTTTGAATGGATGGGAGAGGCCGGATTGATCGCAACCTTTGAACGCGGCACCCGTGCCGGGCAACCGGTGGTTGATGGTGTTCCGATGCTGATCGTATGGGCAATCATTCTGGTTATCTTCGGGCATGTCCTGTTGACCCGCACCCGTTTCGGGAACTGGATCTTCGCCTCGGGCGGAGACGCCGAGGCGGCGCGGAATTCGGGCGTACCGGTCAATCGCGTCAAGGTGCAGATGTTCATGTTCACGGCGTTCTGCGCATGTATCTTTGCCACATGCCAGGTCATGGAGTTCGGCTCGGCCGGCGCCGACCGCGGGCTACTGAAGGAATTCGAGGCCATCATCGCCGTCGTGATTGGCGGTGCGCTTTTGACCGGCGGCTACGGGTCCGTCATTGGTGCAGCACTTGGCGCGCTGATCTTCGGCGTGGTTCAACAGGGTCTTTTCTTCGCAGGCGTCGAAAGTTCCTTGTTCCGGGTGTTTCTGGGGCTCATCCTGCTGGGGGCGGTGATCCTGAACACCTATATCCGACGCATGATCACGGGAGAGCGGTGAAATGAATTCGCGAACCGAACACGCACCGATCATCCAGATGAAGAAGCTCGAAAAGCACTTTGGCGCGGTCATTGCACTGGCCGGCGTTTCCATCGATATCTACCTGGGGGAATGCCACTGTCTGCGGGGCGACCACGGTGCCGGAAAATCCACCTTCATCAAAACCATGTCGGGCGTGCACAAGCCGACCAAAGGCGAGATCATCTTTGACGGCAAACCGATGAACTTCGACGACCCCCGCGACGCGATGGATGCCGGGATCGCAACCGTGCACCAGCATCTGGCCATGATCCCGCTGATGTCGGTCAGCCGGAACTTCTTCATGGGCAACGAGCCGGTCAGGAAGATCGCGGGGATCAGTTTTTTCGACCGCGATCATGCCGACCGTCAGAAAGTATGGAACGAGCCACATCAATGCAGC
>CAYGNE010000010.1:0-4749 GCA_964351155.1 uncultured Rhodobacterales bacterium | reverse complement strand
TGGAAGAAATGCGCAAGATGGGCATCAACCTGCGCGGCCCGGATCAGGCGGTCGGCACGCTGTCGGGTGGCGAACGGCAGACAGTTGCCATATCACGAGCGGTTCATTTCGGGGCAAAGGTTCTGATCCTGGACGAACCGACATCCGCGCTTGGCGTACGCCAGACCTCAAATGTTCTGGCCACTGTCGACAAGGTAAGAAAACAGGGCGTCGCCGTGGTCTTCATCACCCACAACGTCCGTCATGCACTCGCGGTTGGTGACCGGTTCACCGTTCTGAACCGGGGCCGGACACTGGGCACCGCGCAAAGAGGTCAGATCACACCCGAAGAATTGCAGGATATGATGGCAGGCGGTCAGGAACTCGCCCAACTCGACGACGCGCTTGGTGGTACTGTATGAGCGATCTGCTGATCCGGCCGCGGGCACAAACCGGCAAGGTGCATGATGTCACCCCGGAAACGGCGGGTTGGGGCTATGTCGGGTTTGGCCTCTATCGTCTTGCCCCGGGAGAACAAGCCGCCGAAAGCACCGGAGACCGCGAGGTAATCCTCGTGATTGTAGAAGGCAAGGCGGCGATTTCTGCGGCCGGACAGGATTTCGACGAGATGGGGAACAGGCAGTCGGTGTTTGAAAGGACTCCGCCGCACTGCCTCTTTGTTCCGGGACAAAGCAACTGGCAGGCGGTGGCCACGACGAACTGCATACTGGCGGTCTGTTCGGCCCCCGCAAGGGGCGATTATCCCGTGCAAAAGCTTGGACCGGACGGGATCGAACTGACCCAGCGCGGCACCGGCCGCAATACCCGCTTCATCAACAATATCGCCATGGAGGGCCGGGACGTGGCCGGCAGCCTTCTGGTGACAGAGGTTTTCACACCGGCCGGGAACTGGTCTTCATACCCGAGCCATCGGCACGACGAGGATGACTTTCCCAACCTCACCTATCTGGAAGAGACCTATTATCACCGGCTTGACCCGGCACAGGGCTTCGGCGTGCAGAGGGTCTATACAGAGGATGGCAGCCTGGATGAAACAATGGCCGTACAGGATGGCGATGTCGTCCTGGTGCCCAAGGGACATCATCCCTGTGGTGCGGTCTATGGTTATGACATGTACTACCTGAACGTGATGGCCGGGCCGCTGCGCAAATGGCGGTTCAAGACTGATCCGGATCATGACTGGCTGGTTCAGCGGGACGCTACCTAGACCTCTTGCAACCCTGCCGTATCATGGGCGATGCGGCCACAATAGATGGTGACCATCGCCGTGACCTGGCCCAGTTGATCTGGCGGGAACCGGAGCCAAATCGGAAGACAGGCAGCAACATCGCCGCGGTGCCGGAGTCAAACACGCGGTTGTGAAACAGCTTCACCCGGTCCGAATAAAGCCAGCCGACGTTGTTTCGCCGCCGCGACTTGGCAACAGATCCGGTCGGGCAAACCCGGTTCAAATCTGCCTGGGAGGTGGCGGACAAGGCCCAAGGTGGATCCCGGCAGGACGGTGTTTCGCTGCGCGGCGGTCACGCGTGTCGCCCGGCACTTTTGTCTGGCGAATGTTGCCGTTCCTGCCAATGATCAGGGTACGATCATTCAACAAAGGCCATTGCCCCTGCTCCCGTCGGCAAACGTACCGGGACGTCCGTTTTGATGCCGATCCGGGCCACCGGCAAGGCGCGCCCTGCGTTCAGCCCCGTCAGATTGGCCGATGTGCAAGCCGGTCGATCAGCTCCTGTTGCTTTTCTCTCCACGGGACCGCGTCTTCCATCTGTGCGGCCAGCGACATCAGCGCTTCGTCCGCACCGAACGGCATCGCCAGATGAACCCCGACCGGCAGGTTATCCGAGCTCCAGTGCAGCGGCAGGGACACCGCGGGTTGGCCACTGGCATTGAATGCCGCCGTGAATGGGGAGTAGTCAAAAACCCCTCCCGGTCCCGTCCGGTAGTCGAGAAAATCCTCGTTGTCCGGTTTCAACTGGCCAACCCGTGCGGGCGGGCTGGCCAGTGTCGGCGTGACCAGCACATCGCAATCGTTCAGGAAATGGGCCATGCGGCGCCCAAAAGCATGTATCGCGTTGACCGACTGCAGGTAGTCCGCCCCCGAAATATCCTCTGCATAGGCGATGGCGCCACGGGTGACGCCCTCGATCAACGCCGTGTCCAACGATCTGCCATCGAGAAACGTGCGCACCGACAACGCAGTTCCGCAGGCCACGATCCGGGTCCAGGCGACCATCATCGCCTCGACGTCCAGATCGGGCGGCAGGCGCACCGGTTCCACGATGTGGCCGAGGTCCTGCAAGACCCGCCCGGCCTTTTCAACCGCGGCGACGCATTCCGGGTCCACCGCCTGCCCGCTCAACGTCGTCATGCACAACGCCACCCGCATTGTCCCTGGCGCGCGCTTCATCGCTTCGGCAAAGCTGCCGCGCAACGGCGGCGGAAAGTACGGCGCGCCAAGATCGGGACCATCCACCGCATCCAAGAGATGCGCCGTATCCCGCAGGCTGCGGGTCAGAAAACCGTCAATCGCCATCCCGCCCCAGCCTTCGCCCGCGCCGGGACCTTCCGGCAGCCGCGCACGGGTCGGCTTGAACCCGACCAAACCGCAGGACGATGCGGGAATGCGTACCGACCCGCCCCCGTCGCTGCCATGGGCCGCTGGAACGATCCCCGCAGCCACTGCGGCGCCGGCGCCGCCAGAGGACCCGCCGGACGTATGTTCGGTGTTCCACGGATTACGTGTCGGGCCGCCATAGACCTGTGCTTCGGTTACCGGCCCCACCCCCAGCTCTGGCGACGTCGTCCGCGCAAAGGGGACAAGCCCTGCCGCACGGAACCGCAGATACAGCTCGCTGTCATATCTGTGCCTGGAACCGCGCATCAGGGCCGACCCGTTATTGGTCGGAAAATCGATGGCTTCCGCGCCCAGATCCTTGAGCAGGAATGGCACGCCCCTGAATGGGCCCCCGGGCAACCCCGCGCGTATCAAGCCACGCGCCACTGCCTCCTGCATCATGACGATGGCATTCAGGTCCGGATTCAACGCCGCCACCCGGGACAGTGCGCAATCCAGCAATTCATCTGGCGTTACGTCACCCTTGGCGACAAGTTCCGCAAGTCCGGTCGCATCATTCTGCAGGTAAAGATCGTTCATGATATCCCATCTCGTCCACTGGCCCAGGCCGCCGACCTACGCAGGAGAATCCGGCTTGCCGACCTGTTCGGGATTTCGATCCACCGACCAGCTTTCCGACCCGCCTTATCCCCGCGACGCCCGGTATTCTGAATACCGGGCGTTTTTTTGTGTGTTTGGGTGTCAGCTTGCGGCTTTGACGGCGCGGGCTGTGAGGGTTTTGACGAGGTGGGCGCGGTAGGCACCGCTGCCGTGCAGGTCATTGATCATGCCGTCCGCCGCGACGTTGAGCGCGTCCAGCGCCCCGGCGGCGAAGTCGCCGGACAGCGCCGCCTCGGCCGCGCTCCATCGGAACACGCCCTCCTCGCTCGCCCCGGTCACCGCCACCCGCACGCCATCGGCAAACCGCGCCACGAAGACCCCGACCAGCGCAAACCGCGAGGCGGGCTGCTCGAACTTCTGGTAATTCGCCGCCCCGGGCACCGGGAAGCGCACCGCGGTGATGATCTCGCCCTCCTCCAGCGCCGTGGCGAACAGGCCCTGGAAATAATCGTCCGCCGCGATCTCGCGCCGGTCGGTGACAATGGTCGCCCCGCTCCCCAGCACCGCCGCCGGGTAACAGGCCGCCGGGTCGTTATTGGCCAGGCTGCCGCCGATCGTGCCCCGGTTCCTGACCGCCGGATCGCCGATATTGCCGGCAAGCGCGGCCAGCGCCGGATAATCCGGGGCCGCCTGCCTGGCCACCACGGCATGGGTGGTGCCGCCACCGATGGTCACGCTGCCATCCGCCGCCGTCACCCCCTTCATCTCGGCAATCCCCGACAGGCTCACCAGCCGCGACGGGCTCGCCAGCCGCTGTTTCAGCGTCGGGATCAGGGTCTGCCCGCCCCCCAGCGCCTGCGCCTCGTCAACCTTCAGCGCCGCAACCGCATCCGCCACCGTGCCGGGCTTGTCCACTTCAAAACTGTACATCTCTTGTCCTCCGGGAAGACCGGGCCATCCAGGACCGCTGCGTCTTCTTTCTGGTTCAAAATACCCTGGGGGTCCGGGGGAAACCCCCGGTCCCGCCCTCTCAGATCACGCGTTCATCGCCGCCCAGACCCGCGACGGGCTCAGCGGCATGTCGATATGGGTCACGTTCTTGCCCGCCGACTGCAGCGCATCCACCACCGCGTTGACCACCGACGGCGGAGAGCCGATCGCACCGGCCTCGCCGCAGCCCTTCACCCCAAGCGGGTTGTGGGTGCAGGGCGTGGCGCAGGAATGATCCACCTCGAACGAAGGCAGATCATCCGCCCGCGGCATCGCGTAATCCATGTAACTGGCACTCAGCAGCTGGCCATCCGCGTCATAGACGCAGTTCTCCAGCAGCGCCTGCCCGATACCCTGCGCCAGCCCGCCATGGACCTGGCCCGTCACGATCATCGGGTTGACGATATTGCCAAAATCATCCGCCGCGATCATCCGTTCGATCGTCACCTTGCCGGTCTCGGGATCCACCTCGACCTCGCAGGCATAGGCACCCGCCGGATAGGTGAAGTTGGCCGGATCGTAGAACGCCGTCTCCTCCAGCCCCGGCTCGATATCCTCCAGCGGGTAGTTATGCGGCACATAGG
>CAYGNE010000009.1:0-47447 GCA_964351155.1 uncultured Rhodobacterales bacterium | reverse complement strand
TTTCCTCGACATCGGCGGTGGCGCGTCGCCTGAACGGGTGGCCAAGGCGTTCCGCCTTGTGATGTCGGACGACAATGTTCAGGCGGTCCTCGTCAACATCTTTGCCGGGATCAACCGTTGCGATTGGGTTGCCGAAGGTGTGATCCAGGCCCTGAAAGAGGTTCAGGTCGACGTGCCGGTGATCGTCCGTCTTGCCGGGACAAATGTCGAAGCAGGCCAGAAGATCCTTGCCCGGAGCGGACTGCCCGTCATTCGCGCCACGACGCTGATGGAAGCCGCCGAGCGCGCGGTTGGCGCGTGGAAAAACGATCTCTCCCAAAACACAAAGATAAGGGCCGTGACATGAGCATCCTACTTGACCGTGACAGCCGCGTGATTGTCCAGGGCATCACCGGCAAGATGGCCCGGTTTCATACTGCGGACATGCTGGCCTATGGTACAAATGTCGTTGCGGGCGTGGTTCCCGGCAAGGGCGGGGAAACCGTCGAGGGCGTGCCGGTGTTCGACACCGTCGAGGAAGCCGTTTCCGCGACCGGCGCGGATTCGAGCCTGGTATTCGTGCCACCGCCCTTTGCCGCGGATTCGATCATGGAAGCGGCGGATGCTGGCATCCGGTATTGCGTTTGCATCACTGACGGCATCCCGGCGCAGGACATGATTCTCGTCAAGCGATACATGTATCGCTACCCGCGCGAGCGGCGCATGGTTCTCACGGGTCCGAACTGTGCCGGCACCATCAGCCCGGGCAAGGCCCTGCTGGGTATCATGCCGGGCCACATCTATCTGCCGGGTAATGTCGGTATCGTCGGACGTTCGGGCACGCTGGGATACGAGGCGGCGGCGCAGCTCAAGGATCATGGGATCGGCGTGTCGACGTCGGTGGGAATTGGCGGAGATCCGATCAACGGATCGTCCTTCCGCGACATCCTGGAACGGTTCGAGGCCGATGACGAAACCCATGTGATCTGTATGATCGGGGAAATCGGCGGACCGCAGGAAGCCGAGGCCGCCGAGTATATCCGCGATCACGTGTCCAAGCCTGTCATCGCCTATGTCGCAGGTCTGACCGCGCCCAAAGGGCGCACCATGGGTCATGCCGGGGCCATCATCTCGGCCTTTGGCGAAAGCGCCAGCGAAAAGGTCGAAATACTCAGCGCCGCCGGCGTGACCGTCGCGCCGAACCCGGCGGTCATCGGTGACACGATCGCCAGAGTCATGAAGGAGGCCGCGTGATGTCGGTACGTCCCAAGGTTCTTGTATCCCGCCGCTGGCCGGCCGCTGTCGAGGCCCGGCTGAGTGAAAGCTTCGATGCCGAGTTCAACAGATCCGATCGGCCTCTCTGTCCGGATGACTTTCGCAATGCGCTGAAACACTATGATGCGATCCTGCCCACAGTGACCGATACGCTGCACGCCGGCGCGCTGGATGTCTCGCAGCCCAAGACCCGCATTCTCGCCAATTACGGGGTGGGGTACAGCCATATAGATGTGTCCGCTGCGCAGGCCCGGGGCATCACGATAACCAACACGCCCGACGTTCTGTCGGAATGTACCGCCGACATCGCCATGACGCTGATGCTGATGGTGGCGCGGCGGGCAGGCGAGGGCGAACGCGAATTGCGGGCCGGCGAATGGACCGGCTGGCGTCCGACCCATCTGATGGGATCAAAAGTGTCCGGTAAGACATTGGGAATTGTAGGTTTTGGTCGCATCGGCCAGGCCATGGCGCGCCGAGCGCATCATGGCTTTGGCATGAAGATCGTCGTTCAGAACCGCTCGGCCGTCGCCCCGGCGACGCTGGCGGCCTATGGCGCCACGCAGGTGGACAATATCGAGGATCTGTTGCCGCAATGCGATTTCGTGTCATTGCACTGTCCGGGTGGAACAGCGAACCGGCACCTGATCAATGCGCGGCGGCTGGACCTGATGAAACCGGACGCTTTTCTGATCAACACCGCACGCGGCGAAGTGATCGACGAACAGGCGCTGGCACAGGCCCTGATGTTCGACATGATCGGGGGGGCGGGGTTGGATGTTTTTGATGGGGAGCCGCGGGTTGCGCCGATTCTGATGCAGTGTGACAACCTGGTCATGCTGCCACATCTGGGCAGTGCGACGCGCGAAACGCGCGAGGCGATGGGGCTGCGGGTGCTGGATAATCTTAACGATTATTTCGCCGGACGCGAGCCGCGCGACCGGGTGCACTGACCCCTGATCGGGGCGCTGCCGATCACCGGGCCAGGTGCTGATCGTCATCCGCGCCTGGGGTTGCACTTGTTGCGGGCAATGCCGGAGATCGTCCGTTGTGCGGACCGGTTTCCCGGGCTTCCGGAGCGCCGGCCCCGGAGGAAAATGGCCAACCGGTTGGCTGAAAAGACCCCGGTCACACCCCGTCGGAGGGCAGGGCGCGTTGCAAGGCGGCGAGCCAGTTTTCGTGACAGATCCTGGCGATAAGCCGTTCTCCGTACTGGGATTTTTCCATGGCCTCGATCAGCCGGGACAGCCCGGTCACATCGCCGATTTCGCCGGGCAGCAGGCAGCCGTCGAAATCGGACCCCAGCGCCACGCCGTCCTCGCCCAGAATGCCGATCATGTGATCCAGATGCCGGATCATGTCGGTGATCGGGGTCTCGGGGTTCAGCGCGCAGTCCGGGCGCAGGAAGCCGACGTGAAAGTTCAGCCCGACAATCCCGCCGGACTCGGCGACCGCCTGCAACTGGCGGTCGGTCAGGTTGCGGGCACTGGGTGAAATCGCGTGGACGTTGGAATGGGTGGCCATGAGCGGGCGGGTCGTGGTCCTGGCCACGTCCCAGAACCCCGCCTCGGTCAGATGGGACAGGTCGATCAGGATCCCCAGCCGGTCGCATTCGCGCACCAGGTCGAACCCGGCGGGCGTAAGGCCCTGACCGGGGTCCAGATCGGGCTGCGGGGTCATCGGCGCGCCGTGGCCAAAGGCGTTGCTGCGGGACCAGACCGGCCCGAGAGATCGCAGACCGGCGGCGTAAAGAACCTCCAAGGCATTGAAATCCTTGTCGATACACTCGGCACCCTCGATATGCGGGATGATCGCGATGCGCCCGGACTCCATCGCCGCGCGAACCGATGCGGCACCGTCGCAGATCGCCAGGTCATCCGGCAGATCGCGGGCCATGCGGCGCAGGCGGGCGAACATGGCGAGGGTGAAATTCAGCGCTTCGGGCTGGGCGATGGGGTCGAAATTGGCCGGATCGAAGGGATCGAAATCCTGATCGAAACGATCCAGGTGCGATGGCGTGAACATGGCGAAAAAACCGCCCGCGAACCCGGCTGCGCGGGCGCGGCGCAGGTCGATGTCATTCACCGGCTCGGATGCGGCGAAATCCGGGGACTGGCCCAGCCGGGCGGCGATTTCGAGTTTGAGAATCGTGTCGTTATGCCCGTCAAAGACCGGAATGGATGTGCGCATCATGGGCTCCCTGCTGGCAGGACCCGATTGCGAATTCCGGTGGTCCGCCGGTTCCTGTGGCCGACTTTACCCAAGGCCGGGCCACGTGCAACAGCTTTGCCGAGGACACGGCGCGGTTAACCCGGGTTAGCAGGGCGTTAACGGCACAGGCGCAGGGCGGGGGCGGGGCGGCCCGCGGGCCTGTAAAACAAGGTTAACCGGCACAATCCGGGCTGTGCCGGGCGTACAGATCGCGTACATACCGCGTGCAGACGGGAGAGGCAGACCGGCGCGGTTAACAGGGCGCGCGTTGCGCCGCCGCAACCGGGCGGTTCCGGTGGGCCGGGGCACCGGGTGCCGAGGGCGCACGATTCATGGGCACCCGGGCGCGGGCGGGCTGTCAATCCGAGATTTCCAAACTGAATCGTTGACGGCAGGCGTGTAATCTTAAAACCTTGGAGGATGCCCGCAACACAGCGGGTCGGGAAACTCGCGCCATGCCGTTTCGGCGGAGATCGCGAGAATTGGAGGAGGAAAACTTATGACAAAATTCATTCGCAGCCTGATCGCGTGGCCATTGGCCATGGTGACGGCACTGGCCCTGAGCCTGTCGGCGCAGGCAGCGCCGCCAAAAGACACGTTCGTGATGGCCAAGGATATCAGCGACATCATCACGCTGGACCCGGCGGAGGTTTTCGAGTTTTCCGGCGGTGAGGTGATTGCCAACATCTATGACCGCCTGATGATGTTCGAACCCGAGGACCTGACCACGCTGGTGGGGGGGGTCGCCGAAAGCTGGGATATCAGCGAGGACGGCAAGACCATCACCTTTGCGATCCGCCCGGGCATGACGTTCCATTCCGGCAACCCGGTCACCGCCGAGGACGTGGTGTATTCGCTGCGCCGGGTCGTGAAGCTGTCCAAGACACCGTCTTTCATCATCACCCAGTTCGGCTGGACCCCCGAGAATGTCGACGAGCTTGTGGTGGTGGATGGCGACAAGGCCAGGATCACCATCACCGAGGAGTTTTCACCGGCGCTGGTGCTGAACGCGCTGTCCGCCGGCATCGCGTCGATTGTCGACATGAAAGAGGTCATGGCGCATGAGAAGGACGGCGACATGGGCTATGAGTGGCTGAAATCCAACAGCGCCGGGTCCGGCCCGTTCATGCTGAAATCCTGGAAGGCCAACGAGCTGGTGTCGATGGAGGCCTTTGCCGATTACCGCCATGGCGAACCGGCCATGAAGCGGGTCATCATCCGTCATATCGCCGAGCCGTCGGCGCAGCGGCTGATGATCGAAAAGGGCGACGTCGACCTGGCGCGCGACCTGACGCCGGACCAGATCGAGGGCATTTCGTCCAATGAAGGCCTGAAGGTGCAGGCCGACCCCAAGGCGGCGCTGATCTATATGGCGGCGAACGCGGCCGATCCGATCCTTGGCAACCCCAAGGTGGCAGAGGCGCTGCGGTACCTGGTCGATTACGAGGGCATGGCCAACAGCTTCCTTCAGGGCCAGTTCCAGATTCACCAGGCGGCGTGGCCCGGTGGCCTGTGGGCGGCCTATAACGAAAAGCCGTTCACGCTGGACGTGGAGAAGGCCAAGGCGCTTCTGGCCGAGGCCGGGTATCCGGACGGGTTCGAGGTCAACATGGATACGCTGAACTCGTCTCCCTATCCGCAGATCGCGCAGTCGGTTCAGGCCACGCTGGCGCAGGCCGGGATCAAGGCGAACATCACCACGGCGGAGGGCAAGACCCTGTGGCCGATGTACCGGGCGCAGAAGCACCAGTTGATCCTGGCGCAGTGGTCGCCGGACTATACCGACCCGCATTCCAACCTGGATGCGTTCGCGCATAACCCGGACAACCGGCCCGAGGCCAAGCTGACCGGGGTCCTGGCATGGCGCAACGCCTGGGCCAGCGACGACATGAACGCCAAGGTGGTTGCCGCGCGCAACGAGCTGGACGCGGGCAAGCGCGAGATGCTGTACCACGAGATCCAGAGCGATCTGCAGAAGGCCTCGCCCTATGTGGTGATGTTCCAGCAGACCGAGCAATCGGCGGTCCGCAAGGAAGTCGAGGGATATGTCTCGGGCGCGACCTTCGATCTGATCTTTTACCGCATGATCACGAAGTAGGTCCGGACCTTGTCCGATATGAAGACCGATGCAGCGACGGGCGCGTTCCTGTCGCTGCAGCGTCCTGTAAAGGCTGTTCTCAACGTGTTCCTGACGCTGTTCCTGACCTTTGTCGGGCTGACGGCGGTCACGTTCACGATCGGGCGGGTGATGCCGGCGGACCCGGTTCTGGCGATTGTCGGGGACCGTGCGCCGCAGGACGCCTATGACAGGGTCTACAAGGAAATGGGGCTGGATCGCCCGATCTATGAGCAATACGGGCGTTACCTGTCGGAGCTGGCGCAGGGGGATCTGGGCACGTCGATCATGACGACGCGGCCGGTTCTGGAGGATATCAAGCGGTTTTTCCCGGCGACGCTGGAGCTGGCGACGATCGCGACGCTGATGGGGGTTCTGATCGGGGTGCCGATGGGGGTTCTGGCGGCGGTCAACCAGGGCAGGCTGATCGATCACGTGGTCCGGGTGCTGGGGCTGATCGGGTATTCGGTGCCGGTGTTCTGGCTGGGCATGGTGGCGTTGCTGGTTTTCTATGGCAAGCTGGGCTGGGTGGCCGGGCCGGGGCGGATCGAGGTCTATTTCGACGGTATCGTCGACACGCGGACCGGGTTCATCCTGATCGATGCCGCATTGGCCGAGGAGTGGGAGGTGTTCTGGAACGCGGTGTCGCACCTGGTGCTGCCCTCGGCGATCCTGGGGTCCTTTGCGCTGGCCTATATCGCCCGGATGACCCGCAGTTTCATGCTTGACCAGCTGAACCAGGAATACATCCTGACCGCCCGCGTCAAGGGCGCCAGTGAGAGCGCGGTGGTCTGGCGGCACGCGTTCCGCAATGTTCTGGTGCAGCTGATCACCATCATCGGGCTGACCTATGCCTCGCTGCTGGAGGGGTCGGTGCTGACCGAGACGGTGTTTTCATGGCCGGGCATCGGGCAGTATATCACCACCTCGCTGTTCAACGCGGACATGAGCGCGGTCCTGGGCGGCACGGTGGTCGTGGGCACCTGTTTCGTCGGCATCAACATGCTGTCGGACCTGTTGTACAAGCTGGTCGATCCGAGGGCGCGCGCATGAGTGATACGGCCAGACCCGGGACCGGCGGCGGGCTGCGCGCCTGGCTGATGTCACCGACGCCGCATTCGACGTTGCAGGCCCGTTGCCAGCGCAGCTACCTGGCCTGGCTGGCGTTCCGGGCCAATCCGATCGCGATGGCCGGGCTGATCATCATCGCGGCGCTGGTCCTGATGGCGATCTTTGCGCCGCTCCTGACGGCGACGAACGGGGTGCAGCCAAACCTGGAGAACCGGCTGCAGCCGTTCAGTTCGGAACATTGGTTCGGCACCGACCAGCTGGGCCGGGACATCTATGACCGGATCGTCTGGGGCTCGCGGATCACGCTTTACATCGTCGGGCTGGTGTCGATCATCGTCGTTCCGATCGGGTTGGCGATCGGGACCATCGCCGGCTATCTCGGCGGCTGGGTCGACAATGTGCTGATGCGGTTCACCGATATCTTCCTGGCCTTTCCGCGCCTGATCCTGGCGCTGGCGCTGGTGGCGGCGCTTGGTCCGGGGCTGGAAAACGCGGTGCTGGCCATCGCGCTGACCACGTGGTCGCCCTATGCGCGGATCGCCCGGGCCGAGGTGCTGACGATCCGCAAGGCCGAGTTCATCATGGCCGCGCAGGCGCAGGGCGCATCGACCTTTCGCATCCTGCGGCGTCACGTGGTGCCGATGTGCCTGGCCTCGGTCATCGTGCGGCTGACGCTGGACATGGCCGGGATCATCCTGACCGCCGCCGGGCTGGGTTTCCTGGGTCTGGGCGCGCAGCCGCCGTCACCCGAATGGGGCGCGATGATCTCGACCGGGCGGCAGTTGCTGCTGGACCAGTGGTGGGTGCCGACGGTGCCCGGCATCGCGATCTTTGTCGTCAGCCTTGGGTTCTGCCTGCTGGGCGATGGCCTGCGGGACGCGCTTGATCCGAAGAATACCGACTCATGACCGCATTGCTGTCCGTCAAGAACCTGCATGTCACCTTTGACACCCATCGCGGTCCGGTCGAGGCGGTGCGCGGCGTGTCGTTCGACCTTGGGCGCGAGAGGCTGGGCATTGTCGGGGAATCCGGCTCCGGCAAGTCCCAGACCGGGCGCGCGTTGCTGCGCCTGTCGGCGGGCAACGGCCGGGTCAGGGCCGACCGGATGGCGTTTGACGGCATCGACCTGCTGACCGCGCCGGAGCGCGAGATGCGCCGGATCAGGGGCGCGCGGATCTCGATGATCATGCAGGACCCGCGCTATTCGCTGAACCCGGTGGTGCGGGTGGGCGACCAGATCGCCGAAGCCTTCCTGATCCATTCCTCGGCCAGCAAGCGCGAGGCGCGGCAGCGGGCGATGGAGATGCTGAAGACCGTCCAGATCCGCGAGCCGGAAAAGGTTTATGACATGTATCCGCATCAGGTGTCGGGCGGGATGGGCCAGCGGATCATGATCGCGATGATGCTGATTCCGAATCCGGACATCATCATCGCGGACGAACCGACCTCGGCGCTGGACGTGACGGTGCAGATGCAGGTGCTGGCGCTGCTGGACGACATGGTGCGGGAACGGGGCATGGGGCTGATCCTGATCAGCCATGACCTGAACCTCGTGGCGTCGTTCTGCGACCGGGTTCTGGTGATGTATGCGGGGCGGGTGATGGAGGTGATCGAGGCCGGGCAGCTGCACAAGGCGCAGCATCCCTATACGCGCGGTTTGCTGAACTGCCTGCCGGAACTGGACCATCCGCAGGACATGCTGCCGGTCCTGAAACGTGATCCGGCCTGGATCACGGAATAGGGGGCGCGCATGATCGATGTTCAGGATCTCAACGTCGTTTTCGGCCACGGCCGCAACATGCTGCATGCGGTCAAGGATGTGTCGTTTCATATCGCCGAAGGCGAGTCCTTTGGACTGGTGGGCGAGTCCGGGTCGGGAAAGTCGACGGTGCTGCGCGCGATTTCGCGCCTGACGCAGGACTGGACCGGGACGATCCGGGTCGCCGGTGTCGAACTGGAGCATCGGCGCGACCGCAAGACCGCGCGGCATATCCAGATGGTGTTCCAGGACCCTTACGGCTCGCTGCATCCGCGCCATACGATCAACGATATCCTGATGGAGCCGCTGGAAATCCACCGGATGGACAGGCGCGAGGCGCGGGTGCTGCGCGCGCTGGAAGAGGTCGGTCTGGGGATCGAGATGCGGTTTCGCTATCCCTATCAGATCTCGGGCGGGCAGCGGCAGCGCATCGCGATTGCCCGCGCCTTGATCCTTGAGCCGAAGATCCTGTTGCTGGACGAGCCGACATCGGCGCTGGACGTGTCGGTTCAGGCCGAGATCCTGAACCTGCTGAAGGCGCTGCAGCGGGAACGCAACCTGACCTATCTGATGGTCAGCCACGATCTGGCCGTTGTCGCGCATATGTGTGACCGGGTGGCGGTGATGAACCGGGGCCGCTTTGCCGAGGTGCTGACCACCGACCAGCTGCGCAACGCGACGCCGACGCAGGATTACACGCGGCAATTGCTGTCGGCGAGCGGTCGGTATGACCGCGAAACCGCCAAATCCTTTGTGACGTTCGAATGAGCCGGGATGCCGACCTGAGAGCCCGGGCACGGGCGGTGATCCCCGGCGGGATGTGGGGGCACATGAATGCCGCGGCACTGCCCGCGGGCTATCCGCAGTTCTTTGCCCGGGCGGAGGGCGCGCGGGTCTGGGACGTGGACGGCCGGGACTATATCGATTTTATGTGCGGCTATGGCCCGATGATCCTTGGCTATGGCGATCCGGAGGTCGAGGCGGCGGCAGCGGCCCAGCAGGCCAGGATGGACGCCTGCAACGGCCCCGGCGAGGTGCTGGTTGAACTGGCCGAACGGCTGGTCGCGCTGATCCCGGCGGCGGACTGGGCGATGTTTTCCAAGAATGGAACCGATGCCACGACCGCCTGTGTGACGATTGCGCGGGCGCAGACCGGGCGGCGGAAGGTTCTGGTGGCGCGCGGGGCCTATCACGGCGCGGCGCCATGGTGCACGCCGCGCCCGGATGGCACCACCGCGGAGGACCGGGCTCATCTGATTGCCTATGACTACAATGACGTGCCGTCGCTTGCCGCCGCCTGCGCGACGGCGGGCGATGATCTGGCCGGCATTCTGGTGTCGGCCTTTCGCCATGACGTGCGGCGGGATCAGGAGATGCCGTCGCAGGAATTTGCCGATACGGCGCGCGCCCTGGCCGACCGGGCCGGGGCCGCGCTGATCCTGGATGACGTGCGCGCCGGGTTCCGGATCCACCCCGGCGGAAGCTGGGAGCCGCTGGGCGTGCGTCCGGACCTGTCGGCGTGGAGCAAGGCGCTGGGCAATGGCCATGCGATTGCGGCGGTGACCGGGAATGACCGGTTTCGCGACGCGGCGGGGCGGGTGTTCGTGACCGGGTCGTTCTGGTGCGGGGCGGTGCCGATGGCCGCCGCATTGGCCACGGTGAACAAGCTGGCGCGGAGCGATGCGATTGCGCATATGGTGCGGCTGGGCGCGCGGCTGCGGGCCGGGATTGCCGCGCAGGCCGCCGATCTGGGCGTGGGGCTGCGCCAGAGCGGCCCGGTTCAGATGCCGATGATGCTGTTTGACGATGATCCGGATTTTGCCCGGGGCAACCTGTTCACCGCGACGGCGCTGCGCCACGGGGTGTATCTGCACCCGTGGCACAACATGTTCCTGTCGGCCGCGCATAGCGAGGCGGATATCGATGCGGCGCTTGTGGCGACCCGGGCCGGGTTGGAGGCGGTGGCGGCGCAGGGGGGAGGCACCGGATGACGGATGCACAACGCGAGGCCGGGCGCAACGTGTCGCCGGGGTTCCTGGCGGATCGGGCGAAATTCGTGCGCAAGGAAACCGTGCGGCTGTCGCGCATTGCCGGGGCCGGGCATTATTCCAGCACGTTCTCGGCGGCGGAACTGCTGGTGGCGCTGTATTACGCCAAGTTGAAGATCAGGCCGCTGGAGCCGGGCTGGCCGGACCGCGACCGGTTCGTCCTGTCCAAGGGGCACGCGGCGATCGGGCTGTATCCGATCCTGGCCGATCTGGGGTTTTTCGATCCGGCGCTGCTGGACGATTACACGCGCCTGGGCAGCCCGTTCGGCGATCATCCGGACATGAAGAAGGTGACCGGGGTCGATTTCAGTTCCGGCTCGCTGGGGCATGGGCTGTCCGTCGGGGTCGGGCTGGCGCTGGCGGCGCGGGTGCAGCGGCGCGATCACCGGGTGTATTGCCTGCTGGGGGACGGGGAACTGGCCGAGGGGCAGATCTGGGAGGCGGCGATGTCGGCGGCGCATTTCGGGTTGGGATCGCTGGTGGCGATCGTCGACCGCAACGGGCTGTGCATCGACGGCGGCACCGAGGAGATCATGGCGGTCGAACCGCTGCAAGAGCGGTTTGGCGGCTTCGGCTGGGACACGGCGCGTATCGACGGGCATGATTTCGATGCGATCCTGCAGACGCTGGACGGGTTGCCGCCGCCGGGGCGGGGGCGTCCGACGGTGATCATTGCCGACACGGTCAAGGGCAGGGGCGTGGCGATGATGGAAGGCGCGCTCAACTGGCATGTGGGCAACCTGAGCGACGCGGATTATGCCGAGGTGATGGCCGAACTGGACGCCGGGCTGCGCCCGCCGGTCTGGGAGCATCCCAAATGAGCGGACCGGCGGACGAATCCAGCCAGGACCAGGCCGATTTCTTCACCGGGCAGAGCGTTGCCTCGCTGAAATCGTCGGAGCGGGGCACGCCGGCCAGGCGCATGCCGGCCTTTGTGCTGGGCGAGGAACTGTCCGATCTGGCCGAAACCGACCCGCGCATCGTGGTGATGACCGCCGACCTGGCCTCGGCCAACCGGACGGTCGAGTTCCGGGACCGCCACCCCGAGCGGTTTTTCGATTTCGGCATCGCCGAGAAGAACATGGTGACCGCCGCCGCCGGCATGGCGGCCTGCGGGCAGATCCCCTTCGCCGCCACCTTCGCGAGCTTTCTCGGCATCCTCTGCGCCGAGCAGATCCGCACCGACTGCGCCTATCCGAACCTGCCGGTGCGGTTGCTGGCGCATCATTCCGGCATTTCGATGGGGTATTACGGGACCAGCCACCATGCGCTGGAAGACCTTGCCATGATGCGCACCATTGCCGGGTTGACCGTGGTCTGTGCGACCGATGCCGCATTGTTGCGCGCGATCCTGCGGGCGTCGCTGGACCGGGAGGGCGCGATGTATATCCGGCTGGGCCGGGGACGCGACCCGGAGGTCTATGCCGCGCCGCCGGAAGATTTCGCGCTGGGCCGCGCAATCCGGCTGCGGGAGGGGATCGACCTGACGATCATCGCGACCGGCGCGCAGGTTCATCCGTCGCTGCGGGCGGCGGAGAAACTGGGCATGTCCGGCGTTTCGGTCCGGGTTCTGGACATGCACACGATCAGCCCGATCGATGGCGATGCGATCCGGGCGGCGGCGGCGGAGACCGGCGCGGTCCTGACGGTCGAAGAGCATAACGTGACCGGCGGGCTTGGCAGCGCGGTGGCCGAGGTCCTGGTCGAATGCGACCGGGTGCCGTTCCTGCGTCACGGCGTGCCGGACGAGTTTGCGCCGATCGGTCCGCCCGCCGCGCTTTATGCGCATTACGGGCTGGACAGCGATGGCATCGCGGCCCGCGCGCTGGCGTTGCTGGCGAAAGCCTGAGCGGCGGCCGGGCCGCTCAGGCGGTCGCGCCCAGTTCGAAGAGCTTTCCGAATTCGGGGCAGGTGTCGTCGATCCCGGCCATGCGGAGCATGTGCCAGCCAAGCGCCTGGTTGCTGGAGATCACCGGGACGCCGACCCGGGCCTCGGCCTGCGGGATGATGTCAAGGCAGCGCAGGTTGGTGCAGGACACGAACACCGCGTCGCAGGGTGCCTGTGCGGCGACGGCGTCGATGGCGGCCATGATCGAGGCCTCGGTGATCCGGGCCACGACGCGGTCATTGCCTTCCTCGAAGGAGCCGAACCCGGCGATGGCGAACCCGGCCTCTTCGAGTTTTTGCCGCATCCGCGCCGAAACCTCGGCGACATAGGGCGTGACGAAACCGAGACGTTTGACCCCGAGCGCCCGGCCCGCCGCGATGACGGCGGCGAGCGGATCGGACACACGGGCGGCCGGGCAGGCGGTCCGGATCGCCTCTGCCACCTTGTCCGAGCCGATCACGGTCGAGGCCGAGGTGCAGCCGAAACCGATGGCGTCAAAGTCGAGCGAGGGCGGCAGCAGGCGTGCCGAGGCCGGCAGGTCCTGTTCCATGCGCGCCAGCGTGTCGGGGCGGATTTCGGGCACCATCGCGATCCGGCTGTGATAGAGCGCAACGCCGGGGCGGGCCAACATGCGGGCGAATTCGCGTTCGAGCGTTTCGTCGGTTTCGAGCACGATCACGCCGAGATTGGCCCGGGTGCCGATACCGCCATCTGTCTGGAAATCGAGTTTCATGTCTGGTCCTCAGATGATCGGAAGTTCGGGGGCGGCACGTTCGGTCAGGAGCCGGGCGCCGGTGGCGCGCACGACGATATCCTCTTCGTGCACCATGATGTGACCGTTACCATAGCTGAGCGAGGGTTCCAGCGTCAGCACCATGTTCTCGGTGATCTCGGTGCTGTCCCAGGCGGCGTGCGAGGGCCATTCGGTCAGTTGCATGCCAAGCCCGTGGCCAAGCCGGCCCACGTCACCGCCCTGATCGTCGATTTCGGCAATCACGGTCTGCATGGCGTTGAACAGGTCGCGGCAGGTGGCCCCGGGGCGGGCTGCGGCGATGCCTGCCTCGGTCGCGCGCCAGAGCACGTCATAGGCCCGGCGCGCGGCGTCATCCGCGGCGCCGATGGCAAAATTGCGGTCAAAGTCACAGAAATAGCCGTCCCAGTTGGCACCCGTGTCGAGCATCAGGATGTCGCCGCGCGCCAGCGGTCGGCGCGACGGGGGCGAGATCACGTCGGAGTAGCCGCCGGTATCCGCACCGCCGACGAGGTAAGGGACATCATCGGCCCCCTGGGCGAGCCCTTCGCGGCGGAAGGCGCGGAACAGGTCTTCGAGCGGCTGGCCCTGTTGGGCGATGTCGGGCACGCGCGCGAATGTGCGCGATCCGATGGCGCAGATATGCGCGAGTTTCTCGATCTCGGCCTCGGATTTGACCATCCGCAGGCCGCGCACGAGCGGTGTCGCGTCGGCGATCCCAAGCCCACCCAGCCCGGCCATGAGGCGGTGGTAGTCACCAAGCGGCATCCGCAGGTGGGTTTCATGCCCCATCATCAGGCCGATGGTTTCGTTGCGCCCGGCGAGCGGGGACAGGACGTCTGTCAGAAGGCTGATCCCGTCATCCTCGGGCGCGGGGGCGCCCCAGGTGCGGATGTCGTCGATCCAGGTGCGCCGCATGAGGTCGGCGCCGATCTCGGGGATGATCGCGACGGGTTTGCCCGTTGCCGGGACAAACAGAAACCACGGGCGGGTGGGGCTTTGCCAGAACAGGGTGTGAAACCCGCTGAAGTAACGCACTTCGGGTTCGGTGGTCAGCAGCAGGCCGGCCATTCCGGCGGCGGCCATCTTCTCTTGCGCCCGGGCGGTGCGCCGGGCGAATTCGTCGGTCGTGAAACCTCGATCCGGGGCGGTCATGATGATTGGTCCTTTCGCGGGGGCAGCCGGTCCCTGACCAGGTTGACCCAGAAATCTGCGCCGACGGTGAGCAGCGCGTCGTTGAAATCGTAGTCCGAGGCGTGGAGCGGCCGCCCATGCGCGCCGGTTTCGCCGTTGCCGAGCAGCAGGAAGCATCCCGGCACGGCGGCCGAAAACTGGGCAAAATCCTCGGAAAAGCTCATCGGGGTGCGGTCGCGGATCAGCGCGCAACCGGTCGCCTCGGCGGCGCGATAGGTGGCCTGGACCGGCGCGTCGGCGTTGATGGTTTCGACGAACTGGGTGTCGAAGGTGACGGTGGCGGTAATGCCGTGGGCCGCCGCGATGCCGTCGGCGATGCGGCGCATGTGGGTTTCGATGGCGATCCGGTCCTCGGGCGAGCGGGCGCGGAAATCGCCCTTGAGCGTGGCGTTGCCGGGCAACACGTTGCGCTGTCCGTCGGTCAGGAATTCGGTGACCGAGACCACGGCGCCGGAGGCGGGCGCGAGTTTGCGCGCAATGACGGTTTGCAGGGCCAGCACGATCTCGGCGCCGACGGTGATGGCGTCGACACCGGTTTGCGGCATCGAGGCATGGCCGCCCCGACCGTTCACCGCGATCTCGAACAGGGTTTCGCTGTTGCAGATGATGCCGGTGCGTGTCGAGATCTGACCGGTGGGGGCGCCGGGCAGGTTGTGGATGGCATAGACCTCTTCGACGGGAAAGCTCCTCAGCACGCCGTCGTCGATCATCGCGCGGGCGCCCAGGCCGTGTTCCTCGTTCGGCTGGAACAGGAAGACGACGGTGCCGTCGAAATCCGGGGTTGCGGCCAGCTTTTCGGCCGCGCCCAGCAGCATGGCCATGTGCCCGTCATGGCCGCAGGCATGCATCACGCCGGGATTGGTCGAGACATAGCCGTGATCGGATGTTTCGGTGATCGGCAGCGCATCCATGTCGGCGCGCAGCCCGATCGCCCTGTTGCCGGTGCCCGCGCGGAGTACGCCGACAATGCCGACGCCTTCGTGCACGTCGATGCCCAGCGACCGCAGGCGGTCGGCGACGACGGCCCTGGTCCGGGTTTCCTGAAAGCCCGGTTCGGGGTGACGGTGCAGGTCCTGGCGGAGTTGGGTCAGGCGGGTCTCAAAATCGCTCATGGTTAGCCATCCATTGATCTTGGCCGGTCATACACGGCCATGATGCGCGAGAGGTATCGAGTTTTGGCCAGTTTGGCAGAAAAAATTGCATGAACCGGGCCGGTTCGGATCAAATCCGATAATCGGGCCGGTCCGGGCGCGCACGACTCGGGTGCGTGCGTGTGCGGGGGCATCCCGCAAGCGCAGCCTGCGCCCGTCAGATCGGCAGGTCCAGCCCGATCTTGGTGCGTTCCATCGTGACCGAGGTGCGGAACCGCCGGACGTTGGAATTCTCAAAGAACAGCCGATGGGTCAGCGCCTCGAAATCCTGCATGTCCTGTGCCGTGCAGATCAGGATGAAATCCGCATCACCGGTCACGTAATAGCATTGCTGCACCTGCGGCTCGGCCTTGGCGCGCTTGCGGAAGACATCCAGTTGCTGCAGCGATTCCCGGTCCAGTTCGACCAGCACGATGAATGTCATCTTGTAGTCAAAGCGCGACGGATCGAGCACCGCGACCTCTTTCAGGATCAGGTTTGAATCCCTGAGCCGCTTCAGCCGCCGCTGCACCGAGGGGACCGACAGGCTGCATTCCTGCGCCAGATGCTCGAGGCCGATTCGGCAGTCTTTCTGCAACGTTCTGAGGATGGTCAGGTCTGCATCGTCCAACTCTATGCCCATGAATAATCCCCGCGCTGAATGAGGCCAAAGTGAAATCGATTATCGAGAATAGGGGCGAATACGAAAAAAAGGAATAGCCGGCCGGTGCTAGAAATCCACCCCATGACAAAAGCGGAAACAGATGACATGCGAGATACCGATATCCTCAGATTT
The DNA here is from genome assembly GCA_964351155.1 of uncultured Rhodobacterales bacterium. Classification (GTDB taxonomy): domain Bacteria; phylum Pseudomonadota; class Alphaproteobacteria; order Rhodobacterales; family Rhodobacteraceae; genus CAYGNE01. The sequence continues at coordinate 31,229 of CAYGNE010000009.1, read as the reverse complement.
CAACCGGATTTTGCCCGTGCGCTGGAATTCTTTCAGGCGCAGGAGCCCTATGCGGTGTCGCCCTTGCGGGAGCTTGCCGGGCCGGACGGTGTGACGGTCCTTGCCAAGGACGAGACGCAGCGCATGGGTCTTGGCGCGTTCAAGGCGCTGGGTGCGCCCTATGCGGTCGCGCGGATCCTGGCGGCGGGCTGGCACGAAAAAACCGGCGAGACCCTGACCCCCGCGCGCATGGACGATGACGACATCCGCGCATTTGCCGCGACCTATACCTTTGTCTGCGCCAGCGCGGGCAATCACGGCATGGGCGTTGCCGCGGGGGCGCGCAACATGGGCGCCAGGGCGCGCATTCACCTGGCCCGGACGGTCCCCGAGGGCTTTGCCGGCCGGCTGGAGGCGCTGGGCGCCGAAGTGGTGAGGTCCGGTGATGTCTATGAGGAAAGCGTCGCCGCGGCGATTGCCGATGCCGAGCGCACCGGCGCCACGCTGCTGGCCGACGGGACCTGGGAAGGTTACACCGAGATCCCGAAATGGGTGATGGAAGGCTATTGCGTCATCGCCGAGGAGCTGCGCGCGGCTTTCGCGGCCTCGGGGCGCTGGCCGACCCATGTCTACCTGCAGGCCGGCGTCGGCGGGCTCGCCGCGGCGATGGCCCACATGATCCGGCTGAACTGGGCCGAGCAGCCCGAACTGATCGTCGTGGAGCCCGAAGCCGCCGCCTGTCTGAAGGCCAGCCACCTGGCCGGGGAACCGACCCGCGGCGAGGGCCCCGAATCCAACATGGGCCGGCTTGACTGCAAGGAACCCTCTATCGTGGCCTGGAGCGTGTTGGAACGCTGTGGCGTGCGTTACGAAACACTGACCGAAGAAGAAGGTCAGGCCGCCGCCGATGCGCTTGCCGCGCTCGGCGTCGCCTCAACCCCATCAGGTGCCGCCGGGTACGGCGCGCTCTGCAAGGAAACCATCGAACAGCTTCGCGGCAAGGACATTCGCCCCCTTGTCATCATCTCAGAAGGCCTTGCCTGAGCAGGCCAGAACAGGACAAATCATGAAAAACACCCTCTGCAAGCTTGTTTTCCCGGCGTTGCTTGCCGCCGGCCTGTCCACCGCTGCGATTGCAGACACGTGGAAATTCGCCTCGGAAGAAGACAAGGGCGATGTGCAGGACATCTTTGCGCAGGCCTTTGCCGAAAGCATCAAGGAACAGTCCGACGGCGATATCAAGGTGCGGATCTACTATTACGGGCAACTCGGCACCGAGAATGACATTGTCGAGCTGACGTCGAAAGGGACGGTTCAGTTCGTATCGGTCGGCACCGGCCACCTGGGATCCTATGTGCCCGAGGCACAGGTTCTGGACCTGCCCTATGTGCTGGGCGGCGATGTCGATGTGATCCGCAAGGTTCTGACCACCAGCCCGACGATCTATGAGGACCTGAGCGCGAAGTTCGAGAAGGTGAACCTCAAGCTGCTGACGATGATTTCCGAGGGCGAAATGGCCTGGGGCGCCAACAAGGCGCTTCGCAGCCCGGCCGATTTCGAAGGCCAGAAGATCCGGACCTTCACCTCGACCATCCCGGTCGAAACCTTCAAGGCATTCGGCGCCAACCCGACGCCGCTGTCCTGGGGCGAGGTCTATGGTGCGCTGCAGCTGAAAACCGTCGATGGCATGGTGAACCCGGTCTATTTCATCTACAACGCCAAGTGGCACGAAGTGCAGGATTTCCTGATCTTCCCGGGCCAGCAGCCCTATGTCGGCACGGTTTCGACCAACAGCGAATGGTTCAACGGCCTGCCTGCGGACCAGCAGGACATGGTGAAGACCGCGATCGCCGCCGCCGAGCAGGCCGCGCATGAGTACCAGATCGCGATCAACCTGGAGAACATGGACAAGATCAAGGCGGAACGCCCCGATCTGCAGGTTGTGGTCCTGACCGACGAAGAGCGCGCCGTTTTCGAGGAAAAGAGCACCGAACTGCACGAGACATTCTTTGGTGTGGTCGAAAACGCCTATGACGAGGCCGAGAAATCCAGCGCGCGCGAGGGTGCCGTGAAGATCCTCGAGGGGCTGCTGCAGGAAGTCGCGGACGCCTCGTAACACGGCCTGACATCACAGGAGGGCGCGGTGTTTGACGATCATGCCGCGCCTTTTCTTTTTGGGAGGGCACGCCCCTGCGTGTCCTGGGAGTGAGAAACATGAAAACCCTGTTGCTGGCCTTGAGCAAAGGCACGGAGTTCATCGAGAAATTCATCATCATCACGGCCATCCTGCTGATGATGATCAATTCGACCGCCAACGCCATCGGCCGCTATGCCTTTGGCAAGAGCCTGTATTTTTCCGAAGAGCTGAACCAGTTCCTGATCGTCAGCGTGACCTTTGTCGGATTTGCCTATGCGGTGCGCAAGGGCCGCAACATCCGCATGACGGCGCTGTATGATACGCTGAGCCGCCGGTCCAAGAAGGTCATCCTGACGCTGATCTCGATCACCACCGCGATGTTGCTGGCGTTCCTGGCCTACAAGTCGGTGTTCTACGTGTTCGAGATCAAGGACCTGAACCGGCTGAGCCCGGCCCTGCAATTCCCGGTCTACATCATCTATTCGGTGATCCCGATCGGCTTGTTCATGGCCAGCCTTCAGTACCTGATCGCCTTCATCATGAACGTCACCCACGCCGGCGCCTGGCACTCTTACGAGGTCGAGGACAGCGAAGCCCAGGACATCGGAGTCTGACATGTCGGGTATTGTTGAATTTCTTGGCGATATCGTGGCCGGTGAGCTCGATATCCACGTTATCACCTTCACGCTCGTTGCGACGATGGTGATCCTGCTGTTCCTCAGCTATCCGATGGTGGTGCCGCTGGCCGTGGCGGCGCTGATCGGGCTGGTGCATTTTTCCCAAAGCGATACCGGTGTCATCATCCAGCAGATGGTGACGGGGATTTCGCCGAACGCACTGATCGCGGTGCCGATGTTCATCCTGGCCGCCGACATCATGGCGCGCGGGCATACCGCCAACAACCTGCTGGGCCTGATCGAGGCCTATTTCGGGCACCGCCGGGCGGGACTGCCGATCACCGCCTGTATCGCCTGCACGCTTTTCGGATCGGTTTCCGGTTCGACCCAGGCGACGGTGGTGTCGGTCGGCCAGATCATGCGTCCGAAACTGCTCAAGGCGGGCTACAAGGACAGCTTTGTCATGGCGCTGATCATCAATGCCAGCGACATCGCGTTCCTGATCCCGCCAAGCATCGGCATGATCCTCTATGGCACGCTGGCCAATACGAGCGTGGGCGAATTGTTCATCGCGGGGATCGGTCCGGGGATCGTTCTGGCGCTGTTCTTTTCGGTCTATTGCTATTTCTACAGCGTGATGCAGGGCGATCAGATCGCGCTTGTGCCAAGGAAATCCGGTGCCGAACGGCGCGCGGCGTTCAAAAAGGCGATCCTGCCGCTGGGCTTTCCGGTCCTGATCGTCGGCGGTATCTATTCCGGTGCCGTGACCCCGACCGAGGCGGCGGCGTTCTCGGTGCTTTACGCGCTGATCGTTGAATGCGTGATCTATCGTGAGCTCGGGCTGAACGACGTTCTGGACTCCGCGCTCAGCACCGGCCTGATCACGGCGGTCGTGTTCATCCTCGTCGGGATCGGGCAGGCGTTTTCCTGGTACATCTCGTTCGAGCAGATCCCGCAGGGCCTGCTGGAGCCGCTGAACCTGGAAGGGGCGTCCCAGGAGTATATCCTGTTCGTCATCGCGCTGTGTTTCTTTGTCGGCTGCATGTTCGTGGACTCGCTGGTGGTGCTGGTCATCCTGACGCCGATCTTCGTGCCGATCGTCGATGCCTCGGGGATCGATCCGGTCCTTGTCGGGGTCATGGTCACGCTGCAGATGGCCATCGGTTCGGCGACGCCGCCGTTCGGGTGCGATATCTTCACGGCGATCGCGATCTTCAACAAACCCTATCTTGAGGTGATCCGGGGGACGTTGCCGTTCTTCCTGATCCTGGCCCTGATGACGGTGTTGCTGATCTATGTTCCCGGCATCGCGCTGTTCCTGCGGGACCTCGCGGCGTTCTGAGGCCCGCGGATCACGATGCGCCGTGCCGGGGCGCTGGCGATTGCCAGCGTCTCGGCACCGGCATCTGGTGTTGGCCCGGCAGCTTTGGCGCGCCGGGTCTGCGCGTCCGGAAGAGGCGTTTCAACTGGTCCGGCTGAAGACATAGCCGAAACGGTGGATCGTCACGATCCGGGCCACGGCTGCGGGAATACGTTTCCGCAGCCGCGCCACGAGGACATCGACCGTCCTGTCGCCGGGTGACCATTCACGACCGCAGGCGGCGAGCGTGAGCGTATCGCGGCTCTGGGGTTCGCCCTGGCGCAACAGGAACGCGTGCAGCAACCGGGCCTCTGCCGGGGGCAGATAGACCTCCGAGCCGTCTATTCGCAGCGACCGCGTATCGGGGTGGAATGACAAGGCCCCGCAGGAGACGGGCTCGAAACGGGCCTTGTCCCGGTTCCTTTCCCGCGCGATCAACAGGGCGCGGATGCGGCTGGAAAGCTCGACCGGGCTGAACGGTTTGGTCACGTATTCGGTGGCACCCAGTCCCAGGCCCAGGATCTTGTCGCGGGTTTCGTCCATGGCGCTCAGCACGATGACGGGGCAGTCGCTGCTCTGCTTGATCGATTGCAGCAGCAAGAGACCGTCACTGTCGGGCAGCTTGCGGTCCAGAACGATCAGGTCGAACGCGGCCGCCGCCAGATGGTCCTCGGCCGCGCGGGCGCAGTCGGCAGGCACATAGCTGCCGCCGGCGGTGCGTACGATGTCGCCAAGCATGAGCTGCACCACGGGGTCGTCCTCGACGCAGAGCACCGCGCCCAGCTTTGCCGGGTGCCCGTGCGGAAGGTGGCGTTGATGCGCGGCGGTCATGACAGGCCCGCCTGGCGGCAAATTCCGGGCCACGACCCCAGCATGGCCAGGTCCCGGTCCAGTGACTCCAGCAGCGATGCAAGGCCTTCGTCATCGCCACGCAGCGGCCAGCGTTTTTCAAGGTCACGCAGGGGCGCCTCCAGTTCGCCGATGCCGAGGATGGCGCTGCTGCCGGCGAGGCGGTGCGCCTGATGCCCCAGGTCCGTCGCGTTCCGGTCAGGGGGATTCTGGCGCAAATCCCGCCTGAACTCCTCCCACGCCAGTTCGAACGCCTGTACCATCGCCCGGACCGTATCGGGCGAGAGCCCCTTGAGATGATCGCCGGCGCCTGACGGGGCAAACGCGGCGACGGGTTCGATCCGGACATGCCGGCGCAGGGCGCTGGCCAGCGTGCTCTGGCCGACCGGCTTGGCCAGGATCGCATCGAACAGGTGGCTCAGGTCCTGCCGGCTTTCCAGGGCCTCGACATTTGCGGTCAGGGCAACGAAACGGGAGCCGGCCGGCAACTGCCCGCGCAGATCGCGCACCAGTGTCGGGCCATCGCCGTCGGGCAGGATGTAATCGACGACGAACAGGTCGAAATGGGTTCTGCCGGCCGCCGCGGCGGCGTCGGCCACCCGCGCGGCATGTTCGACGTGAAAGCCCAACCGCTCGAGCTGTCGGCCGGTCACGGTGCTGCCGATCGGGTCGTCGTCGACCAAGAGACAGCGCGGCGCGCCAAGCGGGGCGGCGGGTTCGGGTCCGGTTGCGGCGCCGCGTTGGGTGGTTGGTGCGGTGCCCGGTTCGATCGGCACTTCGAACCAGACCAGCGCGCCGGTTTCGCGGTTGCGATAGCCGATACGCCCCTGCATCGCCTCGACCAGATGATGCGCGATGGCAAGGCCCAGACCCGCGCCGCCGCTGCCGGTGTCGCGGGCGCTGACCTTTTCGAAGGGCCGGAACAGGGCTTCGGCATCCTCGGTCGGAATTCCCGGTCCGTGGTCGCGGACCTCAAAGCGCAGACAGCCCGCGCCGGGGCCGACCTGGCGGACGGACACCGTTACGCCCCGGCCATCATCGGCACGGATCGCATTGGACACCAGGTTGCTGAGCACCTGCTGGGTCATCGCCCAGTCGATCAGCACGTGACGGGGCAGGGTGGGGGCCAGTTCGATCACCAGCATCGCCTTGTCGCGGTTCGGCCCGACGGCGGCAACCCGTTCAAAGGAGTCGATTGCAAGCCGCAGATCGACGTCCAGCGGTTGCGGCACGGGGGGATCGTTGGCGAGTTTCGAGAAATCCAGGACGTTGTTGAGCGTCTGCAGCAACGTCTGTCCGGCGTTCTCGATCAGATCGAGATAGGTGTCGGCGGTATCGGTGTTCGCGGTCCGCAAAAGCTCGGTCGCGCCCAGAACCGAATGCAGCGGGGTGCGGATCTCGTGGCTCATGGTGGCGAGGAACCTGGACATGCCGCGTTCGGATTGTTGTGCCTCTTCGGCTGCGCGGCGATGCTCGGTCACGTCGTTCAGCAGGATCACGTGCCCGATCGGAATGTTCTCGACCGCGTCGTGCAGCCCGCGCATGCGTACATCAAAGCACCGTTGGCCACCGAGGGTTTCCAGCCAGACAGAGCAGTCCGGATCGGTCGCGGCCTGCATGATCTGGCCAATGACTTGCTGCAACGAGTTTTTCCGTTGCCGCATCGAGCGCAGGTAGATGATTTCGCCCGCCTGCGCATCGCCCAGGAACAGTTCGGCGGCGGCCTGGTTGGCATTCAGGAGGTTCTGTGACTTGTCCAGAAGAAAGGCCGGGTTGCGCAGGCTTTCGAAGATCGCGAAGTAGCGGTCCTTGTCGAGGGTGAGCGCGCGGGCGCGTTCCTGCATTTCGCGCAGGCGGGCATTGTCGTCGGAATTGTACCAGTCGGCCGAGATGCTGAGTTCGGTTTCGTCGAAGAAATCCCGCACCCGCCCGGCAAGCGCCGCCGGAACGGTGCCGGGAAACCCGTCGAGTTCGGCGACGTAGAGATTGCGGAAGTGTTTGAAGAGGCCGACATACATCGGCATCGTGATGCCGAGCGACCGGTGCTGGCGCGCGATCAGCCGCATCCGGGCAAAGCGCGGGTCGGCCTTGTAGTTCAGCGCGGCCTGCGGGCCGGGCGCGGTGAGCAATTCGGTTTGCAGGTAGTTGCCGAGGCTTTCGGTGACGCTGTGGATCGCCTCGACCCAGGCGGCGCGGATGGTGGTGGTGAACGGCGCATAGCCGTTGAGTTTCGCGATCTCGATGGAGTGGTCGACAAGCGGGTCCAGGCGGCTTTCCAGAAATGCCGTCAGGGCGCGGGCATCGGCCATCAGATCGTCTTTGGGCGCGGGCGCGCCGCTGTCCTTGCGCTTCATTCGCATACCGGCCCCGGCGGGGCCGTCCTCCCCTTCGTGCTGGGTCGCAGCCTACAGCCTATTGCCGCGATTCAGAAACCCGCCTCGGGATTTGTTTACAACTCCTTTACAACTGCGAACAACTTCGCAGCCTTTGAAGCCCCGGTCCCGGCTATCCTGATCGAAACAACACACTGACCCGATGGCACAGGCCCGGGCGGGAACGCGACACATGGGAGGATCAAAATGCTGCGCATGAAGCGTCGGGAGTTCCTTAGGAATACAACGCTGGCGGGGGCCGGTGTCATGGCCGCAGACAAGGCGTGGTCGCTCAACCGGCTGGAGCCGATCGAGGACACGCTGGCGGAGGAATACCCCTATCGGGACTGGGAAGACCTGTATCGCCGCGAATTCACCTGGGACAAGATCGGCAAGGCCGCGCATTGCATCAACTGCGTCGGCAACTGTGCCTTTGACGTCTACGTGAAGGACGGCATCGTGTTGCGCGAAGAGCAACTGGCCAAGTATCCGCAGATCAACCCGAACGTGCCCGACGCCAACCCGCGCGGGTGTCAGAAGGGGTCGATCCATTCCGCCGCCATGTACGAGGGCGACCGGCTGCGCTATCCGCTCAAACGCGTCGGTGCGCGCGGCGAGGGCAAATGGCAGCGCATGGAATGGGACGAGATCACCGAAGAGATCGCCGACAAGATCATCGACATCTTCGAGGAGCACGGCCCCGGCAAGCTGATGACCCATACCGGATCAGGCAACCTGTCGATGGTCCGTTTTGCGGCGCCCTACCGGTTCGCGTCGCTGGTCGGGGGGGTGCAGCTCGACATCTTTACCGATGTGGGCGACCTGAACACCGGCGCGCATCTGGCCTATGGCAACCCGCTGGAGAGCTTTACCTCGGACGCCTGGTTTGACGCCGATTACATCATGATGTCGCTGTTCAACCCGAACGCGACACGGATTCCGGATGCGCATTACCTGTGGGAGGCGAAATATAACGGCGCCCGCGTGGTGTCGGTGGCGCCGGACTACAACCCGTCGTCGATCCATGCGGATCTGTGGATGCCGATCAAACAGGGCGCGGACCCGTTTCTGGCGATGTCCTTTGTCAACGTCATCATCGAGGAGGGTCTTTACAAGCCCGACTTCATGAAAGAGCAGACCGACCTGCCGGTTCTGGTGCGCACGGACAACGGCAAGCTGCTGCGCGAGGCCGACCTGGTCGATGGCGGGTCGGACCAGAACTTCTATCACTGGGACATGAACGCGGGCGCGGCGGTGATGCTGAAAGGCTCGATGGCGTCAGAAGAAAAGACCATCGCGCTGGACGGGGTCGATCCGGCGCTCGAAGGGACGTTCACCGTCGAGGGCATCGAGGTCACCACGGTGTTCGAGAAGGTCAAGGCCGAGGCCGCGAAACATGCCCCGGAAGTCACCGCCGCCGAGACCGGAATTGCCGCCGAAACCGTGCGGTCCGAGGCGCGCGCATTCGCCAACGCCAAGAAGGCGATCCTGATGCTGGGCTTCAATGTCGGGCGGTATTCCAACGGTATCTATACCGGCTGGGCGCAGGCGCTGATGCTGGCGCTGACCGGTCATGCGGGCAAGACCGGGGGGCTCGATACCTCGTGGATCGACTGGAAGCACATTCCGTGGCTGCAACTGGCGCTTTTCGGGTTCGAGAAGTTCCCGCGGCTCGAGCCCGGCGGCCTGGGGGAGTTCCAGCGCGGTCACATGATCGAGCATGCGCGCGAATACTTTGACGCCGAGAAGCTCAAGGAACGGGTCGGCTTTGACATCGACGAGATGGAGGAGATGATCAACGAGAGTATCGGCGAAGGCTGGATGCCCTACCACGGCGACATGAAGGGGCTGATCTCGATTGCCGACAACAAGTTCCGGCGCAACAAGTTCGCCGACAAGTATCGCGACCGGATCCTGGAAGAGGTCAAGGACCTGTTTGTCGATATCAACGTGCGGATGGACAGCACAGCGCAATGGGCGGACTACCTGCTGCCCGCTGCCAGCCACTACGAGGCATGGGACCTGCGCTCAGTCGGATATCACAGGTTTATCAATGTCTTCTCAAAGCCTGTTGATCCAATAGGCGAGGCCAAGCCGGACTGGGATATCATGGCGCTCCTGACCAGGAAAATCCAGGAGCGTGCGGTTGCCCGCGGGGTGGCCGGATACCAGGACGGGGATGTCAGCCGCGATCTGCACACCATTCACGACGATTTCACCATGAACGGTTCGCTCATGACCGACTATGACGCCACGAAATGGCTGGTGGACAACAGTCCGGAAATGGGCGGTGTGACACTGGAAGAGGCTGCCGAACAGGGCTTTATCGTGATGAATGCCGAGGGCGGCAATAACCAGCCGATCCCGCCGGATGAACCCTATAATCCGTTTGTGGCGCAGACCGAGGACAAGAAACCCTATGAAACCCTGACCGGGCGGGTGACCTTCTATTGCGATCATCCGACGTTTGAAAAGCTGGGCGCGGTGGTGCCCACGGCACGCCATCATGCCGGCAGTGCCGCGTCGAATTACCCGCTGTCCTTCTACTCTCCGCACACGAGATGGGGCATCCATTCGAACTGGCGCTCGAACAAGTTCATGCTGCGCCTGCAGCGGGGCGAGCCGAACATCTACATCAGTCCGAAACTGGCAGCGCAGAAGGGCATAACCGACGGCTCCAGGGTGCGGATATTCAACAGCGCGGGCGAGTTCTTTGCGCAGGCCAAGTTCTATCCGAGCATGCCCGAAGGCTCGATCATGATGGAGCATGGCTGGGAGCCGCATCAATACGAGCAGATGAAGCCGATGAACAACACGATGGCCACGCTGATTCAGCCGCTGGAGCTGGCGGGTGGCTGGGGGCATCTGGGTTTCAAGCTCTTCAAGTGGAATGCAAACCAGCTGGCGCATGAAAGCAGCGTCGACGTGGAGCCGGCGTGAGCCGCGCCGCGAGGGAGGAATAAGATATGGCCGTGAAACGTCAGCTCAGCATGGTTCTGGACCTGAACAAGTGTATCGGGTGCCACACCTGCACATCCGCCTGCAAACTGCAGTGGACCAACCGCAACGGGCGGGAATACATGTACTGGAACAACGTCGAGACGATGCCCGGTACCGGATATCCCAAGAACTATGCCGACATGGGCGGCGGGTTCGACGGGGACGGGGCGCTGCGCATGGGGCAGGAGCCCGCCCCGGAAGATTACGGCGTGCCCTGGGAATACAATTACGAAGAGGCGCTGATGACCGGCACCGACCCGTGGTTGCGCCCCAATGTCAAACCCACATGGGGGGCCAACTGGGACGAGGACCAGGGCGAGGGCGAGTATCCGAACTCGTATTATTTCTACCTGCCGCGCCTGTGCAACCATTGTGAGAACCCGGCCTGCCTGGCGGCCTGTTCGCGCAACGCGATTTACAAGCGCCAGGAGGACGGGATCGTCCTGATCGACCAGGAACGTTGCCGCGGCTATCGCTATTGTGTCAGCGCCTGTCCCTACAAGAAGGTCTATTTCAACGAGGAAATCTCGAAATCCGAGAAATGCATCTTCTGCTATCCGCGGATCGAGAAGGGCCTGCCGACGGCCTGTGCCAAGCAATGCGTGGGGCGCATCCGCTGGATCGGGTACCGCGACGACGAGGCCGGGCCGATCCATCAGCTGGTGGAGAAATACAAGGTCGCGCTGCCGCTGCATCCCGAAATGGGCACCAAGCCGAACGTGTTCTATGTGCCGCCGATGTCGCCGCCCAGGATCGACGAGAACGGGGGCGCGACCGCCGAGTCCCGGGTCCCGTTGGAGTATCTCGAAAGCCTGTTCGGGGACGGCGTGAAATCCGCGCTTGATACGCTGGCGGCGGAACGGCAGAAAAAGCAGGATGGCGGCGACAGCGAGCTGATGGACACGCTGATCGGTTATCGCCATGCCGACATGTTCAAGCTGAGCTGACCCGGATGTCGATCAGCCCCCAAAACCATCTGCCGATGGGCAACTCCCCGGACCGGGCCGCAGCGAAAGAGACGTTGTGGCGGCTCGCGGCGCTGGCGCTGTCCCATCCCGCGCCGGAATTTCATGCCGCCATCGCCAGCGGCGAGTTTCACGCCGCATTTGATGCGGCCTGGGCCAGGGTGACCGGGCGCGACTGGCCGCGTGCCAGGCCGTCGGCCGATTTTGCCGCGTTCGAAGCCGGGTTCATCACCGCCTTTCTGCATGGCCGCAGGGGCAAGCCGGTGGCGCCGCTGCTGGCTGGCGACCACGACGCGATCCTGGCCGGCCTGACGCGCCCGGTCTTCATGCTGAACCTGACCGCGTTCTACAAGCATTTCGGCCTGCGGGCCGCGATGGAAGACGAGGGGCGTCAGGATGAGCCGGACCACCTGGCCAGCATGCTGGAGTTCATGTCGGTGCTGTGTCATCTCGAAGCCGGGGCGCTGTCACGTGGCGGCGTCGCGGCACCCAGTCGGCGCGCGCAGCGGGACTTTCTCTGCCGTTATCTTAAGCCGTCACTCGGGTCCGTCGCCGGGCTGTTGCGCCGCGCCCAGTTGCGCGGACTCGACCCGACGGTGTTTCAACTGGTGCAGGACATGGCCGACTGGTCGGACAGCCAGATCACCGAACTGGAAGCCCGGGTCGGACCCTTCCGCGACCCGGATGCGCCGAAACCGGCCATGGCCGGCATCGGCCGGACCGAAACCGCTACACAAAACCTTTGGGGATAAGGAGATCACCACCATGAGACATCTGTCCCGGACCCTCGCCGCAACCGCGTTGCTGGCCCTGACCACTCCGGTCTTTGCCGAAGGAACCGGCATCGTGGAGGCCAATGTGAAACTGCTGGAAGCCGGCGACACGGTGGCCGCGGCGCATATCCCCGACGGCGTCTATCTGCGCAGCACCAACGACCCGGACGACATCATCTGGGAACGCCTGCCGGAATACCGTGTCCATGTCGGCCCGGCGCCATCGGTGCATGAATCGGTGGACCTGCGCGTCAATTACGACGACGAAGGCCAGTACGTCTATCTGACGCTGGCCCGCACGTCCGAGCGGTTTTATGTGCGGATGCGCTGGCGTGACGACACGCCGGACGTGACGACCAGGTCCAACCGGTTTCGCGATGCGGCAGCGGTGCAGTTCTCGCTGGGCAACGACGAGACATCCTATATCATGGGTGACGGTCCCGGCGCGCCTGTAAACATCTGGTACTGGCGTTCGGACACTGCGGCGGTGCAGAACCTTGCGGCGGGCGGGCCGGGCAGCACCACGATGCTCGACAACCAGCCGGTCAGCGGGGCCGCGAAGTTCTTTGACAAGGGCGGCGCGGAGGCCAACGAATGGGCCGTGGTCATGTCGCGGCCGATCCCGACGACGGGCGATTACGAAGTGTCATTCCGGCGTGGCGAGATCCCGATGGCCTTTGCCATCTGGCAGGGTTCAGACGGGCAGCGGGACGGGTTGAAAAGCGTTTCGGATGGCTGGATCCTCGTCGAAATGGGCGATGGTTGAGCGATGGAATTCGGAGAAAAGCTCGCCAAGCTGGATTGCAGCCTCGGACATGCCTGCCAGTTCTGCCCGCAGGAGAGCACCTGCACACTGGACAAGCCGCATCACAACAAACGCCTGATCGAGGCACGCCTGGAAGAAATCGGCCAGATCATCGTGGTGCTGGCCAACAAGGGCGGGGTCGGAAAAAGCACGGTGTCGGCCAACCTGGCCGCCGGTCTGGGCATGCGCGGGTTTCGCGTCGGCGTGGCGGATGCGGATATTCATGGCCCCAACCAAAGCCGGTTCTTCGGTTTTGCAGGGGCGAAAACCCGCACTACATATAACGGGCTGAAAACCCACGGGTTTCAGGCCGACGGGATCGAGCACCCGGTGAAGGTCGGTTCGCTTGCCTTCATGCTGGAAGACGACACGACGCCCATCGTGTGGCGGGATGCCTACAAGCACGATTTCATCCACCACCTGATCGGCAGCTTTGACTGGGGATCGCTGGATTACCTGATCGTGGATATGCCGCCGGGCACGGGCAACGAGCTGATCACGCTCTGCGACATGCTGGAAGGCTCCAGCGTTTCCGCGGTGCTGGTCTCGACGCCGCAGGCGGTTGCGCAAATGGACAGCCTCAAGGCGGGGCGGTACTGCAACGAGCGCGGGTTGCCGGTGATCGGCGCGGTCGAGAACATGGCCGGTGTCGTCTGTCCGCATTGTGACGGCGCGTTTCATCTTTTCCCGGATGCAGGTCTTGACGTGGCGCTGACGGATCTGGGCATTGCCAAGATCGCCGCGATCCCGCTGGCACCCGAGATCGCGATGGGGTCGGACAGCGGTGAGCCGGTTGTCTGCGCACATCGCGACAGCACCGTTGCAAAGGCCTTTGCACCGCTGATCGAGGCGGCAGCGGCGCTGGGCCGCGAAGACTTTGGCAAGGCGGTTGCCGCAACCCTGGGCGAGGTTTTCCGCGAGAACCTGGCCGACCGGGAACTGAATGCGGCGCTGGCCGATCTGCCCGAGGGCGTCCGTGAGGACCTTGGCGGCGAGATTGCTGCGCTGCTTGGTCAGGAAGCCGGGCGGCTGCGCGATGCGGCCGAAAGCGGCGGGGCCGGATGATGGACGGCGCGCCGCAATCCGCCTCGCGCCGCGCCCTTTTCCGGGGCCAGTTCACGGCTGCCCCCCGGGCCGCGTGCGACTGGCATCTTGTCGACAGTCTTGCCGCCGGATCGGGCGACGTGTTCTGGGGCGGCTGGGCTGACGAGGCCGGCGTCTTCGTGGCCGGGGATGACGGTGTGATCTTTCATTTCGACGGCGAGGCCTGGACGCGTCAGGCCGTACCCGTGCCGGTGCCGGTTCACGCGCTGTGGGGCCGGTCGCGCCACGACCTCTGGGCGGTCGGCTGGATGGGGCTGATCCTGCACCATGACGGTTCGCAATGGCGGCAGGTTCAGGGGTGCGAAGTCAATGCAGAGGGCAAGTATTCCAACGCCCCCGGCAATACGCCGTTATTCGCGATTTCGGGCAGAGATGACGGATGCGCCTGGGCGGTCGGAGACCGTGGCACGATCCTGCATTTTGACGGTGCCGTCTGGAAGGCCGAGGCATCCGGCACCCGGGCCCATCTGCGCTGTGTTACCGAATTGCCCGATGGGCGGATGCTGGCCGCCGGAGGCGACGGAACGGTTCTGATCCGTTCGCCCAACGGCGAGTGGCGCAAACAGCCCTGCGATATCCATTCGAACTTCGTGGCCGCCCTGCCTCTGGAAGACGGGCATGTGCTTTTGGCCGGCGGGCGGTATTTCGTCGATGCCAATGGCTTTCGCGGTGACCTGGTTCTGTGGGACGGCGAAAGTTTTGCCAAGCTCTTTGACGGTGCCGGTTTTTCCCGGTTCCGTGATCTGGCGGCCTACAGAAACGGCGTTGTCGCGGTCGGTGATGCGGGGCAGATGCATGTGATCCGCGGAGACCGGATCGACCGGGTGGACAGCGGCACCGGCCATGACCTGCTGGGGATCGTCAGTCTGCCGACCGGCGAAGCGCTGGCGGTTGGGGATTTCGGAACGGTCCTGGCAGGAGATGCCGCCGCGCTGGAGCACTTTGCCCCGTTTGTGGCCGATAGCGAAGCGGCGCCGGTCTGGGAACCGATGCACAGCGGCACCGATCGGCAGCTCTGGGGGCTGTGGCACGATCGGCCGAACGATGCGCTGTTTGCCTGTGGCGAAGAGGGAACGGTTCTGACGTTTGACCGCGGGCAATGGGAGCAATTGCCCCCCTGCGGAAATCTTGGCATTCACGCGGTACATCGCGCCCCGGATGGCGGTTTGCTCGCCGCGGGGCAGCTGGGCGAGATCCACCATTTTGACGGGCAGGTGTGGCGAAAACAGTTCGACCTGCACATGGACGTGACCATTCTGTCGCTCTGGTCGGATGGCCAGACCTGTTTTGCGGCGGGTGACGAGGGCCTGATCCTGTGCAAACGGCCCGAGCAGCCGGACTGGACCCGCGAGGCCAGCGGCACCAAGAGCGCGCTTTACGGGCTTTGGGGGCCGGACCACCGCCACTTGCTGGCTGTGGGCGATTTCGGGCTGGTGCAACGCTGGAATGGAACCCGCTGGGACGGATTCAACGCCGGCACCGAGTATTTCCTGTTCGATGTCTGGGGGCGCGGGCTGGATGACGTCTATGTCGTTGGATTGTCCGGAACGATCGGCCATTTCGATGGCCGGAAGTGGACGATAACGCCGGCCCGTGCGCGCTCGGACCTGTTGGCCGTCACCGGTGATGATGAACAGGTGATCGCGGTCGGCGCGGCGGGAACGGTCTATCGCCATGACGGGCGCAACTGGGCGCCGGAAGCGTCGGGCGCTGCGGTTGGGTTGCGCGCAATCAGCACGCTGCCGGGCGGTGGTTTCGCGGCGGCGGGCGACAGGGGAACCTTGCTTGCCCGGATGCGTGACGCATAGGGGTTTCGGCGCGCTGTGACCGGCCCGACATCGATGCACCCGCCGGGATCACGGCATGGTGGCCGAGATCATCTTGTGCTCGCGACCTGTCAACCTGCGGTCTCCGGCTTGCGATTCCGGGGCGGGCTCGGTCGGTTGCACAGGGCCTGCGTTTTCGCCAATTCCCCCCGGACCCGCGTGTTTGTGCGGAGCGGTGCCGATTGCAACCGCGCAACGCCCAGAGCAGGCAGCGGCGCAAACCTTTGAAATCCCGCGATTCGGGGAGAAACAAGCCGGAAGCGGTGGATTTGAGGAAACAAATGGCAGCCCGTAGGGGAATCGAACCCCTCTTTCCAGGTTGAAAACCTGGCGTCCTAACCGATAGACGAACGGGCCACTGTTGGTGAGCGGTTCATTAGGCAAACAATCCCACCGGTGCAAGAAGAAAAGTGCCGGATCATCGAAGAATTTCCGCCCGCGCCCCTTACTTGGCGACGGCCTCGCCCGCATCGTCCAGGCGAAGTTGGGGGGTCTTGCGCCCACCCCAACTGTTGATTTCAAGCCGTCCGGCAAAATGAAACCGTGCGCCGCCATGCGCGCTCAGGCGGGGGCCGAGTTCGGTGTCAAAGGCGCCAAAGGCTATGGCGTCCAGATTACCGCCCATCCCGTCGCCCAGGGACAGTTTCAGATGCGTTTCCCCGACGCGACGCGCATGCCGGACCTGAAGGTCGGGAAGGGCGTATCTCGGGGCAGGGGCACCGGCGCCAAAAGGCCCGGCCTGCTCGATCTTCTCGATCAGCTCGACGCTCACAGCCTGCGGCATCAGGGCGCCGTCCAGCTTCAGATCCGCCGGTCCTGCCAGTCCCGCACCCTGTCGCGCAAGGAGTTCCGTCAGACGGGCCATCGCGGGTTCGAGCTGCGCGCGGGAGACGGTGAGGCCGGCAGCCATCTTGTGACCGCCTCCCTTGATCAGCAGCCCCTCGGCGGCCAGCCGCTGGATCGCGGCCCCGAGATCCACGCCGGATACCGACCGCCCCGATCCCTTGCCTTCGTCGCCGTCCAGCCCGATCACGACGGCGGGTCTGTTGGCGGCTTCCTTCAGCCGTGCAGCGACGATGCCGACCACACCGGGATGCCAGCCTTCGCCCGCCGCCCAGACCAACGGCGCATCCAGCCCGCGTTTCTCGGCCTGGTCAAGGGCCGCCGTGCGCACGGCGTTCTCGATGTCACGGCGTTCGGAATTGAGGTCGTCCAGCCGCGCCGCCAATGCTGCGGCTTCGGAAGAAGATGCCGTGGACAACAGGCGGGCTCCCAGATCGGCTTTGCCGATCCGCCCGCCCGCATTCACCCGCGGACCAAGCATGTAACCGAGATGGTAGCTGCCAGGTGCCGTATCCAGGCGCGATACATCCGACAGCGCGACGAGGCCCGGACGTTCGCGCCGGGCCATCACGGCGAGACCCTGGCGGACAAGCGCCCGGTTGGCATGTATGAGAGGCGCGACATCCGCAACGGTGGCCAGGGCCACCAGATCAAGCAGATTCATCAGGTCGGGGCAGCGGGGTATCTCCGCCTCGCGCATCTGACGGCCCACCTCGACCAGCATCAGGAAAACGACGCCTGCCGCGCAGAGATAACCCAGGTCACCGCTTTCGTCCTGGCGGTTCGGATTGACGACAGCCAGCGCAGGCGGCAGCGTCTCGCCGCCAAGGTGATGGTCCAGAACAATCACCTCCGCTTCCCGTGCGGCGGCAATTGCATCATGCGAGAGCGTGCCGCAATCGACGCACACGATCAGATCGTGCTGTGCGGCGAGGTCCTGCATCGCGGGAACGTTCGGTCCATATCCTTCATCGATCCGATCGGGCACATAGAGCGTCGCGTCCAGCCCCATTTCGCGCAGCCATACGATCAGAAGTGCCGCGGAACTGCCGCCGTCCACGTCGTAATCGGCGAATATCGCGATCCGCTGGCCGCTCCTGACCGCGGCGAGAAACTGTGCTGCGGCCTTCTGCATGTCGCGCAACCCGCGCGGATCGGGCAGCAGATCGCGCAGGCGTGGCTCAAGGAACGATGGGGCCTCGGCGGCGGTCACGCCTCGCCGCGACAACACCTGGCACAGCGCCCGGGGTAGTCCGGTGTGCTGAACCAACGCGTCGGTCCCGCGTTCGGTCTCGATCCCCGGGCCGACCCAACGTCGTCCGGTCAGCGACTTTTCGACACCCAGGAATGCCAATGCCGGTCTCCTGCTTCTTTCTGGTTCAAAATACCCCCGCCGGAGGCTCCGGCATCTGCCAGAGTCGCACAAGGAGCATTCATCAGACCGGCGTGCGATACTCCATGCGCCGCACCGACCCGGTCTTGGACCGCATCAGCAGCGTCTGGGTTGTCACCCAGCCCGGCTCGCGCTTGATACCCGCCAGCAAGGTTCCGCTGGTGACGCCGGTCGCAGCGAATATCACATCCTGCCGGACCATCTCGTCGCGCGTATAGACTGCATCCAGATCGGTGATGCCCGCCTTTGCGGCACGTGCCTTTTCGTCGTCATTCCGAAACAGCAGCCGGCCGTGGATCTGCCCGCCCATGCATTTCAGCGCAGCTGCGGCCAGAACACCCTCGGGTGCGCCGCCGGATCCCATATACATGTCAATGCCGGTTTTCTCCGAATCGGCGCAATGCATCACACCGGCCACGTCACCATCGGTGATCAGCCGGATCGACGCGCCGGTGCTGCGCACCTCGGCAATCATCTCTTCATGGCGAGGACGTTCGAGAATGCAGACGGTGATGTCGGACGGGGCGCAGCCTTTTTCCGTGGCCAGCGCGGAAACACGGGTCGCCGGGGGCATGTCCAACGTCACGAGCCCTTCGGAATATCCCGGTCCGATGGCGAGTTTTTCCATGTAGACATCCGGCGCGTGCAACATCGAACCACGCGGCCCCATCGCGATCACGGTCAGCGCGTTGGGCATGTCCTTGGCCGTCAGGGTGGTCCCTTCCAGCGGGTCCAGGGCAATGTCGACACCGGGGCCGTTGCCGGTGCCGACCTCCTCACCGATATACAGCATCGGTGCTTCGTCGCGTTCACCCTCTCCGATGACCACGGTCCCGGCAATGTCGAGCAGGTTCAGCTGCTCGCGCATGGCATTGACGGCGGCCTGGTCGGCGGCTTTTTCGTCGCCGCGACCGATCAGCGAGGCCGAGGCCAGCGCGGCCTGTTCGGCCACCCGGGCCAGACCCAGTGACAACATGCGGTCGTGAAATTCGATGTTACCGGTCATCTGAAATACTCCTGCTTGGGATAGGGGGCGGCTTTGCTGTCAGACGTTTTCGATACGCAGCGCGACAGGGGCCGAGGCAATGACGTCGATGTTCTGCATTGCAGACAGGGCTTCATCCAGCGCGGCCCGGGTTGTTTTATGTGTGACGATCAGGACCGGCGCGGTGGGTTCGGAATGACCGTACTGGCGCATCCGGTCGATCGACACGCCCGAGTTGCCGAGGATCGTCGCGATCTGCGCCAGCGCGCCGGGTTTGTCCAGCAGCGCCATGCGCAGGTAGAAAGGTGCGGGCAGCCCGGCCCTGGCTGACGGTGCGCTCTCCAGCAGGTCCGCAGGTTGCCCGAACGTGGGAATGCGGATGCCGCGCGCCAGATCGCAAACATCGCCCATGACGGCGCTGGCGGTCGGGCCTTCGCCCGCGCCCGGACCGCGCAGCACGATCTGTTCGACGGCGTCGCCTTCAATCACGATCATGTTGGTTCCGCCCTCGAGCTGGCCCAGAGGCGAGTTGTCCGGAACCAGGCAGGGTTGCATGCGCTGTTCCAGGCCGCGACCGGTGCGTTGTGCCACACCCAGAAGCTTGATGCGGTATCCCATGTCGGCGGCCTGCCTGATGTCCTCGATCGTGATCCGCTGGATGCCTTCCAGTTCGATCCCGTCGAAATCGGGCCGGGTGCCAAAGGCGATCGAGGACAGCAGGGCCAGCTTGTGACCGGCATCGATACCGCCCACGTCCAGGGTCGGATCGGCTTCGAGATAACCAAGGTCCTCGGCTTCCCTGAAAACCGTTTCATAGGGAAGGCCGGCGCTTTCCATGCGGGTCAGGATGTAGTTGCAGGTGCCGTTCATCACGCCCATCACGCGGGTGATTTCGTTTGCGGCCAGCCCTTCGGTCAACGCCTTGATAACCGGGATGCCGCCCGCAACGGCGGCTTCGAACCGGATCACCCGGCCGGCTGCCTCGGCCTGTTCGGCCAGGGCCAATCCATGCATGGCCAGCATCGCCTTGTTGGCGGTGACCACATCCTTGCCCGCGGCGAGCGCGGCCTCTGTCGCGTCCTTGGCCGGTCCGGCATCGCCGCCCATCAGTTCGACGAAAACGTCCACGTCATCGCGGCGCGCGAGAGCCACCGGATCGGGTTCCCAGTCATATCCGGTCAGGCTGACGCCCCGGTCCTTGCCGGAATCGCGCGCCGAGACAGCGGTGATCTGGATGTGGCGTCCGGTCCTTGCGGACAGCAGTTGTGCCTGTTTGCGCACGATCTTGACCACGCCGACACCCACGGTGCCCAATCCTGCCACTCCGAGCCGCAGCGGTTCCGTCATGTGACTGTCCTCTGATCCTTGTGTTTTCAAGTGCCTTAGCCGGTTCGGCGCAGGGGTGCAACGCGTCAGATTCCGTGCCCTATTGCGGCACCCCGGCCTGCATCCGGGCCCTGCTTTCATCATCGACGATCTGTGCGTTCAACCGTCGCGCGCGGTCCTGAAGCGCATCCCGTCGGTTTTCCAGGTCCGATTGCGCGTCCTCGGCGTTATCCTTGACCGGCGGCAAAGGGGTGAGCAGCGTTTCGATGGGGACCAGTGCCGGGTAGTCCGCCTGTTGGAGTGACGGCGGGACCGTGGCGTCCAGTTCGGGAATGTTCGTGCATCCGGTCAGAGCGCATCCGGTGGCAATACACATGATGACCGATCGGAGCGGATGGGTTTGATACGACATTTGCCCCCCGAGGCGAAAGATACTGGTCACGGTGATGCCCGTTTGGTGCAAAAGGCGCAAGCAGGGGTTTTATCTGAACGTGTGTTCAGATAGCGTTCGCGTCATGGCACGTACAACGGGTTCCCATTCGGACATTACCGGTCCCCGCATCCGCGAGGTGGCGATGCAGCTATTTGCACGCCACGGGTATGCGGCGGTTTCGATGCGGCAGATCGCGTCCGAAGTTGGTGTACAGGCCGGGGCTCTGTACAATTATACACCGGACAAACAGAGCCTGCTGTTTGGCCTGATGAAGGCGCATATGGAGGACCTACTCGCCGCAAGGGCGGAGCGGGATCTGCCCAAGGACCCGCTGGCCCGGCTCGAGGATTTCACCCGGTTCCACATCGCGTTCCACATGCAGCGGTCGGACGCCGTGTTTGTCTCCTACATGGAATTGCGAAATCTGAGCGCGGAAAACTTTCCGGTCATCGAAAGACTGCGCAAGACATATGAAGATCAGTTGGAGGACATTCTGCGCAGCGGTGTTTCAAGTGGTGTCTTCGCTGTTCCGGATACCAAGATTGCGTCGATGGCATTGATCGCGATGCTGACGGGCGTCAACACCTGGTATCGGGCCGGAGGCCGGTTATCGGTGGGCGAGGTCGAAACGATCTATTGGGACATGGTGCGCAAGGCGGTTGCCGCCTGACGGTTGCCCAATGGAGCGGGCCGGGCGTCAATGCGCCGGTTGAATGAATGTCCCGTTACGAAGGTCGCGCATTGCCTGACGCAATTCGTCCTGCGTGTTCATCACGATTGGACCATGCCAGGCCACCGGTTCGTTGATCGGCGCGCCAGAAATCAGCAGGAAACGCACGCCTTCCGGACCGGCCTGAACGGTCACCTCGTCGCCGGTTCCAAACCGGACAAGGGTTCTGTCGCCGGACAGGTCGCGGATGTTCAGTTCTGTTCCCGCGACTTCCTTTTCCAGCAGGACGCCGGTTGGCGATGATGCGTCTGCAAACGCGGCGGCCCCTTCGAACACATAGGCGAAGGCGCGGCGGTAGGTGTCGATGCGGAAAGTCTTCCTGATGCCCGGGGGGATACTGACATCCAGATATTGCGGGTCGGCCGCAATTCCGTCCACCGGACCGGATTTGCCCCAGAATTCTCCGACAATGACACGGACACGGGTTCCGTCGTCATCGATCACCTCGGGAATATCGGCAGAGCCGACATCCTGATATCGCGGTGCGGTCATTTTCTGTGCGGCGGGCAGATTGCCCCACAGCTGGAACCCGTGCATTTGCCCGGCGGCGTTACCGGTCGGCATCTCCTGATGCATGATCCCGGAGCCCGCGGTCATCCATTGCACGTCGCCCGCGCCCAGCGTTCCGGTGTTGCCCAGGGAATCGCCGTGGTTCACGCTGCCCGACAGAACATAGGTGATGGTTTCGATCCCGCGATGAGGATGCCAGGGAAAGCCCTTGATATAGTCGTCGGGGTTCTCATTGCGGAAATCGTCAAAAAGCAGGAACGGGTCCAGTTCGGACGGGTCCTGAAAACCGAAAGCCCGGTGCAGGCGCACACCGGCGCCTTCCAGCGTTGGAACCGCCTTGCGGGTCTGGAGAGTGGGGCGGAGCGACATCGACAGGCCTCGTGTTTGTTCGGTTGCTCGTCACAACATAAGTTGCGTGAACTCGCGAACAATCGGCCGATATTGCCAGCCAACTGTGCAGGACCGCACAAGTCGGGCGGGCGAAGGGCCGCCTATCGCTTGCCGGGAAAGGACGAGCGACGTTCGCTTGCAGCGCGAACAGGAACCGGATCGGGTGCAAGGGATGGATGCCCACAAACAATCCGCGTCATCCAGTGGGCCAACAGTTCGGCAATTCTTAATCCGGTGCGACGCAAAACCATGCTCCTTCAATGCAAACCGTTTCGGCGCTTCCACAGTGGAAGCGGTAATAAACCATCTCGGTCTGCTGCATGCGGCAGATACCGGGATAGCCCAGAATGTCTTCGGCAAGGGCTGTTCCCAGATTCCCGATCAGGCCATTGGGGCAGATAATCTGGCCCGGCGAGACGAGGATATTGCGGTTGGGAACGCCGGAACCGAGCGATTTTGCGCGGATTTGCACCGGATGAGCCCCGGGATGGCGGGACATGAAGTCCGCATCAAGCCGGATCGCATCGACCCATTCAACGGCGCGATAGGCGCCTGACTGGGTCTTGACCATGTCGCGGCGGCGCAAAGCCTCGATTGGCAATTCGCCAAAATTTGTCGATACCCGGCAGCGGCGGTCAAAGCCCGGCAGCTCCCAGCGCATCTGGTCCGGGTCGCGCGGCAATCCCGGTTGCTCGGCTGTCGTGTTCGGCGTTGCGGCCTTTTCCATCACGGCGTCCAGCATTGCCTTGTCAGACAGCGGTTGCCGGTTTTCCGGTGCTGCCGGCGGGGGAGGCTGGACGTTGGTTGGTGCCGCCGGATCGGGTCGTGGCGTCACACGCGCCGCGGCCCGTTCCGGGCGATGCGGCCGGACCAGCGGGGCGATTTCCCCGGAGCTGTCAGCCTCCCCGGAAGCGGGTGCCGAATGCATTATGTGACGCCAGAATTGCATGAGAGACAGAATACAGATTTGATGAAAAACCACCAACGATTGGAATAGAGTTTGGTTAAAATGCACGTATTTCCGCCGGTTGTCGGAAACAGTTTCCCGCAAGTGGGAGCACAGTTCAGACAGGGCGCAACCGTCAGGCGAAAATGCTCGTTGGTCTACACCGAATTGCGCCACCAGTCGGACGGTTTCATGCGCTTGCCCCGGTTCCTGTCGAGCCAGAGAGCGAATCGGCGCAGCGGAGACAGCGCCAGTCTGAGCCAGAGCCGATGGCCAGGGCGCGAGAAGTCGCGATTGAATGGGCAGACCCGCATGCAGATCGCGCAATCGGTTGCGGTCTTGGCCCAGAAACCAAAGCACTTCTCGGCGTCCGAAGTCCATTTCCGCACGCCGCGGATTGCCGAGACATTGGCGCCCCCAACCTCTGGCGGGCCATGCGGCAATGCCTTGACCGGGCAGGCATCCGCACATTTCGTGCAAATGTCGCAGAATGCCCGCACGCCCAGCGGTTCCGGCCTGTCGTGATCCAGCGGCAGGTTGGTGAATATCTTGGAAAACCTGAGCCGGGGCCCGAATTCCCGAGTGATGACAAGCTGATTGCGGGCATATTCGCCCAACCCGGCCTTGATCGCATAGGGAATGACCAGGCCGGTATCGTTCATTGAGGCAACCGCCTCGTAACCGAGGTTGCGGATATAGGCCGCCAGTTGCATGACGATTGCGGCCTCATGGCTGTATTCCCGTCCCGTCGCCGCTCCGGCGAGCGCCGAGGGATAGGTCGCGACAAGCTGCTCATCCATCTCGTGGCCCAGCACGATGACGGCATTCAGTCCAGAAGGAAGACCGTGTTCCGTTTCGGACATGTCCCGCACGTCCACCCGGGCGGAATAGAGCCACCGGTCGTCAAGGTCGGTGATCCCGCAGAGATCGGCCCCGAAGAACCGTGCGACACGTTTGATTTCGCGGCTCATTTCAGCGGTGTCTTCAACCTGCATCCGCACAGGCGCAACGGGTGTGTCATAGCTGATCGGGGCCTGGAACCCCTCGCGCCGTCCCTTGTCCGCATGCCGGTCCGTCATGACATCCGAGATCAGCCATGCGGCGTTGCGCAGGGCGAAATCCCGTTGGGTGAAGCCGTCACCGCGCCTGGGGGCCGCTTCCATACGGTAGGAGGCGAAAAAGCCGTCGGTCTTTTCACTGCGCACGGTGTCATCCCACATCGCCCGGCTGAACACATCGTTTCTCTGGGAGAAACGCTCGAATTCGTCCGTGACGTCGATGCCGGCGGCCGCGTCGTCATCGCGATGTGGGGGACGGTTGGACGGATAGCTCATGATGTGAAGGCTATGGCATCATTCGGACCAATGCCAGAGTATGCACCGGGGCCGGAAACGGAAAAGAGTTTGGCAATCCACCGGTTCACGCCGGCAACAACAAGGGCGTAAAGTGGAATTCGCGCTGGATTCCGGGCCGGGCCATATCCGGGAGCCAGCCCGGCAATGGTGTTGGCCTGTGCGTTCGCAACCCGGATGCCAGTCTTGGCGACGAATTCGCGGCGCGTTTCTGGACCGGCTGCAATGTGAACTGTTCCTTGGTGACTTGGCGCGGTATGCGTGTTGTGCATCGTGGGGCAGGAGGCAGAATTGGACAACGAAGTTCTGGCAATCATCCAGGTAACAGAGGTTCGCCGGATCGTCGGTGCCGCCGTGCTGGCCGGCGCCGGCGGCGGGCTGGTCTATGTGGCGCTTGGCTCGGTCCAAGCGCCGGTCTGGCAGATCACGCTGGCGCTGATGGGCTTTGGCGCTCTGTGGCTGGCATTTCGCGTCTGGACCGCCCGGAACCTGCGGATCGAACTGACGGAAAGGGGTCTGGCGGACAGCGACGGGGTCACCATTGCCCCGATCGAGGACATTGCCACGCTCGACCGGGGATTTTTTGCGATGAAGCCGTCAAACGGATTCGTTCTTTGCATGAAAACCCCCGGTACGCGGGCGTGGCGTCCGGGGGTCTGGTGGCGGCTGGGCCGCCGCATCGGGATCGGTGGGATCACACCGCCGTCACAGGCAAAGATCATGGCCGATATCCTGGCCCTGAAACTCTCCGAACGGGATTAGGTATCCGTCCACTTGATCTGGTCGACAAAACGGGGGCGGGTAAAGACGAAGTTCTTCAGTTCTTTTTCACCCATTCCGATCTTGAACAACGGCTTGAACGTGTTGTTGGTCTCGACCAGGATGACGATCTCGTTGTCGGGCATGGTCGGCAGTTTAGACGCAAGATCGCCGACATTCTGGTCGGACAATTCCGCAGGGAAGCCGCGGTTTGCCGACCAGTTGACATAGTACCGGTTGTCCGGTTCGTCCCAGCGGATGATCGTGATGCGCAGCGAGCTTTCGCTGGGCGTATGTGTCATCAGGTCGAACAGATTGACCATGCTGTCGACATATTCGTCGTTGATATCGCTGGTTTCCCGCGAAATCAGGTCACTGATCGTATAGGCGGCTTTCAGGTTCGATGCGCTTTGCTGATAGCCATCGAAATAGACGAACGTCGCCATGAAAGCCCAGAACAGGAAGGGCATGGCCAGAACGAATTCGACCGTTACACTGCCGTTTGTATCGTCCCAGAACCCGCGAATTGTTTTTCTGAACATGGCTTACCTCGGTTCCTGGACAAAGACCGACGTCGAAACCAACGCATATTGGCCGGCGCCGTCCTTCTTGATGTTCTTGCCGAGACCCGTGGTGGGAAATACCGGGTCGATCTTGGCACAGGCCCGCAGGATCATCAGTTCGTTGTCCTTGGCGTCGTTCTTGAAGACGGTCTTGGGCTGTACCTCTTTCGAAGCATCGGTGCAGGTCGCCTCCTGATCGATACCAATCCAGTCACGCGGATCGACCTGAACCATCTCGAGACGCAGATTGCTGTTGCAGTTCTTGATGAACCCGGCGCGTTGGCAGATCAGGTCCTTGATCTGATCGTGCTGGGGTGCGGTTCCCGTGCCAAGGCGAATGTCGCGGACCGTCAGATCCATCGCACGTTCCAGACCCGAATGGTTCAGCGCCATGATGCCCAACTCGATACCGGAAAGCATGAACATCAGCATCGCCGGAAAGGTGATGGCGAATTCGACCGTCGCGTTGCCGTCCTCGCGACGAAGA
Organism: uncultured Rhodobacterales bacterium; assembly: GCA_964351155.1. Lineage (GTDB taxonomy): Bacteria > Pseudomonadota > Alphaproteobacteria > Rhodobacterales > Rhodobacteraceae > CAYGNE01. Next base: position 4,725 of record CAYGNE010000009.1, on the reverse strand, counting down.
AAGCGCTTCGCCCGGTTGGAAACTCGTCTGATCATTGCGTCAACCTCAGCTTGCGGATGGAAGAGGCGATTGCCGCGAAAGCATCCGAGATGTTGATGCCGGTTCCGTCTGACGCGACCTCGAAATAGTGCGCATCCGAGCTTGCACATTCCTTGAGCACGGCCTGGCCCTGGCTGGGGGCTTCGAATGCGATGGTGAACAGGATGATCTGCTGGTCCTTGGCGGTGTCGCAGATCGCCTGGGTCCGGGCATCCTTGATGGTTGCGTTCACGTAGTTGCGTACACCGTAGTACCATTCGTTATACGCGGCAGAGTCGTTCATGAACGGGAAGTACCGGCGCTTGACGTTGGCTTTCAGCGACACGTAGGCCCACAGATCGGGATACTCCAGGTTTTCCGCGGATCCGTCCTCTGTGCGTTCCTGACAGGTCCAACTGGACGGGTGATCGCCCACGCAGCCCGGTCCGTCATCACCGAACGGGTGATCGGCCCACTGATTGCTGTGCGGCCAGTAATAGGCGTCTTCCGGCGGATAGTAGACGGAGTACCGGTCCAGATCGTCGTTGAACCAGATATCCGACGGGCCCTCGCGATAGCCATCGTTGATATAGTACTGGGACGTGTTCTGTCCGTCCGTCATCAGAACGATGACTTTCAGCGTTTCGCCATCATTGTAGCCTTGCGGGCGGTTGGAGAACTCGGCCGGAACCATGCCCTCGTTGATCAGCCCGTTCACGGCCGGGCGCAGGCTGGGGTCCAGCAGGGCGGTCCCCCATTTCATGCCGACATCAATCGACGTGTTGCCGCGCGCGGTCAGGTTGCTGATGTAATTCTTCAGAACATCGGGGTCTGATTGCATCACCAGCACCTCGCGGTCCGAAAGGGCCTCGCAGACCGGCAAAGTGGAGTTGTTGTCGCCGAGCAGCAGTTTGGGATTGTTGTCCATCCCGTCGTAATCATACCAGGGATCGAAATGCATCGTCCGCTGATACTCGGTGCTGTAGGACATCGACGGAGCATCGAAATCGGCGCTCTGGAAGTTGATACAGTTGGAATAGTCGTGTTCGGTCGTCACGTTGAACTGTTCCATCAGCGCGTCGGGGACCGAAACCTGTGTTGCGTAGGGAACAATCGAGATCGACATGTCGCCATCCGCGCTGTTGTCATCCATCGTGTCGACAAAGTCGCGCGCGGCGTTAATCAGGTTCGGCAGCCGGTTGTTGCTGTTCATCGACCCGGAAACGTCCAGAACCATCGAGATCTCGACGCCGTCAATACGCTCTTCTGCGGTCCCGGCCGCGGGCGCGGTCAGCGTGTCGATACCGTTCATGTGCATGAACTGCGTGTCCACGTCGGCGCTTGCGGTCGCTGACACGACACGGAAACCGTATCCCTGCTCGACAGAGACAGAAGCGAGGTAGTCGCCCAGCCCGGATTTGGCGAAATAGTCCTGGACAACGGCTTCCGGTTGCATCGGCTGATCGAGGTCAGCGGCGGCGAGTACCGCCCGGTCCAGCGTGTATTGAAGTTTGGACCTGTCGCGTTCGAACCGCATCAGGTCGATCCCGATGCCGCCAACCATCAGGATGATGAGGAAGGCGTAAACCGCGAAAACCAGCATCGCGCCGCTTTCGTCCTGACGGAAAGTCCGCAGAAAGGTCGAAGCCCGTCCAGTGCCATTGCACCGGCATCTGCGCGCAGCTTGCAGGGATTCCTGTGTCGTCCAATTCATGGGTCACCTCTTCCGCCCGAGTGAGCAATGCGGGCATCGGATACAAAAACTCCATTCCTTAATGCTGGGAAATCATGACGGAAATTGGGCGGAATCGGACAAAATGCGAGGGGATTTCGCCTCTTTTTTGCTACGATCACCATGCTGTTGGGTGGCTGTTTCCGTGGGTGAAACAAAGGCCAGGACCGGGGTGATTCCCGTCATTCGGGAATCGCCGTCGATCTTGCCGACATGGTTTCTGAAGAAAAAAGTCCCAAAATCAACAATCTCGTCATACTCTCGAGGTCATAACTGCGTCAAACATGAGTCGCCGATTCAACTTGGGAGGAACCGGACATGAGCAACAGGCAGGAACCGAGCTTTCGCGAAAGCGTGGATTTGATGTTCAACCGCGCGGTCGCGCTGATGGATCTTCCCCCGGGGCTGGAAGAAAAGATCAGGGTCTGCAACGCCACCTATACCGTGCGGTTCGGCGTGCGGCTGCGCGGCCAGATTCAGACCTTTACCGGATACCGGTCGGTGCACTCCGAACATATGGAGCCGGTCAAGGGGGGCATTCGCTATGCCATGGGGGTCAACCAGGACGAGGTCGAAGCCCTGGCGGCTCTGATGACCTACAAATGCGCTCTGGTCGAAGCGCCCTTCGGCGGATCGAAAGGCGGATTACGGATCGACCCGCGCCAGTACGACGAACATGAACTGGAACAGATAACCCGGCGGTTCGCCTATGAACTGGCCAAAAGGGACCTGATCAACCCGAGCCAGAACGTTCCGGCGCCGGACATGGGAACCGGCGAACGTGAACTGGCCTTGATCGCTGATCAGTACGCGCGGATGAATACCACGGACATCAATGCCAGGGCATGCGTCACCGGCAAACCGCCGCATGCCGGCGGCATCGCGGGACGGGTCGAGGCAACCGGACGCGGTGTCCAATATGCGTTGCAGGAGTTCTTCCGGCATCCGGAAGACATGCAGAAGGCCGGAATGACCGGCACCCTGGATGGCAAGCGCGTGATCGTTCAGGGCCTTGGCAACGTCGGATACCACGCGGCCAAATTCCTGGCCGAGGAAGACGGGGCGATTATCACCGGGATTATCGAACGGGATGGCGCATTGTTCAATCCGGACGGTCTGGATGTCGAGGCGGTCCATAACTGGATTCGCGGTCGCGGCGGGGTCACCGGCTTTCCGGACGCGGCCCATACCGCCGAAGGATCGGCGGTTCTCGAAGAAGAATGCGACATCCTGATCCCGGCCGCGCTGGAAGGGGTGATCAACCTTGGCAACGCCGAACGTATCAAGGCTCCCCTGATCATCGAGGCCGCCAACGGACCTGTGACCGCCGGTGCCGACGACATCCTGCGGGCAAAGGGAACGGTTATCATTCCGGACATGTATGCCAATGCCGGTGGTGTGACGGTGTCCTACTTCGAATGGGTCAAGAACCTGTCGCATATCCGGTTCGGCCGCATGGGCCGCAGACAGGAAGAGGCGCGCCACCAACTGATCGTGGACGAGTTGAAGCGACTGGATGATCATCTGGGCGACTCGTGGTCAATGTCGCCTGATTTCAAACAGAAATATCTGCGCGGGGCGGACGAACTGGAACTGGTCCGTTCCGGGCTGGATGACACGATGCGCGTCGCCTACCAGGCGTGCTCGCGGGTCTGGAACGAGCGCGACGATGTGTCGGACCTGCGCACGGCGTCCTATCTGGTGGCCATCGATCGTGTCGCGACGAGCTACCGGGCGAAAGGCCTTTGAAAGGACGGTGCCGCGCCCGGGTTTAGGGCGCGACACTTTCCGACCGTGTGTGGTCAAGCGGGCAGGGGGAATGCCCGCCTGTCTTGGCCGGTGGCAGCTGGCATGGCGGACCGTTCCCGGCCCTGGAACGCGCACCAAACGACACGTCCGGCCGGGGTTCTTCTGACAAAATCTTTTATGGACCCCGCTGGGGGCATTGATACTCTGGCGACAAGTTGCTTCAATCGCGCCGGAGGTCAGGGGGTGTTCAATGCGATTTTCGGGCCTTCGGGTTTTGAAGGAAGGATTGACCGGTAACCGGGGCTGGACACCGCATTGGCGTGATCCGGACCCGAGACCGGAATATGATATCGTCATCATCGGCGGCGGTGGGCATGGCCTGAGCACAGCCTACTACCTGGCCAGAGAACACGGTCTGACCAACATAGCGGTTCTGGAGAAGGGCTATATCGGTGGCGGAAACGTTGGCCGAAACACCACGATTGTGCGGGCGAACTACTTCCTTCAGGGCAACTCTGAATTCTACTCGCACTCGCTAAAGCTCTGGGAGGGGCTGGAGGAGGAGCTCAATTACAACGTCATGTTTTCCCAGCGCGGGCTGATCAACCTGTTCCATTCCGACGGCCAGCGCGACGCCTTTGCCCGTCGCGGCAATGCGATGATCAATCAGGGCGACGATGCGGTTCTGCTGGACCGTGAAGGCGTGCGCAGGCATCTGCCCTATCTGGATTTCGACAACACGCGTTTTCCGGTCTATGGCGGGTTGCTGCATCCGCGTGGGGGAACCGCGCGCCATGATGCCGTGGCCTGGGGCTATGCGCGCGGTGCCGACCAGCGCGGCGTCGATCTGATCCAGCACTGCGAAGTGACCGGTATCGATATCGAGAACGGCAAGGTGAAGGGCGTGCAAACCACGCGGGGCGCGATCCGGGCCAGGAAGGTCGGCATCGTCGTTGCCGGCCGGTCCGGACAGGTGGCGGCCATGGCCGGGCTACGATTGCCGGTGGAAAGCCATGTTTTGCAAGCGTTTGTCACCGAGGGGCTGAAACCGGTCATCAATCATGTTGTCAGCTTTGGCATGGGGCATTTTTACATCAGCCAGTCGGACAAGGGCGGTCTGGTTTTCGGCGGCGATCTCGATTTCTATGCGTCCTATGCCCAACGGGGCAACCTGCCGATGGTCGAGCATGTGATGGAGGCGGGCATGACGCTGATGCCGATGATCG
>CAYGNE010000008.1:16686-50901 GCA_964351155.1 uncultured Rhodobacterales bacterium | reverse complement strand
GAAGGCAACGAGGGCAACGAGAACGTGCCGAATGACGAAGGCGACGAAGGCGACGAGGCTGTTCCGGCCGCGGGACCGAGCGACAACAGTGCCTGGGAAGGCGTGGCATGTGGCGCGGACGGAGGCATGGACGAAACCGATGCCTGCGGAACCGACGCCTGTGCGGTCGATGCCGGCGGTGCGTATGACGGCGATGCCGACGATATGCTCGGTGCCGATCTCGCCGGTGGCCTGGATGACATCGATCCGGGTGTCTGAGAAACGGTTTAGGTAATGAATGTGCAGGGCGATGAATTTTTTGACGACATCCATCGCCCTGCATGATCTGGACCTGACCGGCATGGCCATCCCGTCAAAACGACGGATCCGGCCCTTGATGCAGGACCTTCGTCGGCCCTGCATTTTCTGTTTCAAGACTCTGGAAACTCCTGTCCGGCACAGCCAGAGCAAACGATTTTTTCGCCGGGTGAATGACGAACAGGACCTTGGTAACCATGCAGTTCATTGATCAGGCACAGGCATACAGGGCAAAATCGCTGTCCTTGGACAAAGCCATCGCAGCCGGACGGGCCAGCCTGACGGTGGAGCCGGGCGGTCAGAAAGTAGCGGCTTGTTTCCGCCCCGAACTGAGCGAGGCCAGCGCCTTTGACCGTGAAATCAACGAGCGGGTCACGTTCAACGACCTCCCGACCGGGGAAAAGCTCGACCTGATGATCGCCGAACTGTTGCCGCGGTTTTTTCGCCCCGACCGGTTGGCGGCGACCGGGCGCGACAAGTGGCATGTCTCTTTCCTGATCGACGGCAACATTCGGCGGTCATTGATCATCGACGCGTCCGGAGTGCGGGCCGAGGACGATACGGATCTGCCCCCGGCCGTCGAGATCGAAACGGATATCATGACTCTCATGGCGATCCTGCGATCGGTGATCGCGGATTTCCACCTGAACAAACTCGACCCGGAGGCCTTGTAATGAAACTGTTCTCTGTTTCTGTCGGACTTCTGCTGGCGGCCCTGGGGGTGTTCTACGTACCGGTTTCCTTTTCGGTGGATGGGTTCGGGCTGGTGGTCAATCCCGGGGGGGTTCGGACGGTCCGCGCCGCGGAACCGGGTGTTGTACTGCACTATCCGTCCCAGGATGGGCGTTTCATGCCGGGCCAGATTGTAACGGCGGTGACGCAGAGCAGTGCCGTCGCCGAAAACGCCCTGCTGGAAGGCACAATGCATCGGGAACTGGCAAAAATCGAGAGCGATCATCTGGAGGATATTTCCAAGCTGCAGCTTGATCTTGGGCGGGACCGGGCCAAGCAGCAGGCAACCGCAGAACGGCTGGCCGCGCGGACACGGCTGAAGGATGATACGGCTCAGGTGCTGACCGAATTGCAGGCCTTCAACCGTGAGAGCGTGACGGACATTGACGAACTGAACGCAGAACGACTCGCCCAGCTGGCCCGGCTCGAAGACCTCGTCAAGCGATCGGGTGAGGTGTCCGCGCTGCCGGCGCAAAAGCTGGCGACGATGATGGAGGACATCCAGGGTGAACGCCTGTCCGTCATCACGTCCAAGGGTACGCGGTTCTCGTCGGACAAGATGGTATTGGACATGGTCAAGGCATTGAATGACCTGACATACGACAACTCCATCGACTCGGCCGAAATCGACATCCTGGATGAAAGGCTGAAAAACCTGCTGATGCAGATGGAAGAGCTCGAAGAATTGCGGCGCACGACACGGTCCGAGGCCGAAGCCCGTTACCTGGCCAAGGCGGTGGTCCCACAGGTCGCCCTGTCCGACGGCATTTCCGTGGACATGCGCACCCTACAGGCCAGCCGGGCAGATGTGGAAAAGGGTGACGCGCTGCGCCTGTTGGCGACGGGCAAGCCGTTGGCCGGGCTGTCGATTCTGATCTATGGCACCCCGGCGACCGGCGAGATTCAGTTGCGTCACGGAGCCCAGGCCATGACCCTGACCTTGCCCGTTGACACCGACCAGATCGAACAGGTGCTGACAGCGGCAGGTCTGGATGTCGCCCAGATTTACGTGGATCGCCAGATCGCGGGATCGGACGACCTGATTTCGGTGTTCATCGAACTTGGATCGTTGCCCGAGCAGCGGTTGTCGGTCCTCTCGGGCAGGGCCCGCGCACAGAACAATCTGCCGATCCTGGTTACGACGAACGTCACGCTTCCAAAGGCGCGTGACCAGGGTACCGGCCAACCCGCAGCACATGAAATCGTCGGATTTCTCGAAAACCGCCATGCGGTTGTTCTGAAACCCGGTCAGATCGTGCGCGGGTCGATCAGTGACACCCGAACGGGATCGGAAATCGTATTTGACGCGAATCTGCTCGAACGGGATTTCTCCACCGTCGATACCAAGGAATTGGGAATTCGGCTGGGCAATGCTTCCCTAGCCGGCAAGATCATCAAGCGGGGTGTTCTCTCGCAGGTGGTTGTCGGCGTCAGTGCGACATCCGCACAGCAAATCCAGCATCTTCCGGGCGCGGTTGTGCATCTCAGCTTTCCGTTGGCCCGCCAATCCCTGTTCAGTTTTCTGTTGGCCCGAAATGCTGCGATCTAGCTTCTTCTGGATCAGGTCCGTCTGGACTCTGCTGACCCGTCGCAACTGCCTTGTGCAGCAAACCGGGCAAACGGATTGCGGTGTCGCGAGCGCGCTGACGGTTCTGAACCTGATGGGAAGACCTGCAGATCCGGTGCAGGCGGTCGACGACATGGACCCGGAACGCTCGGGAACCAGTCTGGAAGCGCTGCGTCTATACTTCATCGAAAAACACGGATTGGAGGCGACGGCACTATCCGTACCAGCAGGTAAGGTCGGCAAGATCAAGGGCCGTGTCATCCTGCATATGGAACAGCAGCACTATGTGGTGTTGCTGCGCGCAGGCAGAAAAGGACTTCTTGTCTTCGACCCCGCGATGGGGCCGGTCTATTACCCGAGCGCGGATTTTGCCAAGCTGTATTCCGGGCACGTGCTGCAGGTCAGGAAAACTCGCAGGTCGTCGCAACTCCCCGCGCTCTCTCCGATTTCGCGGCGTGTCGGCGGGCATAAGCCGCGCAGCAGCGTGCCGGTGTCCTTGTTCATAGTCGGGTTTGCGACGAGGCTGTTGGAAAGCGCGATCCTGCTTTGCCTGGTGGCGGTTCTGTATCTGGTGCTCAATCGGGCCGGGTTTTCGTCGCTGCTCATGGCGTTTGGCCTGATCGCAGTTTGCGCCGCCCTGCTTCTGGTCGCGCATCAGGTCCGGTTCGATGGTGAAGACGGATGGGTCCGGAACACGCAACGGCGACACTGGCGCGGTGTGTTGCGTAGCGCGTTGAAGGGCAGGGACCTGAACGGTTTCCGTGGACGCCCCGAACGGGATGTATCCGGTGCATTGCGCCGTGGGCTCAGTGTTGCGATCCCGCGGAAATCACAGGTGCCCGCCGCGCTGGGTGCATTTTGCGCCGTGCCGGTTCTGCTGTGTTTTCTCAATCCGATCGTGGCGGTGATTCATACACTTCTGTTTGGTCTTGTTCTGGTCATTGCACAGCTTGACGGGGTTCATGTCTGCCGCCGATCCGTGCGCAAGGGTATTGGACGTTACAGCAAGCTGAGTCTTGGGTACGACATATTGAATTCGGTTTCCGCGCCGGACCTGATCGGCGAGATTGCCAAGTGGACGGTTATTGGCTTTGCCGGGTTCAGCGTTCTGGTTGGCGCATTGCCGCCGGTCGCCCTCATGTTCTGGATCCTCGCCGGGATGCAGATTGTGCCGATCGATTTCCGCAAGGTCATGGTCATTGCCCCGGGACTTGTCTCCGGCGCGCCGGTTTCGGGCCTCACAGCGAGCGAGGTGCCGTTGCGCCGTCAAAGGGTCATAGGGCAGGTCGACCTGTCAGTGCGCGAAGAACCAGGTTTGCTTCGTATCGAAGGCATTACTCCGCTGACGCAAAGCCTGCGCCAACCGGACCTGACCGTTCGGGAACAGCGCATAATCCTGGCCGATGTGGTTCGCAACACGCTGAGCGAGTTGCCCAAGGAAATCGCGCTCGCCGAAATTGGCCCGATCCGTATCTTTGGACCCGGGCAGGATGCCACCCTGGCGGATTTCGAGCATCTGATGATCGCGCGCGAGTCGCGGTCGGACAGAACCCTGCCGGTTCCGATGAATACCCGAGACCTTCTGCAAAAGGGCGGGCAGGACACCTTGTTGCGGGATCTGCACAGTTGCGAGCCGGGTGATTTCCCGGTGTTCTGGGACTTTCGCGAAAGGCTCGCGCCAAAAGACCTGCAATCGCGACTGACCGACCTTGGGATGGGCCGGGCAGGGCACCTGACGATGAACCGGCTGACTGTGGTGGAGGCGGCCTGACCGATGAGCGTTTCCTATCCGATCCTTGGTGATATCTGGCCATTTCGTGAGGCGACGGTTCCTCCAGAACTGGCCTCGTTGCCGGTTGATCTCTTCTTCAGCGATCCCAGGGGCAGCAGCATTTCGGCCGCACAATGGGTGGTCACGGACGACCCCGCGGAGGCCCCGCGTGCGGGTTATGCGCTGCGCCTGACCCGGGAGAACGGGCGCGGCGAACTGGCGCGTTGGGTCCCGTCAACCGGCGTATGGCAGCGGGTCAGTCGCTTTAAGGTTCCGGATCAGGAAACCGGGTGTTCTATCATCGAACTCAACGGTGTTGTTCTGGGCAATGTTTCGACGACGCAACAACTGGGTGATCGGTTGCGCGCACTGCTGCAGTCGGAAATGCGCCAGATGAAAATCTACCGGCTTTCGTCAAAGGTTCTCTCGGTCATGTCGATCGTCATCTTGTTCTATTCGGTGCGATCCGGCGTCGAAACCAACGCCATCGAACCCTTTGCCCTGATTTTTGCCATGGCCGTGGGGGTGGGCATGATTGCCGTTGGTCTGCGCGCGCGCTGCAAGACGCTGAGCGAGGAAGGCCTGATCCGTGTGCGTGACCAGTTTCGGTTCGAATTTCGGCCGGCCGACCATGCACCTCTCACGGTGAACAATGTCACGACGATTCTCCAGGAAAACGATCGAAAGCGCGAGGAAGAGGCTGTCGTTTTCGGGTTCCTGTTGCTTCTGTGTTTTGTGTATTTCATTTCGCCGCTGGTCGTGATCGGCGTCATCGTCGCGTTGATTATCGTGACACTGATGATCGGAGACCGCAGCATTCTGCGTGTCCTTGGCGCGGCCTATGACCGGTCTGAAACCCGGCTGGAAAAAACCTTCCTGTCCTTTCGAGCGTCGAACGACGTTATGGCGCCGCCGACCTTGCGCAAGGCAAAGAAAGAGGTTCTGCGAGACAGGATGCGCCGCTATGGCGATATGCAGGGCAAGGTGCGCGAAACGCAGGCGCGGTTTCGGTTGACACAGGATATCGGCATGGGCGTCGCGTTTCTGATTATCTTTTCCTCCTACGCGTTTCCCATCGCGGCGGGATTTCAGAAGCTGTCGATCAGCACGGCTGATTCACTGGTGTCGACCTCGCTGTTTTCCGTGGCCCCTGTTATTGTGCTGCTCAGCATCGCCAAGTCGACCGTGGCGCTATCGCAGATTGCCAACCGCCGTTTGATGGCGCTGGCCAGGTAGCGGTCAGGTCAGATTTTTGCCATCCGATGCGCGGCAACTGGTTTGCCAAGATCGCCAACAAGAGCCAGGTCGCCAACAGGGTCCTTGCGGTCAAGCCCGAGATCCACCACGCGCTGATGGCTTGCCTTTTCCTGCCGATGGACTGTCGCACCCCGCCAAAGGGTTGGCACATATTGCCGATTGTCAGGGATCGTAGACGAGGCGGAAGCCCAGATGTGACGTGGAGGTGTCGGCCGAGGTGCTGTTGCGTGCGGCGATGCGATAGCGGTAGCAATAGCTGCGATGACATAGAAACGATCCGCCCTTGCTAAGCCGGTAGCCTTTCTTGTGGGCGTGCATCGCCTGCACGCTTTTCTTGAGAGAGCGTACCTTGAAGAGCTCCGATGTCAGTTCCCAGACATTGCCGATCATGTTGAACAGCCCGTAGCCGTTTGGCTGGAAGGAGCGCGCCGGGGCGGTGCCGGCATATCCGTCCAGAGCCAGATCCTGATGCGGAAACCGGCCTTGCCAGATGTTGCAAGGCTGAAACCCGTGGTCGTCCGGTTCCTCTGTTCCCCAGGGAAAGGGCACGTCGCCGAGACCGCCGCGGGCAGCGTGTTCCCATTCTGCTTCGTTGGGTAGCCGCCCGCCGCCCCATTCGGCAAAAGCCATCGCGTCTTGCCAGGAGACATGGGTGACCGGGTGATCCGGATAGCAGGCGTCCTCCGAGCCGGGGCCGAGAGGGGCGCGCCAGCAGGCCCCCGGGATCATGCGCCACCAGGGCGCCTCTGCCACGGCGCGGCTCGGGGGTGTTCCCTTGGGCAACAAACCCTGAAAGACCAGTGAATCGCCCAGGCGTTCGGCATCGGTCACAAACCCGGTGTCGGCCACGAAAGCGGCAAAGCGAGCATTGGTGACGGAAGTGCGATCCATCGTGAAGCAAGACATCCGCTTGCGCCGGAGCGGCCCTTCACCGTCGTCCCGAAAATAGGGTTTGTCGGTTCCGACCAGCGCGGTCCCCCCGGGGATGGGAACCGTGTCGCGCGCCGCGTCATGTTCCCGGCCGCAGACATTCGGTTCAGCTCGAAGAGCGGTTGGCAGACCGGACTGCCGGGCTGGCGTGCAGCAAGGTTTCATACGCTTCATAAAACAGCGCTGGCTGCCTCAAGGCCAGCGGCTATTTGCTCCCTTGGCGCGGATGCTGCGGCGGTGTGACCGGCACATAGGGGAACCGTCCTCGCTGCTTGGTCGCCGTAGTGCTTGGATCGGTGCCGCCACGCACGTAAACTTTGGCGGGATCGTAGGGCGGCCCGTAGTCCCAATAGGGGAAGCGACCACACTTCATCGCCTCCTGCACCAACAGGCGCTTGTGTTGCGAAGCGCGGATGCGCGCATCGAGATCGTCCTCGTCCCAATACGCCATCATCTCGGTGAACATCTGCTCCAGCGTCTGCGTGTATTCAGAGTCCTCGGCGAGGTTGGTCAGCTCATATGGATCGGCGGCGAGGTCAAAGAGCAGAGGGGGATCGGTGCGGCAGTGGATGAGTTTCATCCTGCCCCGGATCATGATCAGCGCCGGAGCGTACAGACCCTCTCCGGTGAATTCGGCAAAAATTCGGTCTTCCGCACTGCCCGCGGCCGGCAGGTTCAGCAGACTGCGACCAGCGATGGGCACGGCGTACCCATCGAAGGCGCCATCTGTGGCGATATCGGTGAAGGTGGGTAGCAGATCGACGAGCGAGGCCAGCGCCTCTTCCCGGTAACCGGACCTGAGACGCGGCCCCTGTGCGATCAGTGGCACGCGCAAGGACGCTTCGAACGGGTTGAACTTGTACCACATGCCACGCTCGCCCAGCATTTCTCCGTGATCCGAGGTCAGGATGACATAGGTATTCTCGAGTTCTCCGATCCGTTCCAGCGTATCGACCAACTCTCCGATTAGCGTGTCCAGATGGGTGACCATGGCGAAATAGGCGCGGCGGGACTTGTAGAGCTGGTCCGGCGTGACGTCGAATTCGTCCTGCCGGATGGTCAGGTAATAGCGCTGCGCCCAGGGGTCGCGCTCCTCGTAGGGGATGTGGCCGACCTCTGGCTCGGGGATGTCGACGCCTTCGTACATGTCCCAGTATTTCTTGTCGGCCACAAACGGGTTGTGCGGCTGGGTGAAGGAGACATGCAGCAGGAAGGGCCGGTCGTCGGTCGACCGCGCGTGGTCGAACATCTCCTGTTTGGCGGCGTTGAACACCTCCTCGTCGTAGTCGATCTGCAGGTTACGCTGGCAATGGCCTGCCTCGACCACGCTGAGCAGGCTCATCCGCGACGGGGCATAGGGTTCGTCGGTCTGGTCCCAATCGGCTGTCCAGGCAAAATCCGAAGGATAGATATCGGTCGTCAGGCGTTCTTCGAACCCGTGCAATTGGTCCGGGCCGACAAAATGCATCTTGCCCGAGAGCACCGTCTTGTAGCCCAGTTTGCGCATGTAATGGGCATAGGTCGGCTCTGACGCGAGGAATTCTGCTCCGTTGTCGAAGACACCCACGTCGGACGACAGCCGCCCGGTCATCATCGAGGCCCGCGACGGGCCGCAGACAGGGTTGTTGCAATAGCTGTTAACGAAGGTTGTCCCTTTTTCGGCAAGCCGGTCGATATTGGGAGTAATGGCATAGGGTTTGCCGTAAGCCGAAAGACAAAGCGCGGTCATCTGGTCAGCCTGGATGACGAGGATGTTGGGACGGGTCATTAATCTTCCTTTGCTCTGCCATCGGAGGTCGGGGCACGCGCGCGGTGCCCCGACCATGTCTTGTTACCTTCAGCTGCCGCTGGTGCGGGCCACGAATTCCTCGATGCCCGGCACACCGATCTCTCGATAGTACCGAAGCGCGCCCGGATGCAAAGGCGAGCCGAATCCATTCAACACGGTGTCGACGGACATCTTGCCGAAGGCCGGGTGTACGCCTGCCAGCGCGTCGAGATTTTCAAATACGGCCTTTGTCATCTGGTAGACCCGTTCTTCGGGTACGTCAGCAGAGATCACAAGGCCATTGGCGAGGCCATAGGTGGGTGTATCTTCGGTCACCCCGTCATAGGTGCCACCGGGGATCGAGAGTCGGAAATAGGGCGGGTAGTCCTCGCGCAGCGCCGTGAAGAAATCGTCGGGCACGGGTATCAGCTTCAGCTTGCGCTGTGCGGCCAGTTTGATGACCGGTGCAAGTGGGAACGATCCGTTCCACAATGCTGCGTCGATATTGCCGTCGCTCAGCATGTCGACCATGTCACCCAGGCGCACGCGGAACGGCTCAAAGTCTTCGCCTGCGATGCGTTCCATCAGAACGTTGGCGTCCAGCATCGACACACCGCCGGGCTGGCCCATGCCGACTCGTTTGCCCTTGAGATCCTCAAGACTGCCGACGGCGCTTCCTTCGATTGTGATGATATGCATGCCAACTGGCGCGATTGACATCCAGGCAAGGATCTTGCCCGGTTCGGTGCCAGCATAGTTGCCGGTCCCGGCCCAGGCTTCGTAGGCAGACAGGGACGTTGCCATGGAGGCCTCGAGCTCGCCGTTTTGCATCAGTGCAAAATTGGCGACATAGCCCTTGGTTTCCTCTGCCGTGGCTTGAACGCCCTCGACATTCTTGTTGATGACGTCGGCGATACCGGCGGACCATGTATAGGCGGTGCAGGTCACTGGGCAGGAGCCGATGGAAAGGTAATCCTGTGCCTGCGCGGAAGCGGGCAGGGCCAGGGTTGCAGCCGCAAGCAGGGCGGCCTTGAAATCAAGTGTCATTGGAAGTCTCCCTTTTGGGTTTGGATGCCGGATAAACTCCGGTCGTTTGGAGGTTTTCTGCTGATACTGGTGTTGACCGGGTGACCCAGACAAAAAGAGTCGCAAGGATCACGCCGGCGGCGATGTCAATTCGCCAATCCGAGCTCATGAACAGGACGGCAGCCATGGCAAAGGCCACTCGCTCCAGCCCGGCGAGTCGGCGGGCGAAGTAGCCCAACATGGCTGCGCTCGCGCATATGCCCCCGATGATCGCGGTGATGAAGGAGGCCACCACTTGCAGCCACGTGACGTCGATTCCGAGGATCGCAGGATCGTAGACAAAGAAATAGGGCACCGCGAAAGCGGCCATCCCGAATTGGCAGGCCAGCACCGCGATCTTGAGCGGATTGCCATTGGCGATGGAAGCGGCGGCATAGGCCGCAAGTGCCACGGGCGGTGTGATCGAGGATAGCATCGCCGAGTAGAGAACAAAGAGATGGGCGGCCAGAAGGCCCACACCCAGGTCGACCAGGGCCGGGGCAACAAGTGTTGCCACGAGAATGTAGGCCGCGGCGGTCGGCAGTCCCATCCCGAGGATCAGGCAGGTCAGCATCGTGAGCACGAGCGCCAAGGGCAGCGACCCGCCCGAAAGCATCACCACCAGGGTGGAAAACTTCAGCCCGATCCCTGTCAGGGTTATGATCCCGATGATCACACCCGCCGCCGCGCAGGCCAGGGCGACAGGAATGACAGCGCTGGCCGCTGCCCGGCAGGTCGAAATTATCCGCAATGGGGTCAGGGCCGTGGCACGGTCAAGGTAGCTGACCAGCGCCGACGCGGTAACGGCCCAGAAGGAAGACAGCATGATCGAATAGCCGTTGAGCAGCATGCTGACGAAGACGGGCAGGGGGATCAACAGGTAAGACCGTTTGAGGATCGACGCCCAGTCCGTGACATCGCCCAGTTCGCGCAGCACCGGAATGTTGCGCTTGGCCGCTTCGAAATGGACCATTGCGAGCAGCACCGCATAAAAGATCACGGCTGGAAGAAAGGCCGCCTTCGCAATGGTCAGGTAGGACGTACTGGTGAACTCCGCCATGATGAAGGCCGCAGCCCCCATTACCGGTGGCATCAGTTGCCCACCGGTCGAGGCCACGGCCTCGATCGCGCCCGCAGCCTCTTTTCGATAACCGCTCTTGCGCATGAGCGGGATGGAGATCGGGCCGGTGGTCAGAACATTGGCCACGGCGGTGCCCGAGATCATCCCCATGAGGCTCGATCCGACGACGGCGGCCTTGGCCGGTCCGCCGCGCAATCGGCCGGTGAGGGCGGTGGCGAAATCCATCAGGACTTGCCCCGCGCCGGTCTTTTCGAGGAGCGCGCCCAGGACCACGACCCCGGTCACAAAGGTCGCACTGACCCCAAGTGGTGTGCCGAAGATGCCGCCGCCGCCAAGGTAGATTTGCGAGACCACCCGCTTGATCGAATAGCCGCGGTGACCCACCGCACCGGGCAAATAGTTGCCAAACAGCCCGTAGGCGAGAAACAGCGTCGCCAGGATCACGATCGGCCAGCCAATGGTGCGGCGGCAGGCGTCGAACAGGACGACGATCAGGATCGCGCCGAAAATGATCTCATATTCCGTGATTGCCCCGTAGCGATTGTTGATCGCTTCAAAGTTCCAGAACTGGTGGCCAACTGCTATTACCGCGCCGAACAACGCCAAAACCGCCCAGAGCCGCGCCAGGGGACCCGGGGATCCGGTTTTTGCCAAGCCGTCTTCGGTTTCCGTCCAGGTGGTCAGGGCGCCAACGAAGACCAGAACCATGACCAATAGCAGGTGCAGGCTGCGCTGGATGCCGTCGGGGAACACTCCGAAATACGCGGTGTAGAGGGTCAGACCAATCAGGACGACAGAGGCCCCGGCGAGGACGGCCGAAACCAACTTGTTCAGCGCCGCGTTACCCATGGGTGCGGGCGCGTTTGGGCGCGGATTGTGCAAACCGGTCATAATCCAACCGGTCGAGATAGCAGAACGCATGCAGCGCCAGGAGTGCTGCGGAATCCACCGATGAGATCGTGCCCCGGACCAGAATGTCCCTTGTGTCGAAATGCTCGGCCAATGCCTTGTTTGCGCCATCGAAATAAGCAGCCTTGGTGCCCAGGTGTCCGCTCAGGATCACCCGTTCCGGACCCAGCAGCTTGATCACCCCGTCCAGTGCTGCGGCCAACCCGGCACCCGCCTCGCCCAGCAGGGGGGCGGTGGTCTCATCCCCGAGAGCGGCCAGAATGGCGGAGGCATAGAAAGACAGCTTCGAACGGTCGAAGCCCTGATGATCGAGCTGGCCCAATCGTGACAGAAGCCCAAAACCCGTGGCTGACAGGTTCAGGCAGTCGTGACGGCCGCAGACGCAAGTCAGGGGGCGTTCCGCGGCGCGGAAATGACCGAGCAATCCCGACACGCCCGACACGCCGCGTACAAGTCGTCCGTCGGAAACGACGCTGGCGCCAACAAAGGTAGCGACGTGGATCAAGGTGAACTCCGACAGGTTCCGCGCCTCGCCAAAGCGCATCTCGGCAATGGCGAGCGCATTGGCAATGTTCTCGATCTCGACCGGCAGGTCGATAACCTTCCTGATTTCTTCGCAGAACCGCCCGTCATCGCCGTCCCAACCGAAATACTCCGATTTCACAATACGGCCGGCCTCGGGATCGGTCCGCGCCGAGAGTGCGACGCCGATGCCGACGATGCGCTGCAGGTCGACGCCGGTATCTTCAATCAGATCGCGCAAGGCCTCGGCGTAGAACCGACCGGTTCCGACCACATCCGCCAGAGGCATGTCCTTCACCTGGCGGCTGGCCACCAGTTGTCCGTTGGCATCGCAGATCGATACTTCCGAATGGTAGGCTGAAACGGTAATGCCCGCGGCAAAAAGCCCGCCGGGCGCAATCCGCAGCCCGGTCTTGGGGCGGCCGACGGTCTTTTTGCGCGGGTTTGCGCGACCCGCATCGAACTCCTCGATAATCCCGGCAGAGAGCAACTCTCGCGCGATCCGCGTGGCCGCCATTTCCGAAAACCCGTGGCTGCGGGCAAGTTCCGCGCGCGAGATTCCGGGTTTCGCCTGGATCGCGGACAGGATCAGTCCGCGATGAGTGCGGCGCAGGCTGGCAGGGGTCGTGTTGGCGTTTGATTTAATAACCATCAGTTGGTTATTAATGTGGTATCATCGATTCGGCCAGAGATTTTTGATCACCTTGACGACAGGGGACCGACCGGAAATGACCATCGAGGACCAGTTTGGCGACATTCGTGCGGCCGTGCAGGCGTTGTGCGCCGAGTTTCCGGCAGAGTATCACCGCCGGATCGACCAGGAACGGGCCTATCCCAAAGAATTCGTGAATGCATTGACCCGCGCGGGTTGGATGGCGGCGCTGATCCCCGAGGCGTACGGGGGGTCGGGTCTGGGTCTGTCCGAAGCTGCTGTCATCATGGAAGAGATCAATCGGGCCGGCGGCAATTCCGGGGCATGTCACGGGCAGATGTACAACATGAATACGCTGGTCCGGCACGGATCGGAAGAACAGCGACGTGCCTATCTGCCGAAGATTGCTGCCGGCGAATTGCGCCTGCAATCAATGGGTGTAACAGAACCGACGACCGGGACCGACACCACGAAAATCAAGACTACCGCAGTGCGAAAGAATGATCGCTACGTCATCAACGGCCAGAAAGTCTGGATCAGCCGTGTACAGCATTCCGACCTGATGATCCTGCTCGCCCACACGACACCTCTTGATCAGGTAAAGAAGAAGTCGGAAGGATTGTCGATATTCCTGGTCGATATCAATTCGGCCATGGAAAACGGTATGGTCGTCAAACCGATCCGAAACATGGTCAATCACGAGACCAATGAGTTGTTCTTTGAAAACCTCGAAATCCCGGTTGAAAACCTGATCGGGGAAGAGGGCAGGGGGTTCAAATACATCCTGACGGGATTGAATGCGGAACGGACGCTGATCGCTGCGGAATGCATCGGCGATGGGCGTTGGTTTACCGACAAGGTCACGAAATATGTTTCCGAACGACAGGTCTTTGGGCGGCCCATCGGGCAGAACCAGGGCGTACAATTTCCGATCGCCGAGGCGTATGTCGAGATCGAGGCCGCAGCTCTGATGACGTCCAGGGCCTGCCGGCTTTTCGATAATGACAAACCCTGTGCAGCCGAGGCAAACATGGCCAAATACCTTGCCGCCAAGGCGTCATGGGAGGCGGCCAATGCTTGCCTTCAATTTCACGGCGGCTATGGCTTTGCCTCGGAGTACGATATCGAGCGCAAATTCAGGGAAACGCGCCTCTACCAGGTTGCACCGATCTCGACCAACCTGATACTTTCGTATTTGGCTGAGCACGTTCTCGGCCTGCCGAGGTCGTTTTGATGTCGGTGGACAGGGCACGCCCCCTGGCCGGTCTGAAAGTGGTGACCGTCGAGCATGCGGTTGCAGCGCCTTTCGCGACAGCCCGGCTTGCCGATGCCGGTGCGGACGTCATAAAGATCGAGCGCCCGGGTGGTGATTTCGCTCGCGGATATGATGCTGCAGCAAAGGGCCAGTCGAGTTACTTTGTCTGGCTGAACCGTGGCAAATCATCGCTGACGCTGGATCTTCGAACCTTCAGCGGTAAACAGCATCTGATATCGCTGCTTCAAGATGCGGATGTCTTCGTCCAAAACCTCAAGCCCGGGGCGCTGGAGAGATTGGGGTTTTCGTGCGCCCACATTGCGCAGACTTACCCGTCTTTGATCGTCTGTTCGATCACTGGCTATGGGGACACGGGTCCGATGGCGAACCGCAAAGCCTATGATCTGTTGATCCAGGCCGAGGTCGGTTTGTGTTCTTTGACCGGGGGAGAATCCGAGCCAGCCCGAGTCGGAATATCCGTCGTTGATATTGCCACGGGCGCGACTGCCTATTCGGCCATACTGGAAGCGTTGATACGACGGGGACATGACGGAAAGGGCGCGAACATCTCTGTGTCCATGTTCGATGTAATGGCGGATTGGTTGACGGTTCCGCTTCTCAACCATGAAAACGGCGACACCCCGAAACGCATGGGCCTGCGCCATCCGTCGATCGCGCCCTATGGCGTCTTCAAGACAAAAGACGACCATCTTGTATTGATCTCGGTTCAAAGCGACCGGGAGTGGCGCGACCTTTGCCGTGGTTTCATCGGTGATGCAGCGCTTGGCAAAAATCCGATGTTTGCCACGAATGTCGCGCGGGTCAGATATCGCTCCGAGACAGACGGTGTGGTCGGGTCTGCCTTTGAACGGTGCAATCTGAAAGCGGCGACAAAGGCGCTGACGCAGGCGAATATCGCGTTCGCGTCGGTCAATGACATGGCCGGTCTTTCGGCCCATCCGCATCTTCGGCGTATGCTTGTTGACACTCCGGCCGGCCCGGTCAGTCTACCGGCGCCTGCACCCGTCTTCGAGGGCGAGACCCTGAAGCCCGGCCCGGTGCCGCCGCTTTGCAGTGAAGGTTCTTGACCTCTGAAGCGGGCATCGCGGACCTTCAGCCGGCTATAGGCGGCGGACCCATTCAGAACATTGTCGAAACGCGACCCGTTTCGCGCTTTCGGGCCACCTGCGGTCCGCGCGAAACGGTTCAACCATATGACCCTGTCTCGTCGCTGGATGACTTCTGCCCGGTACTGCCCTTCAGCACAATTTCGGATCTTGGATCGGACCGCCAATCGGCAAGCAACGGACCCCGCGCCCACCGTGTTGGCACCGAGGGGAGGACGGTCCTTGCCGCCATGGCGATGCTAATTGTCGCGTGGCGCCGACTTTCAACACGCGCCGCATCTACTACGACTTGCCCCATGCGTCGAACATCCAGGGATAACCGGGCCAGTTTCCCATCGGCCCTGTTCGCGACTTGGCTTTGCCAATTGGCCTCCGATTTGGGTGGAACCAGGCCGCAAGTCTTCGCCTTTCGCAGCTGCCTGCCCCGGTTCACCCCCGGTGCCGCAGAGTATCACGCGGCAGACGAGGGCAGTTTGCGGAGGCTTTGGCCGCTGCCTTGGACGGTTTGAGCGCCAGCGAGGCGAGCGCGCATCATTGACCTGACCAATAAGGTCAAAGCGGATTCGTCCAGGAAAAGCCGCTGTCGAGGGGATAGACCGGACGCGGGATGTTCTTGAGTGGCATCCGGCTTAGCATCGGCGAGGTGCGTCCGGGCGTGTCGACGAAATGTATGTTTTCGGAACTGATGAATTCGTCAAAGCCCACGGGGAAGGAGCTGCGCACCTTCACCACGATGCTGCGCACCCGGGAAAGATCGACACCCAGAACTTCTGCAAAGATCGGATCGTTGCCGACAACACGTCGGCTTATGACCACAACCTGCACCCCACCGATCTGGACAAGCGCCATCGGGCCCGGATAGATCGTTTTGCCTTTCACGATACCATGCCGCCCAACAACCGTGTCGTCGTAAAGCGCCAGAACCTCGCCATTTGCAATGTAGTCTTTCTGGCCCTCCTCGCCCCAGTCGTCACCACAAAAGATGGCCTCGAACCGCGCGCTGACACCAAGCTCATGCGCCTTCGATGCCAGCTGTGGATCGCAGAAGTTCATGAACAGAACGCCCTCTGCGCCGGCCTTGTGTACGGCTTCCAGCATCCACGTCGTGCAGGCGGGCCCGCCTGCGCCGCAGTTGTCGCCAAGGTCAGAATAGATCGACGGGGGCAGCGACGCGTCGCGCCCGGTTTCGACGATCCGTGCGACCGCGTCTTTTATATCTTCCGCCTCGCAGATGAACCGTTTGCGATTGGCCCATCCGTAATCCGCCAGATCCCGGGCAAGCTGGCGGGCATGCGCGTCCCCGTTTCGTCCGGTAACGATGATCGTCAGTCCATTCTTCCAGGTGTCCGAGAAAGCAAAACCACCGAGAATGGAGACATTGGCGATCTCGGGTCGCAATCGCGCCTGACCCATGTCCACCATCTCACCAAACGCGCCCGAGCCCGTGAATGTCGCGACGTTGGGCGGCACGATAGGCAGGCGGACCGAAACGACATGGGGCTTCATCCCCGCCCAAAGTTCGTGAAGAAGGCGCGCGACCTCGGCGCCGCGATCGGCATGGTCAACATGCGGATCGGTGATGTAGGACACTGCAATGTCCACTGTCTCGATCATGCGTTCCGAGACGTTGCCATGCGGATCGAGCGTGACGACAATTGGGACATCCGGGCCGACCATTCTCCGGATTTCGGAATAGAACAGCCCGTCGGCGTCCTGTTCCTTGGTGGTGATCATCGCCCCATGGTTGCCGATATAGACACCGTCAAGCGGTCCGGCCTCGGCCAGTCGCCTTTCGATTTCGGCCAGGGTGGCGAGGAAGAATTCGTGATCCGCCGCACCACCGGCACCGCATCCTGTGACGAGAACCGGAACCGGCTCCCACCCGCCGAGGCTGTCCATCTGCGAGTAAAAGCCAACATATTCTTTCATCAGGCGAGGATACTCGGACCGGGCATCCTCTGAAATTTCATCGCCCGAGAAGTACACCTGTTGCCGGAATTGCTCTTCGCCCATGGTTTGCGAAAACCGATTGCTTTCCAGAAACATCCCCAGAACCGCAACGCGCCGCATTGTCATCCAAATTCCTCCTGTCGCCGACGTCCTGGCGACCAGAGCGATGCGCCGCGATCGCACACCGGACTGACACTTACCGGTTAATGGACAATTGACTCATTTGTCATGCCATGGTGTTATAACAAAATTGCTCAAGCGGTCAATCGGGAGGGTAACCGCTTTATGATTTCATCCTGCGCCGTCACCAGAGCCTTGGACAGCGTTTCTCTCACTCGAGAGGCAGATCCGGCCTCGAGAGCCTGGATGATCAATTCATGATGATCGTTGCCGGACAGGCCGCCAACATAGTTGGGATGCAGCAGGTTAAGCGTCGGGCCGATGCGCAGCCATTGCGTTTCGATCAGGTTCAGAAGGCTTGGCATCCCTGCGGGCCGGTAGATCGAAAAATGAAAATCATTGTTGTACTGAAGAACCTTGCCGATGTCGCGGTTTTCCAGCGCATCGCGGTGTTTGGCGTTGATGGCGCGCAATTCGATGAAATCAATCGGCCCAAGGTTCGGCATGGCCTCAACGGCCGCCAGCGTTTCAAGCGCAACGCGGATCTGAAAGACCTCGTAGCAGATCGCGGCGTCGATGCGCGGCACGATGATCGTTTTGGGCGACTGCATGCTCAGGACATGTTCGGATATGAGGTTCTGAATCGCTTCGCGGACCGGGGTAACGCTCATTCCCATATCCTGCGCCAAACCGCGCATCGTCAGCCGCTCTCCAGGCCGAAGGTAGCCAACACGCATCGCCTGGCGCAGCATGGAATCTGCTTGTCCCGTCAGGGTCTTGGCGGCTGCACCAGTGGGTTCGAATGGCCAGGATACTTGCACGCTGATAGTCTCCAAAACGTCTTTGACGACGAAAATTCTCTTTGTGATAGGCTCTTACCCATACCCTTCGTCAAGGCCAATTGCGAGGCTTTCCACAAAACACCAATACAGAAAGGACACTGAAATGCCGTTCGATTTCTTAAGAAGGTGCGGGCAGGCGATCGTGCTTGCGGCAAGCTTTTCGATTGTCGGATTGGGTACCGGACAGGCCCAGGAGAAGGGCGGTAAGGCTGTAGTCGCGTCTGTCAAGATCCCCTCGCTTAACCCGCTTCACCCGGCCGCGGCAGTGGGTCAGGTCTCTGCCCAGCTTTACGGCACACTCTTGCGGATGGACGAGGATTGGGCGCTACAGCCAAACCTTGCGCAGAGCTGGGAGGGCTCCGAGGACGGTCTTTCCTTTACCTTCAAGCTGCATCCCGACGCCACCTTCCACGACGGATCGGCGATCACCTCGGCTGATGTGAAATGGTCACTTGAGAACTCGATCAGCAACCATCGCTTTGGCCCGGCGATGTTCGGGGCGGTCGACGCGATCGACACGCCCGATGACCAGACAATTGTTGTCTCACTCAGCAGCCCGTCGCCGGCGATCCTGCGGTCCATGACCAGTCCACGGTTCCTGCCGATCTTGTCGCAGGCGATTTATGGTGACGGGCAGGAGTTCATGAAGCATCCGCGCCATGCCAACCCTGTTGGATCGGGGCCGTTCAAGCTGACCGACAACGGATTGCCGTCCTATCTCCTGCTTGAGCCTTTCGAAGGCTGGGTGCAGGACGGTCCGTATCTTGACCAGGTTGTTTTCCAGGTCGTAGGCGACCAATCCGCATTGCGGGTCGGTCTTCAGCGTGGTGACTTTCACCTGGCTTCCGGCACGGCACTTTCAACCTATCGCGATCTGGCAAAATACGAGGAACTGCCCAATGTGAGAGTCGATTCCTGCTGCCACGCGACCGGTTCGATCTTTGCCATGGACATGAACAACCGCAAACCGCCGCTCGACGATCAACGGGTGCGCGAGGCGATTTCGCTGGCCATCAACCGACCGTTCATCAGCGAGAAGCTGCATGTCGGGCGAACATTCGTTCCGACCGGCCCGATTGTCAGCTCCAACCCATACGGGATGAGCGATGTGGCGCCACTGGAGTATGACCAGGAGCGGGCCAAAACACTTCTCGACGAAGCTGGATACCCGGCTGGTTCTGACGGCACCCGGTTCGAACTGTCGTTGATTCACCTTTCCATCTGGCGCGATCTCCACATCACCGTCGGCGAATACCTCGTGCCGCAGCTGGCGCAGGTTGGCATCAAGATCAATCGCGAGCAGATGCCCGACACCGGTTCCTGGGGCAAGCGCGTCAGCGCGTGGGATTACGATCTGGCCCTGATGCTGCCGGGCAATTTCCATGACCCGACCGTGGGTGTGAGCAGGATCTATGTCTGCGATAACATCAAGAACCGCGCCTATACCAACACCTCAGGGCATTGCGATCCGGAAGTCGACAAACTGTTCAATGCGGCCGCAAGTGAAACCGACGACGCCAAGCGCAAGGAACTCTACCACCAGGTGGGCATGCGGATTCGCGCGCAAATGCCGATCACCTGGATATCCGAAACGCCGACGCAAATGATACGTGACGTGCGGCTGGAAAACATGCCGATCGGGGGCTGGGGCTTTTACGGCCCAATGGATCAGGTGTGGTGGAACCCGGACGCCACCAAATAGTATCCGGCGCGAGGAAGGGACATCAGCATGACCGGTGGCGTAGTGGGGCGGATCATCAGTGGATTTTCTCTGCTGCTGGCGGTGGTCGTGCTGAATTTCCTGCTTATCCAGTTGGCTCCGGGCGATGCCGTCGATGTGCTTGTTGCCGACGGCGGCGCCTCGGAAGAAGTGATCGCGCGGATCCGCGAGGACTATGGCCTCGATCAGCCCATCGGGACGCAGCTCGTCACTTATGTGGGCAATATTCTTCAGGGTGACCTTGGGTATTCGTTTCATTTCAACAAACCGGTTACGCAAGTCATCCTTGAGGCGCTGCCGGTAACCATCCTCCTGGGTCTGGCAGCGCTGTTTCTGTCTTCGCTGCTGGGCATCGCCCTTGGCATAGCGGCGGCGCTGCGCCCCAACCACGTGGCCAGTCACGTGGTGACGCTCATCTCGCTGATCGGCTATGCCACGCCGACCTTCTGGTTCGGGATGATGATGCTGATCGCCTTTGCCTCCTGGCTTCCGCTGTTTCCGGCCTACGGATTGACCAGCGTGCCGCCACCACAGGGCCTCATTCCCTACGCCATGGACGTCGCCTATCACCTTGTCCTGCCTGCCGTGACCTTGGCGGGCCTCTTTCTCGCCTCGATCAGCCGACTGTCGCGCGCCTCCATGCTGGAAGTCTTGAACGCGGACTACATTCGCACTGCCGAGGCCAAAGGACTGACGCGCGCATCCGTGATCTACAAACACGCACTGCGAAACGCAGCCATTCCAATCGTAACGATGATCGGTCTGCAGCTTGGGCAAATCCTGTCCGGTGCGGTTCTGGTCGAGACCGTGTTTTCCCTGCCCGGCATCGGACCGCTGCTCTTCGAAAGCGTCCTGCGGCGCGACTATCCGGTCATGCTGGGCGTTTTGCTGATGTCGGCGGGTATGGTGATCTTCGCCAATATTCTCACCGATCTGACCTATCGCCTGATCGACCCGCGGATCGGAGGGCGTTCTCATGCCCGCTGACGCACAGGTCCCGACCGCGCCTGCGCCCGAGCCGTCCTGGCGCAAGACATGGCAGGCCTTTGCAGCCAACCGTCCCGCGTTGGGCGCGTTGGTTGTTCTGATCGGTATCGTCATCGCCGGGCTCATTGGACCATACCTGGTTGCCAGCAATCCTTTTGAGATGGTCAACGCGCCGCTCCTGCCGCCAGGGGCCGAGGCATGGCTTGGCACAGACTTTCTGGGCCGCGACGTGTTCACTGCGTTGATCCACGGTGCCCGCGCGACTCTTCTGATCGGCCTTGCGGCAACGGCGCTGACCATGGTCATCGGTATCGCGATCGGGGCATTGGCAGGCTATTTCGGTGGTTTTGTCGACGACGCGCTGATGCGCGTGACCGAGTTCTTTCTGGTTCTGCCAAATCTTGTCTTTGCAATGATCCTTACAACGCTGTTCTCGCCCAGCATCTGGATGGTTATCTTCGCAATCGGGATTGTGAACTGGTGCCCGCTTGCCCGCCTCACGCGTGCGGAATTCGTTCGGTTGAAGGGGCAGGAATTTGTCTTGGCCACCCGCGCAGCAGGGGCCGGAGACGCACGGATTATGGGCCGCACCATCCTTCCGAACGCCATGCCGCCCTTGATCGTTTCAATCACCTTGCTGATCGGTGTGTGCATCCTGTTCGAGGCCGCACTCAGCTTTCTGGGTCTCACAGATCCCGATGTGATGACTTGGGGGCTGATGATCGGTGCGTCGCGCGATTACTTCTGGGATGCGGCATGGACCGTGACCTATCCTGGCCTTGCAATCCTTGTCACTGTTCTTTGCATCGCCTTGATCGGCGACGGGTTGAACGATGCCTTCAACCCGAAGCTCAGGAAACGGTGATGGAAAACGCTTTGCAATCGCCACTTCTGGACGTCCGCGGTGTGACGGTGACGTTTGATCTGCAGGCTGGCGACCGGATCACGGTTCTGAACGATGTCAGCCTGTCTGTGGCGCGCGGTGAAACGCTGGGTGTCGTCGGGGAATCCGGGTGCGGCAAGAGCACTCTGGCCCTGGCAATCATGCGGTTGGTAAAACCGCCTGCCGGACGCATCCAGGCCGGTCAGATACGCCTGGATGACGAAGATCTCGTGGCCCTGAGTGAAGTCGAGATGCGAAAGCGTCGCGGCGTCGATCTTGGAATGATCTTCCAGGAACCGCTGACCTCGCTCAATCCTGTCTATACGGTCGGCGAACAGGTCAGCGAGGTCCTGCGCCGGCACCGGAACCTGTCTCGCCCGGCGGCGCGGGAGCGCGCGCTGGAGATCCTGGAACAGTTGAAGTTGCCCGATCCGAGAGAGAAACTGGATGCCTATCCGCACGAGTTGTCGGGCGGGATGCGGCAGCGTGTGATGATCGCCATCGCGCTGGCCTGCGAGCCGAAACTTCTGATTGCGGATGAACCGACGACCGCGTTGGACGTCACAGTTCAGGCGCAGATCTTCGATCTGCTGAAGGACATTCGCCCGAAGTCCAGCGCGATGATCCTGATCACGCACGATTTTGGTGCCGTGGCCGAAATGGCGGATCGGGTCGTGGTCATGTATGCCGGCCATTGTATCGAGCGCGGCAGCGTTCGCGACGTCATCACGAACCCGAAACACCCCTATACCGAAGGCCTGCTGGCCTGTGTTCCCGACATCGCCAATGCCGCAAGCCATGTCCGCGGCGCGTTGCCGGAAGTGGCGGGCACAGTCCCGAGTCTCACGCAACTGCCCAAGGGCTGCCCCTTTGCCCCCCGTTGCGCGAAAGCCATGGACAGGTGCAGCGCGATGCCCCCTGATGTTGCGCTGGCCGAGGGACGTTCCGTGAAATGCTGGTTGGCCGAGGCAGCGACATGAGCGTGTTCAGCGTTCGGAACCTGACTGTGGAATTTGGCCGTCACGGGGGACTGTTGCGCAAGGCCCGGATCGTCAAGGCCGTTCAGGATGTCAGCTTTGATCTGGAGCCCGCGGCAACGTTGGGACTGGTCGGGGAATCCGGGTGCGGAAAGTCGACGACCGGGTTGGCCGCCATGCGCCTGATCGAGGCGCAGGGCGGGCGCGTGGTCTTCGAAGATCAGGACATTCTCAAGCTCAAGGGTGCCGAGCTTCGGGCAATGCGGAGCAAGATCCAGATCGTCTTTCAGGATCCGTTCTCGTCGCTCAATCCTCGTCTCACCGCGGCTGACTTAATTGCAGAGCCGCTGGACATTCTGGGCGTCGGCACGCGTGCCGAACGCCGTTCGCGGGTTGATGAGCTGCTTGTACAGGTCGGCCTTTCGCCCGAACACGGAAGCCTGTTTCCGCACCAGTTCTCCGGCGGTCAGCGCCAGCGTCTGGGCATTGCGCGTGCGCTGGCTCCGGATCCGCAAGTCCTTGTTTGCGACGAAGCTGTATCGGCATTGGACGTGGCAATTCAGGCGCAGGTCCTGAACCTGTTGGCGCGCCTGCAAAAGGACCGCGGCTTTGCAATGCTGTTCATTTCCCACGATCTGTCCGTGGTGCGCCACATCTCGGATGATGTCATCGTTATGTATCTTGGCCGCATCGTCGAGCGAGCCGGCGCAAAAGCGCTCTTCGACGCACCGCTGCATCCCTATACGATGGCACTGATTTCGGCCATTCCATCGCGCGATTTGGACCGTCCCAGCAGTCGCATGCGGCTGGAGGGCGACGTTCCCAGCCCGGTCAATCTTCCCACTGGTTGCGCCTTTCACACCAGATGCCCTTTTGTGCAAGCGCGATGCCGCGAAGATCGGCCCGAACTGCGCGAACTGGATGCCGGCCGTCTCGCCGCTTGCCATTTCGCCGAGACGATTCCGCGTTCTGCCAGTGGCGAATTCGAACCGGGCGGAGGTACAAGGTGAGCAATGCGCCCAACCTACTTGAAGGCGTCCTCGCACCGCAAAGCGTTGCCGTCATAGGCGCATCGGACGACATCGCGCGTATCGGGGGCAGACCCGTCGCATCGATGCTCAGAGCGGGTTATCCGGGGCGCATCTATCCGGTGAACCCGGGACGCGAAACCATTCAAGGCCTCCGGTGCTTGCCGGACATCGCCGCGTTACCCGAGGCTCCCGATGCAGCCTTGGTCGCGGTTCCGGCGAAGGCTGTAGCGGGAGCACTTGAGGAGTTGGGGCAACGGGGATGTCGGACCGTGACGCTGTTTTCGGCAGGTTTTTCGGAAACGGGCCCGGATGGCCGTGCGGCTCAGAACAATATTCTGGATATTGCGCAACGCTACGGCATGCGTTTGCTGGGGCCGAATACACTTGGTGTCTATAACACCCAGACCGGTTATTTCGGTACGTTTTCCTCTGCGTTCGACGCTGCGCTGCCCTTGCCGGGCAATATCGGGATCGCAA
Organism: uncultured Rhodobacterales bacterium; assembly: GCA_964351155.1. Taxonomy (GTDB): domain Bacteria; phylum Pseudomonadota; class Alphaproteobacteria; order Rhodobacterales; family Rhodobacteraceae; genus CAYGNE01. Next base: position 26,981 of record CAYGNE010000008.1, on the reverse strand, counting down.
GTCAGTCGGGCGCGTTCGGGGCGCATCTGAGTGTTCTGGCGAATTCACGCCTGATGGGGACATCAGTCTTTGTCGCAACCGGGAACGAGGCCGATCTGACCGTGGCCGATGCCATCGTCTGGATGACCGGGCATCCCGAAACCGACGTGATTTGTGCGTATCTCGAAGCGATCAACAATGGACCACAGCTTTTGCGGGGGCTGAATCTTGCACGGGTTGCGGGAAAGCCTGTCATCATCCTCAAGGCGGGCAGCTCTGCCTTGGGTGCAAAGGCGGCCACGTCGCACACCGCGTCATTGGCCGGCGATCATGCAACGGCAAAGGCTGTCCTGGAAGACAGCGGAGCAATCCTGGTCCAGGATCTCGATTCAATGATGGACATTGCCTATCTGGCGTCCAAGAAAGTGTTTCCGAAAGTGCGAAGTCTTGGAGTCGTCACCGTAAGCGGCGGCGCAGGGATCGTGGCCAGCGATGAGGCCGAGCGACTTGGCCTGCCGCTTCCTCCGATGCCGGAGGATGCACAGGATGCACTGAAGAAACGCTTGCCGTTTTCCGCGGCGAGGAATCCTCTGGATTGCACGGCGCAGGCCGTCAACGATCTGGGCCTTCTTGAGGACTTCATGCGCGCCGCGCTGGAGCGCGGAGGCTATGGCGCCGTCCTTTGCTTTTTGACCTATGTTGCGGGAAGCCCGCACATGGCAGAGCCGATCATCGAGACGATGACACGGCTTTTGCGGGATCATCCGGACAGGCTTGTCACCGTTTGCGCTCTTGGGGATGCAGAGGTTCTACGGCGCTACGACGCGGCGGGCATCAGCGTCTTCGCTGATCCGGTCCGGGCCGTGCGCGCCATCGACGCGGTATGCCGGTGTGCGGATGCGTTTCTGCGGGCTGCCCCAGAAACCCGCGGGCCTGATCCCGGTACTGTCACACTGCCCTCCCGCACGCCCAATGAAGCGATAGCGAAACACATACTGGGGTCGGTGGGCATTCCTTTCCCACGCGAGATCGTCGCCGACAGCCCCGAGGCCGCGGCCATCGCAGCAACGGAGATCGGATTTCCCGTCGTCATCAAGATCCTGTCTGCGGATATTCAGCACAAGTCCGAAATCGGCGGTGTACGTTTGCATATCGCGTCGGCCGACGAAGCGCGTGCTGCCTATACCAGCCTTGAAGATGCAGCGGTCACCAATGCAAAGGGCGCGGTCGTTGATGGCGTCCTGGTCGCAGAGCAGTGTTTGGGCGGTGTCGAGTGTTTCATGGGCATCAAGCGTGACCCTGCGTTCGGGCCAGTCGCTGCATTCGGTTTGGGCGGGATCTTCGTCGAAGTTCTGGGCGATGTGGCACTTCGCAAATGTCCGTTTGACGTGTCCACCGCTCAAGACATGATCCTTTCCACCAAGGCGGCTCCGATCCTTCGCGGGGCACGTGGAGCGCCACCGTCAGACATTGCTGCGCTCGCCGAGTGCCTGTCAAAACTGTCGCACTTTGCTGCCGCAGCCGAGGATCGGCTTTTGTCGATCGACCTCAATCCGGTAGTTGCGATGCCAAAGGGGCAAGGCATTCGAGTGCTGGATGCGCTCATTGAGATCGAGGAGCGATAGCGTGTTCCGTTGGTGCTGCAAGTGTCTTCATCACGTGGGCATTCGTCCGGAACTCCCGGGGTGCCGGCAGCGCATTGGAGAAGCACCGTGATGAAACCCGGGATCGACAATGGCGTCTTCGATCAGCTGAACGGGTCCGCAATGCGCCTTGCGCGCGAGCGGTTGCCACCCGCCAAAACGCCGGGCATTCATCGTGGCAAACCCGACAGGAAGATGGGCCAGCGGCGAACGCGCACCGGTGACGTTGTTCTGGGTGACCTGCGCCTGCCGCCAGGCGCTGTCATCGGTATGACGGAACAGTTGAACAAGGCATTTGCGACCGCGATGCGGGTTCCCGACCGTGGTTGCATCCACCTGTCCGGCCAGGCGACCGGTGCGCGGCGCATTGTCGTCGTCGCCGCGCGCCATGTAACTGAGCAGAGGCAGTTGGGCGGCGACGGTTACATGGCGGACAACGCGGTGAAACGGCGTTGCCGCGATGAACGTCTGCCTGGCATTTACGAACGGGCGACCCGGACAAAACAGATCATCAATGGCCGCGCCACGGTAGAGGTTGTAGTCCAATGACCCAGGCGTCGTCATGTCAGGCTGGCGGATGGGGCGATGGTTGACGCAACTGACCACATGCAGGCAGCAGACGTTTGGACGTTTGCCGACTTCACCCTGCGTCAGACGCTGCCGTCGGTTTCCGTCGAGATAACCAGTGAGCGGCTCGAAAACTGGCAATTGGTCTTTGGAGAAATACCGCAGGGCCGGGACCTGCCTCGCGGGCTTGTGGTCTCGGCGCTTGTTGAAGGGTTTATCCGGTCTGCCCAACCGCGACCGCAGGGCAATATTCATGCGCGGCAGAGGCTCGTATTCTCGGATTGCCCTTTACGGGTGGGTGACGTCGTGGACGTGTCCGCCAAGGTGCTGACCAAAGAGGTCAGGCGGGACCGAAACTGGATCACCTTCAGACTGATCGGCAGGGTCTGCGGGGTCCGCCTGTGTTCGGGTGACTTCACCGTGATCTGGGCGTCATGATGAATCATGACCTCGGCATATCGACCGTGATTGCGCCGCTTTCGCTGAAGACGACGGAGCAGATAGTGAGAGCTCACGGCGCCTTGGTGAACGACTTCAACCCGTTGCATTTCGACGCCGCGTTTGCGGCCGGAACATCGTTCGGAGCGCCGATCATTCACGGGTCGTTGATGCTCAATCTCTTGACGGAAGCCATCGAGCGCACGGATCCGGCGTTGATCGCCAACGGACGTCTGGAGTTGCGTTTTATGGCACCGGCGCGAGTGGGCGAGACGATCACGGCGTCGGGCGAAGCAAGCGAGCGGACGCCTGAGACATTCGACGTCCGGGTCACGCGTGATGACGGCACCGAAGTCCTGAGTGGAGTGTTCACACCAGGAGCGGGTTAGAGGGGAAGGCCAATGCTGAATGGAAAAGTCGTCTTGGTCACGGGAGCGGGAACCGGTATCGGACGGGTGCTCGCACATTCGGCGGCGCGTGCGGGCGCATCGGTCGTTGTGAACGACATCGGAGCAACGCTTTCGGGTGAAAGCGAAGACAGCACCGCAGCAGATGCCGTGGTTCAGGAAATCCGGGCCGACGGAGGAACAGCCGTTGCCAATACGGACAGTGTTGCCGACTACACCGGCGCGGAATCCATGGTGGCCACGGCGGTTGATCATTTCGGCCGGCTGGACGCGGTGGTGAACAACGCGGGCATCTTGCGCGACAGGTTCTTTCACAAGATGACTCCGGAAGATTTTGATGCGGTCGTCAAAGTGCACTTGTACGGCAGTTTCAACACCAGTCGGGCGGCCGCGCCGGTATTCCGCAAACAGAACGCCGGCTCGCTTGTTCACATGACATCAACGTCCGGATTGATCGGAAACCGGGCTCAGGCCAACTACGCCGCCGCCAAACTCGGCATCGTTGCCCTGTCGAAATCCATCGCGCTCGACATGCAGCGCTGGAATGTGCGGTCGAACTGTGTCGCTCCATTCGCATGGAGCCGAATGACATCCAACATCAAGGTGGACAATCCCGAGCAGGAAGCCCGCGTTGCAAAGCTGCGCAAGATGAAACCCGAAAAAATTGCTCCGCTGGTGAATTATCTGGTCTCCGATGGCAGCCGGGACATCTCCGGGCAAATATTCTCGGTCAGGAACAACGAGATTTTTCTCATGAACCAGATACGCCCCGTCCGCTCGGTTCATCGCGGTGACGGGTGGACCGAGACCTCGATCGCGGAACACGCGATACCAGCTCTTGCGCAAAGCTTTGTCCCTCTGGACGTCTCGGCGGACGTTTTCAGCTGGGATCCCATGTGACATCAAAAGGAGTGTCCCAACATGCCCAAACGAATAGACGTTCTGACCTCCGACATCGGTTGGAGCACTGCCGATCGGATCACTGTGCGGGGACTGGACCTCCCTTCGGAAATCCTTGGCCACATGAACCTTGGCGATCTTGCCTTTCTGCTGCTCAAGAACCGGCAGCCGACGCCAGAAGAGTCGCGTTTGTTCAATGCGGTTGTCATCACTCTGGTAGAGCACGGCATCACGCCATCCGCGATAGTCGCACGGATGACCTATCTTGGTGCACCCGAATCCCTGCAGGCCGCTGTCGCTGCCGGACTCTGTGGACTTGGCAGCGTCTTTGTCGGCTCGATGGAGGGTGCAGCCAAAATGCTCTACGAGGCGCTGCCGGAAGCGGATCTCGGGACCGGAGTAAACCTGGCCGAGTGCGCAGAAAAAACCTTTGCCCGGTACCAGCAAGCAAATGAGATCATTCCGGGCCTCGGCCACCCGGTCCACAAACCGATTGACCCTCGAACGCCGCGGCTCTTCCAGTTGGCCGAAGAAAATGGTTTCTCGGGGGAATACATCGCGTTAATGCGCGAAATTGAAGTTGTGGCAGGACGAAGAAAAGCCTTGCCGATCAATGCCACCGGCGCGCTCGGTGCGATATGTGCAGAGATGGGGTTCCCTTGGCAAATCACGCGTGGTCTTGGCGTGATGGCGCGCTCCATCGGCCTTGTTGGCCATATACTGGAGGAGCGTTCAAACCCGATCGCATTCGAACTTTGGCAGCGAACCGAAGAAGAGATCCTGAAATCATCGGCTAGTACAGATTGAGTTCTGAAGGTCTCGTCCCTGGGATCAGGACTTCAGTCCCGCGCCAGTCCAGGTGGTGTTGTCATGAAAGAGTCCCGACGGGCCGCAGGAGTGGTTCAATCTTGTAGCCGCGCCGCAGGAACCATGGCCCTGCAGGCCGGATCAATCGGCTGAAGACGCTGAAACGCCAGATGTATGGTGGCGCGCACATCGATCCACTGCGCGTTGTCTCGCAGCGTCATCAAAAGCATCAAGCTGCACCGACACGGAGTCAGAACCGAAATGGACCGCCGCGGTGATGTTCGCGACGGTCTCCTCAAAAAGGATTCAATCCTACTTTTGGGTCGGCTTCTTCAGCTGGTTGATGTTGAAACTGATGATGACGCGTTCCGCGTCGTTGCCGTCACCCTCGGCCATGTTGGGCTCAACCGCATGGTAAAGCCAGCTGGGAAAGAACAACATCTTGCCCGCGACCGGTTTGACCTTGACCTTGGTCCAGCACTCGGTCTTGCGCCGTTTGTTGGGGATGTAGGACGCCCCGTTCATGATCGTGACCACACGCGGGTCAACAAAATCAATAGCGCCGGCACCTTCAGGTGCCTGCACGTAGTAAACGCCGCTCCACAAGGCGCCCGGATGAATGTGCGCCCGGTTCGAGCTCAGTGGCGGATTCGTGATCGACCACATCGTGGACACGCGAAGATGCTTCTTCGTATCATACCCAAGGTTTTCGCTGACGCCTGTCAGCATGGTGTTCACCCGCTTGGTCAGCCGGCTGAATTTCGGATCCTTGTGCAGATTGTTGTGGCTGTGCCATCCTCCGAGCGAACGGTAGTTGGAACGTTCAATTCCTTTGGAGTCTCTTTCACGTTCCTCAAAGATCGCGGCCAGGATTTCTTTGTTCATATCCTCGGCGTCGTGCAACTTCGTGGAATAGAGCAGGGTCGGGAAGTAATCGTCGCGACGCAGTTCGTCCTGACCACCTTCGGTGTCGATTTGTGCAATTGTTCTTGTCATCTTGGTCTCCTGGTCTTCAAATATTGTTGCGGCACTTCAATGATCGTGCCGCGGTTTCTTCGATATTGTGCAACTCTTGAAATACGCGGCGCCTTATTGGCACCCGTCGGGGGGGGCTGGCGGGGTACCCACAATCGGGGTTTCGCTCAGTATCTGATCGATCACAGCAATCCTGGCGGGAACCGTCCGAAGAATGGCCTGGCTGTCAACGGGCGGAATGCGACCTGGGTGGCGCAGCAACGCAAAGGCGAACAGCGCGGTTTCTGCCAGGTCTTCGCGTTCCGGAGAACGGGCCGCATAGCGCGTCATAAACGCACCGTCCTGTTGCTGGGCGGCTACCCATTGCGGCGAAAGTCGGTACTGCGCGTCCAGCGATGCATGTACACCCTCGTGCAACAGTGACTCTTCCAGATGGTTTTCCGAGATGCGCCGATCGCTCATCCCGCTGTACACGAATACCTTGCCGGTTCCGGCGTGAAACCCCTTGTCACCCATGTGAATGCCGAATTGGCGAATGCCGTGACGGAATACCAGCGGCAGTTGACCCAGCCGATAACCATAGCGGTCCGCCTCGGCCCGGGCGGCATCCGGTGTCTCGAATTCAGGGTTCAGAATGATGTCGATCGGCGGCATGTCGGTGAAATGCGCCGTGAACAGGAACACATCGAGGTCGAATTCATCATCCTTGCGTTTGTCCCACATCTGCCGCGTGGTGCGGCCTTCGTAGTTCAGACAGACAAATGTCGAAGGATCGGTCTCGCGAATAATGTCGAACACCGTGTCCGCTGTTGCATCAAAGAGGTAGGGTTCGTTTGCCTGAACCGTTTGCCCACTCCCGAGACACATGCAGGTCAGTGCCGTTGCCAACAGTCGCCCGGAGCGGGTCCGGGAATGGCATTCTGGGCTGTTTCGCGCCGTGCGAAAGTTCATCTCAATTCTTTCCCGACCTTTCGGCATCTTTGAAAGGTCACACATTAATCAACCATCTAAACAGTCTTAGCCAGTGAAGGAAACTGATCCGGTAACACCGCCATACAGAACGTCGGTTCCGACAGTGGGGCGCGGGCAATCTCTTGGCCTGACCTCACATCTCTGAACTAGTTTCCGGTTTTTTTCCAGTCCGAAAATCCTAACTTGACAACGTGTTGCGGCTTTGTTCACAGCCGGGCGGGGGCTGGGCAATGACCCTCGGAAACAATACAAAAGCCAAGGGGGGATTGTCCAAGAATGCTGAATGGTATCCGGATCGTTGAAATCGAAGGGCTGGGTCCTGCGCCTTTTGCTGGCATGATGCTTGCGGACCTGGGGGCGGATGTCATTGTTGTGCACCGACCCGGGCAAAATGCGGCGCCGGGCATGCCCGACCGCCCGGTGCTGGATCGCGGTAAACGTTCCGTCGTATTGGATCTGAAGTCCGGTGAGGGACGTGACCGGCTGCTGAAGCTGGTAAAGACGTCAGACGGAATTATCGAGGGGTTTCGCCCCGGAGTAATGGAACGTCTGGGTATCGGGCCGGCGGACTGTCACGCTGTCAACCCGGCGCTCGTTTATGGTCGCATGACGGGTTGGGGGCAGGAGGGGCCACTGTCCGATCGGGCCGGCCACGACATGAACTACATTGGTCTTTCCGGTGCGCTCTGGCATGCCTCGCCCCCGGATCAGCCGCCGACCGCCCCGCCGACACTGATCGGCGATATCGGCGGCGGGGCGATGTATCTGGTTGTTGGCATGCTGGCTGGTCTTTTGAATGCCCGGGCGAACGGACAGGGCACCGTCGTGGACGCAGCGATATATGACGGGTCCGCGAACATGATGAATTTGCTGATGACGCTGGCACAATCGGGCGGGTTCAGTTCGAGGCGCGGCCAAAGTCTTCTGGATGGACCGCATTGGAGTCGAACCTACGCAACCGCTGATGGTCGGTACATGAGCGTTCAGTGCCTTGAACCCAAATTCTATTCGGTTTTTCTGCAGAAACTGGGCCTTTCGGAAGATTCCGACTTTGCCGATCAGTTTGACAAACGGCGGTGGCCCGAACTGGGTGATCGGCTGGCGGCCATTTTTTCAGAACGCACACAATCGGAATGGGACGCGGTGTTTTCCGGAACTGATGCCTGTGTGGCACCGGTGCTGACGCCGGAACAGTCGCTCGAACATCCGATCAATCAGGCCCGTCGCGCATGGCGGTTGGTGGAAGGCACCCTGCAGGCAGCCCCGGCGCCCCGGTTTGCGCATCAACCGGACTGGTCACCGCCACATGTGCCGGTTCGCGGTGAGCACACGCAGGAGATTTTGTCGGAGCTCGACGCGATGACGCTCTGATTCCGCTGGTGCGATCGACTGGAACCAACCCGCAGCCCCAAGACACATCGCAACGCGCGGGCGGAACGGATCAGCCGGGCACGCGAAGCGCGTCACTCTTGACAACTCTTCGGCGTGGTGGAACGCTGCAAGTCTTCGGGGGGCAAATCATCGTGGATAAATAACTGATAGATTGTGAAATTCCGGCGGCAACCGCAGCGCCGGTATTCGACATCCACATTTCCCCAGTCCGACGCGGAAAGAAACGACAACGGGAGATTTTTGATGAAACACCAATCCAAGCTGACGCTGAGCGCGTTGCTTACGGCGGCATTCATGGCACCGGCTGCAATGGCCGAAGAGTTCATCACCATCGGCACTGGCGGTGTGACGGGTGTCTACTACCCGACCGGCGGTGCGATCTGCCGCCTCGTGAACAAGGGCCGCAAGGAACACGGCATTCGCTGTTCCGTGGAGTCGACCGGCGGATCGGTCTATAACATCAAGACGATCCGGGCCGGCGAACTGGAGTTCGGGGTGGCCCAGTCCGACTGGCAGTTCCATGCCTACAACGGCTCTTCCGAAAACTTCGAGGCTGACGGCCCGTTCGAAGACCTGCGCGCGGTGTTCTCGGTTCATCCGGAACCCTTCACGGTGGTGGCTCGTGCCGATGCGGGGATCAAGGCATTCGAAGACCTCAAAGGCAAACGCGTGAATATCGGAAACCCGGGCTCGGGCGCGCGTGGAACAACCGAAGTCGTTCTGGCCGCCATGGGCTGGACGCTGGGCGACCTTGCGCTGGCATCCGAACTGAAGGCTGCCGAACAGGCCGCGGCGCTTTGCGACAACCAGATCGACGCGATGATCTATACCGTTGGTCACCCGTCGGGCTCGATCCAGGAAGCCTCGACCGCGTGTGACAGCGTGCTTGTCAACGTCACCGGGGAAGCAATCGACAAGTTGATCGCCGACAACAGCTACTATCGGAAGGCCACGATTCCCGGCGGGATGTATCGCGGCACGGATGAAGACGTCACCACCTTTGGTGTCGGCGCGACGTTTGTGACATCGGCGGCCGTTTCCGACGAAGCGGTCTACGCGGTCGTTGCATCAGTGTTTGACAACTTCGAAGACTTCAAAAAGCTGCACCCGGCCTTTGCAAACCTCAAACCCGAGGAAATGGCCAGTGCCGGTCTCTCGGCACCGCTGCATCCCGGCGCAGCCAAGTATTACAAGGAAAAGGGCTGGATCGAATAACCCGGCCCGGGCAACCGGGGGCGTGGTGGCGTCCCCGGTCAGCATTTGACTGAATAATACAAGAAACTGCGCAAACGCAGCGATCAGGGAGAGTGAACAATGGCCCAAGACACGCCGGGCAAAGGCCCATTGAGTGAAGAAGAACTTCAGGAACTGGTCGCTTCAAGTGACGCGGGTGCCCGCGATCCGGGCGGATCTGTCGGCACGTTTCTCGCCATTGTCGCTGTCGTCTGGTCGATCTTTCAGGTCATCCTTGCCTCGCCGCTGTCCAACCTCCTGCTGCCGGGTGCGATTATCAACAATGACCGTTCGATTCACCTGGCCTTTGGGCTCTTCCTGGCTTTCATGGCTTACCCGGCACTGAAATCATCGCCAAGAAACTACATACCGATCCAGGATTGGATCATGGGTGTGCTCGGCGCATTCATTTCCATGTACGGATACTTCTTTTACGAAAAAATCGTGAAATCCGGCGGTCTCGCCGATGACACCGACAAGTGGTTTGCGCTGGTTGGTCTGATTCTGCTGTTCGAAGGTGCGCGCAGAGCGCTCGGTCCGGCGATGGCGATCATCGCCACGATTTTCCTGCTCTATGTCTTCTTTGGCTCATCCGAATGGGTGCCCGATGTCATCCGCTGGAAGGGCGCCAGCCTGCAAAAGGCGATGAGCCATATGTGGATCACCTCCGAAGGCGTCTTTGGCATCGCGCTGGGCGTGTCGACAAAGTTCGTCTTCCTGTTCGTTCTCTTTGGTGCGCTGCTCGACAAGGCGGGCGCCGGGAACTACTTCATCAAGATGGCCTTTGGTGCACTTGGCCACCTGCGCGGTGGGCCGGCCAAGGCGGCTGTGGTCGGCTCTGCCGCGACGGGTCTGATTTCAGGTTCCTCCATTGCCAATGTGGTCACCACCGGCACATTCACAATTCCACTGATGAAACGGGTCGGGTTCTCCAGCGAAAAGGCTGGCGCGGTCGAGGTTGCATCATCGGTCAACGGTCAGA
>CAYGNE010000008.1:0-16676 GCA_964351155.1 uncultured Rhodobacterales bacterium | reverse complement strand
GGGGGCGGCTGCCTTCCTGATGGTGGAGTATGTCGGCATATCCTACGTCGAGGTGATTACACACGCCTTCCTGCCTGCGGCGATCTCCTACATCGCGCTGGTCTACATCGTGCATCTGGAAGCGGTGAAACGGAACATGCCGACCCTGGGCAACCGCGTCGTGTCGATGGGCAAGACCATCGGTGGCATGGCCGCCTTCTTCGTCGGGTTCGCGGCGCTTTGTTATGGCGTTCAATACCCGGTCAAGGCGATCATCGCGATGATGCCCGGAGCGTCAGGCATCGTGCTGTCGGCGCTTGTCTTTGTTGCTTACATGGTGCTGCTCTGGTTGGCTTCGGGTACCGAGGACCTGGTGCCGGACGATCCCAACGCCGAGGATGTGGAACTGCCGGTTGTGGGCGAGATCTACCGCGCCGGCCTCTACTACCTGCTCCCGATCATCGTTCTTGTCTACTTCCTGATGATCGAACAGAAATCGCCGGGTCTGTCGGCCTTTTGGGCAACAGCGCTTCTGTTTGTCATCCTTCTGACCCAGAAACCGCTCAAGGCGATTTTCCGTGGTCAAACCAACATGTCCGCCACGTTCATGGAAGGTGTTGCCGATCTGTGGCAGGGGTTGATCGATGGCGCGCGCAACATGATCGGCATCGCGCTGGCGACCGCGACCGCCGGTGTGATCGTGGGAACCGTCACGCTGACCGGGGTAGGGCAGGTCATGGCCGATCTGGTCGAGTTCCTGTCTGGCGGCAACCTGATCCTGATGCTGGTGATGGTCGGTCTGCTCAGCCTGATACTGGGCATGGGCCTGCCGACTACCGCAAACTACATCGTTGTCAGCTCCCTTATGGCCGGTGTCGTCGTGGAACTCGGCGCGCAGTCCGGGTTGATTGTTCCGCTGATCGCCGTGCATCTCTTTGTCTTCTATTTCGGGATCATGGCAGATGTTACGCCTCCCGTGGGACTCGCCAGCTTTGCCGCGGCGGCGGTGTCGGGTGGCGATGCAATTCGCACCGGCTTCACGGCGTTCTTCTACAGCCTGCGGACCGTTGCGCTGCCCTTCGTGTTCATCTTCAACACCGACCTGCTTTTGATAGATGTTGGGTGGGTGCAGGGCATACTCGTCTTCATAACGGCAACAATCGCTATTCTCGTGTTTACTGCCGGCACGATGGGTTGGTTCATTACAAAGAACCGCATCTATGAAAGCGTCGCACTGATCCTGATTGCCTTTGCCTTGTTCCGACCGGACTTTTTCATGAACCGACTGCAGCCTCCGTTCCAGCAGATCGATCCGGCGACCCTGGTCGAGCGGTTGGAAACGGCCAAGACGGGCGGTGAATTGCGCATGATCGTCAGTGGTCCGGACTTCGATACGGGCGAACCCAAGGAAACCACCCTGCTTCTGGCGGTCGGCCCGGAAACCAGTGGACAGGAACGCCTGGACGCGATGGGTTTCATGATTCTCGAGGAAGATGGCGTGTCAAAGCTCGAGGAACCGATGTTCGGTTCGCCAATATCCTCGGATCTCGAGAGCTTTGATTTCTACGCCGACACACCGGTGCAGATCGCGTCGGTTCAGGTGCCCGCAGACCAGATGCCCAAAGAGCTGATCTTTATCCCGGCGCTGATCCTTCTGGGTCTGGTCGCCTTTCTTCAAAGCGCCCGAGCGTCCCGCCAAGGAGAACCCGCATGATCAAGTCCGTCCTTTGCGCCGTCGATATCAACGACGGCCCCACTGACAACCCGGTATTGAAACAGGCCGTTCGACTGGCCGACCTTGAGGGTGCTCAACTCGATGTCATCACGGTCCTGCCGGATTTCGGCAAGAGCCTTGTTGCCGGTTTCTTTGAGCCCGGATTTCATGAGCAAGCGGAGAAAGAAGCACGCAAACACCTCGAAGACCTGTGCCTGGCCACGCTGGGTGAAGAGCGGAACAAGTCTGTTCGGCACGTCGTTGCAACGGGTACGGCTTACAGGGAAATCCTGAATGTCGCGAACAAGGCTGGCAGTGACCTGATTGTCATCGGGGCGCATAAACCGGACGTGAAGGATTTCCTTCTTGGCCCGAATGCGACGCGCGTGATAAATCATTCGCAGTGTTCGGTCTACGTTGTGCGCTGAGGTCGTGAACGAACGGGATAGCGGAGGGGCGCCACCGGCTATCGGGGCAAAGGCTGCAGTAATATGACATAGAAGGCCGTGTCATGATGCAGCGCGGCGCTGATCGTTGCGGCGAACTGCCCGATGCGCTGGTGTTTGACATGGCGGCAAAGACTGGTCTGGGCCATGCCGTGGTCCAATATTTCTTCGGGGCTCTCGGTAATCTCCAGATCGAGTCCGGAATACTCGAACAGCCGGCGCGACCACGGCCCGTAGGAGCCATTGTCAAAAAACTGACGCGCTTCCTTGTTGGCATATCGGACAACACGATCAGCATCCATGATCAGGACCGGCACTGGCAGTATCTCGAGTCCAGGCCGCAATTCGTGCTCCGGCGTGTTCAGCGCGATGATGTGCGCGATTTCCCCGTCCGAATTGGTCACCGGCATGATCATCCGCCACCACGTCGAGACAAAGACCTGTTTTGGCGGTTGGTGAATCGTCAGAACCCGCTCGCGGCGTTTTGTGACCGCCAGGTAAACCGAGTTGAAGAAAGCGCTGATGTGACCGGGGAAATCCCGTGTCGACGCACCGCCCATGTCCTTTCCGTAAACGCGCGAAATGCCCGCTCCATAATGGTCGTAGCGAAAGAACTGGCCATCTTCGATTGGCGTCAACAACATCAGCCATTCTTTCATGGCGCCGAATTGGTCGAGGTTCGTCTTGTCTGCGGGAAGGGTCCCGTCGGAATTCTCAAGCGTTCGGCAATGGCTGATAAAGCGTCGGATCAACTTGTTTTCGACCATGTCCGTTTTGGGCGTCCAAAGCACAAACGGGGGGGGAGATCCGGCCTCTGCAAACATCTGCGCCACGGCGTCGTCATTGGCGAAGGAACTTGAAGAAACCTCCAAGCTGTCATTCGGTCTGTCTGGGTGTTGGTCTGCAGGCATGACATGCGCCCGAAAATCTGGTTATGGGACCTTGAACGGTTAACACTATGATCACAGTGTTTACGAAATGGTTAACATGCCGTCACGCAACCTTGGATGTGCGTTTCGAAACAGACAGTGAAGGACGTTGATGGTATTGCGGTGATGGCCGAGGTCGGTGCTCCGGGGCAGGCCCCGCGGCCGCCCCGGCTAAGGCGATGCCGGTTGCCGGTCTGGAGCGTCATCTTGTTCGCGTGGGTGATCATTCCGGAACCGGGCCGGGTGCGCGTCAACCCAACCGTTCACTCATAGCAATCGGGGGCTTTCCTCAGGCTCTTCCATTGATCAGGGCAGTGGCCGAAAATGACAAATGCATCTTTCTCTCGGGCCAGTCTCATCAATCGTTCGCCGTGACGCAAGGCGAGGTTCTCGTTCCACGACCCGGCGAATTTTTCGTCTATCTCCGCGGGGCGCGAAATTGCATCCGACGTCAGCAAGACCGGTCCCGTGACCGGCAACTCGATCATCAGCGCCAGTTGCCCCGGTGCGTGCCCGGGAACATGGAATACCTCAAAGCCCGGGCCGATCCGAAGATCCTCGTCCACCAGGAGATACTTGCGGTCCGGCCAGTTGATGGGACGCTTGTCACCCCAATAGAGCGGTCTCGGGAGGTCGCGTTCCGCGCGTGATATCAGAATCGGGGCCTGCGGGCAGGCGTCCATCGCTCCGACATGGTCGATATGCGTGTGGGTCTGGATCATCAGGTTGACGTGATCCAGCGAACTCCCGGCCAGTTCCAACTGGGCCTTGGCAAGGTTGTGCGCCGTGCATTGCAGCACCTCGCCGAATTCGCACAGGCGATCCTCGGCACTGGCGGCTTGGCAATCCTGCGCATATTTTTCAGGAAATCCCGTGTCTACAAGTACTTGTTCGTTCTTGCTCGTCCGGATCAGAAAGCCGCAAATACCGATGACGCGCCCATTTGCGTGAACACGAAACAACCCGTAATCCAGAACAATCAGCGAAACCGGGTGGCCTTTCAGGAATCCTTGCGGTTTCATCATGTCACGTCCTGGGAATGGCAGTTTGCATGAAAGTCAGAATACATACCCTGTTTCAGTACCTTCTGGAAACAACCGAGGCAAACCCCGAAGTGGTGGTCGGACTGTCGCTTTCGCAGCCACCAAAGTTGGGCGCGTTTCTTGATGACCTGGACCCTGACCTGTCGCTGGACTGGAACAACACGTCGTTTCAAGGCCTTCCTGCTTTGAGAGAGCGCGTGCTGGAAAGGGCGGCGTTGACGAGCATCTGCCATGCAGATGACGTTTTGATCACGGCAGGTGCAGCAGAGGCCAATTACCTGGCATTCATGCAACTTGTGCAGAGCGGCGACGAGGTGATTGTCGAACGCCCGGGCTGGCCACAGGCCGAGGTGCTCGCTCGGGCAATCGGTGCCCGGGTTCGGGCGGTCCAGAGAGATGAGGCGCGGGGCTGGGAACTGCCGCTGGATGCGATCCAAAACGCTGTCAACGAGCGGACACGCCTGATTTTTTTGACCAATCCCAACAATCCTACGGGGCGACTGTTCGCGCCGGGCGAACTGATGCGAATCGCAGAGATCGCAGGTCGGGTTGGGGCCTGGCTGTTGGTGGACGAAGTCTACGCCGGGCTGGAGTGGACCGCTGAACGGGGGGCGTCCGTTGCCGGGATATATGAACGGGGGATCACGACGGGAAGCGTATCAAAGGCACTGGGGCTGCAAGGGTTGCGGACCGGATGGATGATCTGTCGTGATCAAAAGTTGATTATGGACGCCATGGTCCTACGTGAAAACAGTAGTGAAATCATGAACATCATGGGCGAAGTTATTGCGGATATCGCACTGCGAAAGGACAGATACTTGCCGGCATTGAGCATTGCGCGGCGCGACGGGGCGCGGAACCTGGACAAATTGGAAGGGTTCGTGGCGGAACAGGCAAAGCTGTCCTGGCATCGTCCACAGGGCGGTCTGATCGGGTTGGCCCGGCTGGCGAACGGGATCGACGGTGATGAGTTTGCAAAACGGCTTCTTGCTGATCCCTACAGGACCTTTCTGTTGCCCGGGAGCGCATATGGCTGTCCGAAACACATCCGGTTGGGCGTGGGCGGCGGGGCCGACGTTCAGCTTGAGAAGGGGCTGGCGCGGATCGCACGGCTTTTGCGGGACTGGTAAACGCAGCTATTCATACCCCGTCATTTCGAGGTAACCACGGCCTGAATGGCTGCCGGTCACGGTAACCGGTCCTTCCCAATACGGGAATGACGTGCCCATCCAGCTTTGTGGATTGACCGCCGAAACCTCTATGTCGACATCATGCTCGGGCAGCGAAACCTTCCAGCGCGTTGGTATTGCCCTGTCTTCGACCTGCGAGATTTCGAGTGGTTCAAGATGCAGGGCGCCGTCTTGCAGGGATTGGCTGCTACCATCGGCAAAAATCCACGTGGCCGAAGTGTACCCTTTATCGTCGTCGCGCAAACGGAACCCCATCATCCGGGCACCGCTTTCAAAAGACAGGGAGAACCAATCCCACCCCGTCTGGTTTTCGGAAAGCGGCTGGGACGACCATTCCCGGTCAAGCCATCCCTGACCGGTCACCTCGACCGATCCGCCCGGAAGTGTCAGGGTGCCCGAGACCTCGTATCCCGGCTGGGAGTAGTAGTAGCTGGACTGGCCCTGTGCCGATTTGACGGAGTACCCGTCCTCGCCATGCAAAACCAGCGGCGTAGCTGCGCGCAGGGTCAGATCGTAGGAAAACCCGTCGCCTCGCGCCATAATTGCCAGATCTGACAATCCCTCGCCCGGCCGACCGATCATCTGCCAGTCGTCTATCCATGCCCTGAACGGATCCGGTGTGACACCGGCCTGGCCGATGCCGCCCCGCGCAATCCTTTCGTCAAAGAGATGCATGTCGGGCGTGGTCAGCGCGGCGTGTCCCATCCAGAGTTGGGGCGTACGCCAGCCCGCGCCATCCCTGGGTTTCAACGCGCTGCGAAACAAGGTCCATTGTACGCCGTAGGGCCGTCCGTCATTGCCGGACAGGGCCGCTGTCAGGTACCACCATTCGATCCGATAGGTCGGGTGAGCACCATGATCGGCCGGAAACTCGAACGGTACGCCCCGTGTCGGGACAGAGAACTCTTCGGCGTCCGTGCCCAATCCGGCAAACCCCTGAGCCAGCGATACCCTGGCAGCGGTCAAGATAAAGAGAACTGCCCAAACCCTAACGTTCATTGGAAAAAACCTTCAGGAACTCGGATGGTGGTGTGGTCACCAGTCGGCGCACGGGTAGGATCGCGGCAATGGCACCTGCCAGTATGGACAGCGCCGCCAGCCGAACCCAATCCCACGGGAACAGGTACATCGGCAGACGCCAGCCAAAGGCCTCGACATTGATGACCGCCAGCAGAATCCAGGCCAGAGCAATACCAAGCGGCAACGCGAGAATGGCGGTCATTCCTGCCAGGGCAACGCTTCGGAGCAGTTCAAGCCGCGCAAGTTGCCGGCGGGACAGCCCAAGCGCCCAGACCGGAGCCAATTGCGGCAGGCGCAGGGTCCAGAGTGTCAGCAGGCTGGTCAGGATCGCAAAGCTGGCGACGCCCAGCGTGAGAACGTTCAATGCGCCGGTCACGACAAAGGTCTTTTCAAAGATGCTCAGCGACCGGGCTTTGAGGGACGCCTGATCTATGATCGCGTTGGCCGGCAGGTCAAATGACGCCCGCAGATCGCCGCTCAGCGCCGCAACCCGATCGGGCGGAACCCGAACCCCGAACCGACGGTCCGCAATGTTGTCCATATGGGCGAGCAATTCGGCCATGGCGGTGATTGCCTGGCCGGTCGGGTTTCCATAGTCGGAGTATATCCCGGCGATCCGGGTTGACCAGCCAGGGGCGAGTGCCACGGTGTCGCCGGTCCACAATCCGGCACGGCGCGCGAGTTGTTCGTTGATCAGCACGTCCCCGGTGTTGTGCAGGCGGTCCCAGATGTCGGGCAGGGCGTCTATCAGGGGCCAGTGATCACGATAGGTGGAATGATCGATGATCCCGTATATCCGGACCGGTTGCCCTGCCACGCGACTGTCTCCGTGACGTATCGGCAAAACGGCATCGCTGCGGGTTTGCAGCCAATCGGCTATGGCGCGCCCCTCCTCATCGCTGCGCGCGGTCACATAGAGCTCCGAGGCCAGCCGTTGGTCGAGCCATCCGGTGAAGGTCAGCCGAAAGCTCGATACCATTGTTCCAACACCGATATTCGTCGCCAGGGCCAGCAACAATGCCATCAGGGCCAGCGACAGTCCCGGCAGTTGGCTGCGAAGGTCCGCCCAGACCCATTCGCAGACGGCACCGCTGCAAAAGCGGCCGATCCGGTCAATGGCAACAGACATCAGCGGCGGAAGCAGCAGCGCTGCGCCCAGAAGCAGCCCGGCCAGCAGCGCAAATCCGGCGAGCAATCCATCCAGCACCCAAACCGAAATCCCCCCTGATGCCAGCAGTGCAACCGCCGCCACAACGCAAATTCGCGCGTGTTGTGCAGTGGCTGCCCGCCAGGACTGCAGCCCCGGCGCGGAAAGGATGGGCAATCTGTGCAGTTGCCACAAACCTTGCGCCCCGGCAACCAGCGCTCCGGCCAGCGCCATACCCAGTCCGCTGGCAAACCAAACCGGTCGCAGGGAAAGTTCGCCGGCCACGGGCGCCCCGTAGAGGCCCCGTAACGTCGCCGCGACATCCGGTATCAGTGCAGCGGCCACCAGGTACCCGAGGATCAAGCCGAGCCCGCCCGCCAGAAGCGCCAGCAGGATCAGTTCCGCCAACAGCAACCGGGTGAGCACCCGCAGCGGCAAACCCAGCGCCCGCAGCGTCCGGAACATTCCGCGTCTTTGATGAAATGCCAGCCCCACGGTCCCGTGCACGATGAACAACCCGACCGCAAAGGACAACAGGCCAAACGCCGTGAGATTGAGGTGAAAACTGTCGGTGAGCCGCGCAATGTCGCCGTCGTCCTCGGGGGGCTTGAAAACGAGGTCGGGGGCAATGCTTTTCAGCGGTTTCAGTCCTGCGGGCTGATCGGGCAATACAAGCATCCGGCTGATCTGCCCTTGGCGGTTCAAGAGCTGTTCGGCCGTACCGATATCGGTCAGAACCATTCCGATCGGTATTTGCGAAGTCACGATGACCGGTGCGGGCACTGGTGCGTCGCCAAACGTCTCGGCAGTTGCGGAATGGGTGAACAGCCGACCCGGCCCCGTCAGCACATCAACCGGCAATACGTCGGCCTGGCCCGCCGAAGGTTGCAGTTCGAGCGGATAGCTCAGGAAATCAACGCCCAGCAGGGTAACGCTGGCGGTACCGATCCGGATGCGGCCTTCGAGAACCGGGCTGACCTGCCATCCGGCGAGGCGCAATTGCACATAACGGTCCAACGCCATGCTGCCATCCGGGGAAACAAGCGAGGAAAACCGGGTGTTTCCCAATTGCCGGGCGGCTTCGGCATAGCTCGCGCGTGCCTGTCCATTGATGGCCTGAACCGCGGACCATAGCCCGGTTGCCAACGCCAGACCCAGTATCAGAGTGACAAGTTGCAACGGTTGCCTGCGCCAATGCGAAAGCAGGGCAGAAAAGGCGGCGTTGTTCATGTGATACGGCCATTGAACAGATGTAAACGCCGGTCAAGACGAGCAGCGATCCGTCTGGAATGTGTCACCAGAAACAGGGCCGTCTGAGAATCGCGCACCAGATCCAACATCAAGTCGAGCACCGTATCTCCGGTGCGTTCGTCAAGATTTCCGGTTGGTTCATCCGCCAGGAGAATCCGTGGTTGGACTGCCAGTGCCCGGCCAATCGCGACCCTTTGTTGTTGCCCACCGGACAGGTGCTCCGGGTACCGATCCCTGAGTTCTGACAACCCAAGCCGTTCCATTAGCCTGGTTATCCGATCCGGTTCATTGGTTCCCGCAAGCCTCGCATGAAATGCCATGTTCTGGGCGACGGTCAGCGACGGGATCAGATTGAATTGCTGGAAAACCAGCGCAACGGGTCCCCGTCGGACCTCGGCACGCCCGGCATCATCGAGGCGGGAATAGGCTGTTCCATTCAGCCGGATTTCCCCGCTGTCAAACCCGTCCAGCGCACCGATCAGGTGCAGCAGCGTACTCTTGCCGCTGCCACTTTCGCCGGTCAGGGCCAGTGTGTCTCCGGCATTCATCCCGAGTGAAACGCCGTTCAGAACCGGGCGCCTGGAATCTCCACCCGGATAGAGCTTCGTCACGTTTTCGACGACAAGTAACAGGACTTTGCCCTTTCGGTTCCTTGGGTTTGAAAACCCAAGATGGCGCTTTCTGACGATATGTCCACTGCCCCTGGCTTGCGATGCAGCCCTGGCAGATGGCATGACAGCATGCGCATCTTGCTCGCAGCGTTGCAGGCGTGGCAATGACATGCTTCAAGGGGTGTGTCACAGATCATTCGGGACGTCGGAACATGACACTTGGACAACAGATTTTCTGGGGTAGCAGTATCCTGTCCCTCTGCTTGCTTTTGCAAGTGTTCTGTTTGTCGTATTGTGTTCGCTTGCTCGAATTGGCGGCCGTGCGCATTCGGCATATGGGGCAGGCATTGCAGATATCGCTGATGCTGATGCTGACGCTTGTGGTTCTTGTCTTTGCCCTGACCGCTCAGATCTGGCTTTGGTCACTGATCTGGATCGTGTTTGACATCATTCCGGACTGGAACGGTGCGGTCTATTTCTCCTTGGTGACCTTCACGACCCTTGGCTATGGTGACATCGTGCTGGGCCCGCCGGTCCGAATCTTTGGCACATTTGCCGCGGTGACCGGCCTGCTGAGTTTCGGGCTCAGCACCGCGTTTCTCGTAACGATGACATCGCGGCTTGTCGCGCGGGGCAACGGGTCTCACAAGAGTGGCGAAAACAAGCGAGCCAAGGGGGCCCCATAGCGGATGAACGCCCGCTGTTCTTCCAGTCCGAGCGTCAATTCGTGGGACCGTGCAAAGTCCTTTCTCAGCATCTCGTCGACCTTCCGGGCGGTTCGGGCGTCAAAGAAAAGCGCCATGGCCTCAAAATTCAATCGAAACGATCGATTGTCGAGATTGGTGGTGCCGATGGCCGCCAGCCCGTCGTCAACGACAAAAACCTTCTGGTGCAAGAACCCCTGATCATAGCGGAAGACCCGCACCCCAGCTTCGCGGACGTCGTCGAAATATGAGAATGCGGCCAGCCACGGTAATGTGTGATCGCATTGGTCTGGAACAAGAATTCGAACATCCACCCCGCGCAAAGCCGCGTGTCGAAGAGCGGTTACGATATCTGTGTCCGGAACGAAATACGGGGACGACAACCATATCCGGGATTTGGCAGCCGCAATGGCTGAAAAGAACATCAGACTCCCGGTTTCGCTTATGTCGCCGGGACCGGTCGCGACAATCAGTCCGGTCAAATCCTCATCGGCGTGCTCGGTAGACCAGTTCAGGTGAGATACCGGGACATCGCCCGTCATCCAGTGCCAGTCTTCGGAAAATATCAGTTGCAGCTGCGACACCATTGGTCCTGTCATCTCGGCATGTGTGTCCCGCCATGCGCCCAGCACAGGGTGCTTGCCCAGATAGGCATCGCCGACATTCAACCCGCCTGTAAAGGCGACCCGCCCGTCAACGATGACCGATTTGCGATGGTTTCGGAAATTGATCCTGAAACGGAACAAGGGTCGTCGCGCCCAATGCCGGTCCACAACCTTTACGCCGGCCTCTCTGAGCGTATTGGTGTAGCGGCCGGTCAGGTTCATGCTCCCGATTGCGTCGACCATCAGCCGGACTTTCACACCGCGCGCGGCGGCCGCGATCAGGCGTTTCTGGAAAGCGCGTCCCAGTTCATCGTCTTCGATCGTGTAGAACTGAATCAGAACGTAGGACTTCGCCGAGTCGATGGCCGCAAAAATAGCTTCAAACGTTTCGGCGCCGTCGATCAGCAATTTGACACCATTGCCACGAACAGCGGGTAGATTGGCGCAGTACTCGAACGGTTCGGGCGGAATCATCGTGCCGTCAGGCTCCGGTGCGTTCGCCGCAGAAAACTCCTTTATGTTCTGCATCACCTGGGCGCTTTCGCGCCGGGCGATGTGATATCCGCGATACCTGTGCTGTCCCAGGAACAGATAGGCCGGAACAGCCAGGTAGGGCGCGGTCAGCAAAAACACGACCCAACCGACAGCGCCCTGCGGTGTGCGGGCAGTCTGGGCTGCGCGCAACGCGCAGAATGCTCCGATGACGAACAGTGCCGCCGCCGCAATTGCCCCGATGACCGTCCACATGAACTACAATGCCGCCGCTCTCTATCTTGGCCCCATTAATACCGACCGCTCGCCAGAGGACCAGTCCCCACCGCCACCCGTCGACCGCCGGTCGGAAAACAATCGCCTGCGCAAGGCTTGAACACGTGACCGAATTTCGTCCCGGACAGGTCCTTGTCTGGGCGGGTCGCGCAGCGTGGTGATCCAGTGATCGGGCGGTGCATGTCCGGACTTCCGTTTCCATCTGAGCGCGGCCAGAATGCTCTGGCTGTCATCGGGCAGGCGGTCCGGTATCTCCAGACCGTTCAGGGTTGCCCACACGCCAGCCCAGCACCGGGCAACCGACCAGGGGTTGTATCCGCCGCCACCCAGAACCAGAAACCTGTCCGACAACTCATTCAGCGCGGAAACCGCTTCCCAATGGCAGTTGTTGGACAAAGCGAGCCGGGACAGGGGGTCCTCCAACACCGCGTCGCAACCACATTGAAGGACAATGGCATCCGGATGAAACTCCGCCACGGCGGGCAGAACGAATTGTTCAAGGGCCAACCGAAACTCCGTGTCGTTCAGATCGCGGGGCACTGGCAGGTTGAAGGCCGATCCACCGGCCGTGTCGGTCAATGCGCCGGTAAAGGGCCATCGGTTTTCCTCGTGAATGGAAATCAGGCGGACGCCCTCTTGGCCGGAAAAAGCCGCCTCGACTCCGTCACAGTGATGCGCGTCGATATCGACATAGACAACGCGTCGAAGCCCCTGCTGTTTCAGGGATAGAATGCCCATGACCGGATCGTTCAGATAGCAGAATCCATTTGCCCGGTCGGGCATCCCGTGATGGGTGCCGCCGCCGGGCACATACGCGGTACCGCCATTGGCAATGATCGCCGCGCCGAGCATGACACCCCCGACCGATGTTGCAGGGCGGCGGAACATCTCGGGATAAACCGGGTTGGCCAATGTGCCCAGGCCATGGCGTTCGCGAACCAGCGCGCTCACCGATTGTTCAGACTCCGCTTGCACGAGCGCTGCGATATAGGTCGGCGTATGGAAGGCGGTCAAAGCCTCCGGCTTCGCACGCGGGCTTGAGCGATAGTTGTCATGTGTCAACCAGCCCAGTTTGCGGCACAGATCGTTTACGGTCGGCACTCTGGGGATGGCAAGTGGATGTGCTGACCCATAGCTCGAACCGCGATAGATCTGTGCACCGACAAACACCGGACCGGATGCCGGGGTTTCAGGGCCATTTGGAAGATCTTCCGTGCCGGTGCGCGCCATGGACATCTTTGAATAATATACCGGTTCGCTACGTGTGCCAGTCGCAAAGATCCACGTTCTGGCTCAGCCAGGCGACCGGGCAGAGTCATCGGGGGCACGGATCCCGTCCACACGCCCGTCCTTTGACATGAGAATCGCAATTGGCCGCGTGGCGGGTATTTGGGCAAACACGATCAAGACGCAAACTGTCAGGGGCACGCTCAGAAATGCGCCAATGATCCCCCAGATCGCAGTCCAGAAGGTCAACGCAAGAATGACCATCAGGGTTGATATGTTGAGCGATCTCCCCATCAACGCCGGGTCCAGAATGTTTCCGATCAGGAACTGGACGATACCGCAGCCAAACGCGACCGTCAGGAATGGCCCGGTGGTTTCGAACTGGATCAAGGCGACAAGCGCCGGCAAGATCACGGCCACGATCGACCCGATCGATGGGATGAAATTCAGCGCAAACGTGAGAATTCCCCATGTTTCAGCGAACTCCAGTCCGAGGTATCGAAAGACCGCATAGCTAAACAGTGCAGTGATCGTGCTGAGGAAAGTCTTGACCCCGACATAGCGCTGCACGCCGATTGAAACGGAATCGACCGTCCGCCGCATTTCCCGCCGCAGCCGGCGATTTGAAGCGGCATGCACCAGTTTTTCGGCAAAGAGAGTGCGTTCGGAAACCATGAAAGCGACATAGAGACAGATCAGCAGAAATGTGCTGAGAAAGAAACTTGCCCCGTTGAATGCGCTTATGGCGATGCGCGACAGGTCAACCTCGATGAATGTCGCTCGAATGAAAAGAACGATGTCTTCGCCCAGCAAACCCGCGGCCCGTACGAGGGCACCGTCCAGCTGCGCTTCATATACCGGAAGGGCGCGGGCAAAATGCGTGGCCTGGTTTCCCAGAACATAGGCAATCAGAAACAACCCAAACAACACCGGAGCCGCCCCCAGGATATAACCGATCCAATTCGGCAGCCGTTTTCCAAACAGTGTGACGCCTGCAATTCGATCGCTTATGGCGGTGACAAGCACGAAGATCAGAAGGGCCAGAACCAGCGGCACGAGAAATCCTGCTCCAAGGTAGAGCGTTCCGATGATCAGCACCGCGACCAGCACAACGTCCCTGACATATGCCAGCATGGCTTTGAGATCATCGGATATGGAACTGTTCCCTTCGTCGCTGGTTTTCATTGGGTGGCTCCATACTCGTGGCGACGTGTCCGGTCAGGCGGCACCCACAGTGACGCATGATTGGCAATGCGCGCGCAAGCCTCCGAGCCTGCTCGCTTTTCTTTCGTATCCCGAATGTTGCATCCTTCCGGCGCCTTGTGCAAGCTGACCCGCAAGCGGCGAGACCACCTGTTCGGCTGACACTGGCTGGCCAATCACCCCATCCCCCGGTGTGGGCAAGAGGCAATGGATTTCCGATGACCGGCAGAACGTCACTGGCATCAGGCGCGCTTTGGGAAGCAGCAAAACGGTTCAATGACAAGGGCGGTTGGGTGATGAGCAGTCATGTCGCCATGTCCATGATGCTGGCAATCTTTCCCTTTGTTCTGTTTATCGTGGCACTTGCCGCCACGTTGTCCCAGGATGTGGATGTCGACAAGTTGATCGAACTTGTTTTTGGTTCCTGGCCTGATGAAATTGCCCGGCCGATCACCGCAGAGGTCCGCGCGGTTCTTGCCACGGCGGATTCCAAGCTGCTGACCGTCGGCGGCGGTCTTGCGATCTATTTTGCCTCCAACGGCGTGGATGCGGTACGACAGGCCATGACGCGCGCCTATCGCGATCATGATCCGCGATCCTTTTGGCACGCCCGGCTGATCTGCATTCTATTCGTGCTTCTAGGTGGCGCAATTGTTCTGCTGGCGGCAACGATTGGTGTCGTCCTGCCGCTTTATCTGCGCATGGCGGCACAGGTGGTGCCGGGTGCCATTCCCGGCTGGATTACGATCGATGCGGTCACCTCGCTGATCGCGGTCCTGATGCTCACGGCTGCGGTCGGGGCCTGTCATGTCTGGCTCCCGGGACATCGCCACTCCATGGCGGGCATCTTGCCCGGCGTTCTGCTGACGGTCCTGCTTTGGGCCCTGGCGGGGGGCGCGTTTTCCTACTATTTGTCCCGTTTCGCCAGCTATTCGGCGACCTATGCGGGGCTGGCCGGTGTGATGGTGGCGCTGATTTTTCTCTACCTGATGTCCGCCATTCTGATATTCGGGGCCGAATTCAACGGTGCGCTCATCCGGCGGCGCGCGTGCGACGTCTGAAATGCCGCCGGAAAGTCCGGTTCTTGCCATTTTCAGCTCAAATTAACCTGCAAGGGTTCTGATCAGCCTGTTCACTCCCCGAGCGAGTTCGCAAAATGCACACAGAACCCGAAACCATTCGTCACTTGCGCCTGTTCGAACTGCTTTGGCAGGAAACCCGGGCAGAAGAAACGGCGCTTCGGTTGCGCAACGGTGGCGAAGTCACAGGCAACCAAAGAAATTTCGAGATCGTTCGGGCCCGGGCCCTGCACTCATGGGCACAGCCGCAGGCCGCTGACGCGGGCACGGCAAAAATTTCAGCCGCGAAACCCGGTCGCTACAACGAACTTTTCCGAGCTGTCCGCCCGTGACGCCGGTGGTTTGACGTTCGCCACCTTGGCGAATTTCTGTTTCAGGAGCTTCTGCAACTCACCTTCCGCGCCGCCGGCCAGGACCTTTGCCACAAAAGTGCCACCTTCCTCAAGAACATCAAACGCAAACCAGGCCGCCGCCTCGCACAGGGCGATGATACGCAAATGGTCGGTTTGTTTATGCCCGGATGAGGCCGCCGCCATGTCCGACATGACCACATCCGCAGCCCCTCCCAACCACGCCTTGACCTGTCGATCGGCGTCATCGGCCATGAAATCGAGTTGGTGAATCTCCGCTCCGGCAACGGGTTCCACCTCCTGCAGATCGATTCCGATTATCCGTCCGATTTCCTTGCCTTGCTTCTCTCCCAGGGCATTGATCCGGGTGACGGCAACCTGCAGCCAGCCGCCCGGTGCACAGCCCAGATCGACCACTCGCGCACCCGGTACGAGAAACCTGTACTTGTCATCAAGTTCGATGATCTTGAAGGCGGCACGGCCTCGATATCCCTCGGCTTGCGCCCGCTTCACATATGGATCGTTCAACTGGCGCTGCAACCACCGCGTCGAACTCAGCTTGCGGCCCCGCGCCGACTTCACCTTGACCTTCAGATCGCGCTGACCACGTCCCGAGGTGTTTTTTCCCGACGGTGTTTTCGCCATGGTTTGACCCTTTCAGAGAACCCGACCTGCTTCTTTCTGGTCCGAAACACCCCGGGGGAGTCCCGCAGGGACGGGGGCGGCGCCCCCTAGAACGGCCCGTCTTCCAGAACCCCGTCCGCACTCATCTGCGCGTAAAGCAACCCTTCGCGCAACCCCCGATCCGCCACCGACAACTGGTCCGTCGGCCAGCAGCGGAGCAAGGCCTGGAGAATCGCCGAACCCGACATGATCAGTGCCTGCCGATCCTCGCCGATACGCGGATCGCGCCGCCGGCCGGCGGGTCCCAGGTCCAGATAGGTACGGATGACCCTGTCGATCTGATCACTTGTCATGCGCAACCCGTCAACCTTGGTACGGTCATAACGTTTCAGCCCAAGATGACTGGCCGCAACCGTGGTCACCGTTCCCGACGTGCCGACGATCTGGAACCCCTCGCGCGCCTGCTCGTCCTTGTACGGCGCAAATTCCGCGAGGTTTTCCTCGAAAAACCAGCTCATCAGTGCAAACCGCGCCGCGTCATCCTCCACGTCGTTGAACTGGTCGCGCAAGGTCGCGACGCCCAGTGGCACGCTGATCCAATCCACCACCTTGGCGGCGGGAAACGGACTGTCGGGGGGGTGAAACCCGGCATGCAGGCGCATGATCGCTGCCGGCCGGTCACGTCTCGGCACCGAACTGATATCGATCCAGACCAGCTCGGTGGATCCGCCACCGATATCGACGACCAGCAGTTGCTCGGTTTTGGTGCTGACCAGCGGCGCGCAG
>CAYGNE010000007.1:11059-54775 GCA_964351155.1 uncultured Rhodobacterales bacterium | reverse complement strand
GCCCCGAGAAGTTCATCATGGATTGCGAGATTCTGCAGCAGATTCAGCGGTATATGGACCCGTCCCTGACCGCAACTGGACCGGATGAAATCGCGCTGGATGCCATCCGGGCGGTCGGCAATGACGGGCATTTCTTTGGCATCGAGCATACGCAGGAACGCTATACGACCGCGTTTTACCAGCCATTCCTGAGCGACTGGAAGAATTACGAGGGTTGGGAGGCCGCCGGGGCGATCTGGACACCGGAGCGGGCGCACCGGATGTTCAAGGAGATCATCGCCGATTTCGAGGCCCCGGCGATGGACGAGGCGATCCGCGAGGAACTGGCGGCGTTTGTCGCAAGGCGCAAGGAAGAGGGCGGCGCGCCCACGGATTTCTGAGGCCGCCGGTGTGTCCGGCCAGGCCGACCGGGTCCCCTGCCAGTTCCCGTATCTGACCCTGGCGGCGCCCGGTCCTCAATGCGCAAGCCGCCGGTCGGCGCAACGGTCGCGCACAAGCGGCGGTTCCCCCGGCAATAGGCGAAACCCCGTTCCGGTCTGCCGCCGCGCCCGCCAAACCGGGTTGGTGTGGCCACTGGCCCGTCCTGAAATCGCGGTGTAGGCTGCATCCGGCAAAGTCAGGAGACCGGGTCGGATGAAGTCGAAGGATGACATGCCGATCGTCGCGCACCGGGCCGTCATGGCCGGCCTGGGGGCGGCGGCGGCGCTGGCGCTCTGGGCGCTCGGGGACAATTGGGACGATCCGGCGATGTCCCCGGCGCTGTATCTTGCGCTGTTCACATTCGTCGCCTGTTTTGCATCGGTCGCGCTGGCGCTTGCGGGGCCGGTTCCGGTCGGACGGGCCCTGAAGGGGGCGCTGGGTCCGGCGGTTGTGCTGACACTCCTGGTCAGCCTTGCCGGGTTGCGCCATGTCGTGGCGACCGATCTGCTGGATGATCCGGTGATGCTGGCGGTTGCCGCGGTTCTGGTCGTGTTCTCTACCCCGTTCCTGATGGTCTGGCTGCAGGATCGCCGGGGATGGGCGGACTATGCCCGGCTGTTCGATGCGGCCTGGACCATGACGGTACGCTATGCCGTGGCCTGGGCCTTCGTGGCGGTATTCTGGCTGGTTGCGTTTCTCGGCGATGCGTTGCTGGATCTTGTGGATGTCGGGGTGATTGACCGACTGATGCGCAGCGACTGGGCGCGTTTCACGGTGAGCGGTGGCATTCTGGGTCTGGGGCTTGCCGTTGTCTACGAGCTGCGCGACACGGTCTCGCCCTACCTGTTCCTTCGGTTGCTGCGCCTGCTGGTGCCGGTGGTTCTGGTTGTCGTGGCGGTGTTCCTTGGCGCGATCCCGCTGCGTGGGCTGACCGGGTTGTTCGGGGATTTCTCGGCCGCCGCCATCCTGATGGGCGCCGCCGTGGTGGCGGTCACGCTGATCAGCACCGCGCTGGACCGGGATGACCGGCGGGCCGTGGCCACCGGGGGTTTGCGGGTCGCCACCCGTGCGCTTGCCGTTTTGCTGCCCCTTCTGGCGGCACTGGCGGTCTGGGCGGTGCTGTTGCGGGTGCGGCAGTATGGCTGGACCCCGGACCGGGTTCTGGCCATGGCGGTGGCGCTGTTCCTGTTGACCTACGGGGCGTTCTATTCCGTGTCGGTTCTGCGCGGCGGCGCGTGGATGCGGCGGATTCGACAGGTCAACGTGATCATGGCGCTGGCGGTTGTTGCGGTTTCGGCCCTGTGGATGACCCCGGTGCTGGATGTCTACAGAATCGCGGCCAACAGCCAGCTTGCGCGGTTCCAGTCCGGGCATGGCACGCTGGATCAACTGGCGCTTTGGCAGCTGGCCCATGAATGGGGGCGCAGTGGCCAGGCGGCGCTGGACCAACTCGAGGCGATGACCGGTCACCCGGAATACCGCGAGCTTGTCTCGCGCATCGCGGATGCGCGGGAGGGGGCGAACGCGTATCAATTCGGGCTTGCAGTTCAACAGCGCAAGATGCCGGACAAGGCGGCGGAGCTGGTGCGCCTTTTGCCGGTCCGGCCCCGGGGCGCAGAGGTGCATCCCGACCTGTTTTCCGATGCCTCTGCGTTCCAGCTGAATCACTGGCTGGATGCGTGCAATCGGCAACTGTCGGACGGGCGGCCGGCCTGTGTTCTGGTTCAGGGCGCGTTTTCGCCCGGTGTCGCGCCGGAGCAGCAGGGGATGTTGCTCTATCTGGATGCGAACGGAAATATCTGGGCGAACCATCTCAGGCTCATGTCCGACGCCGAACTTTTCGTGCGCCAGGCGTTTGATCCGATCAACATTTCCTGGCCCGCGCTGCCGGAAAAGGTGATCCAGCAGGCGCTGGATGGCGATTTCGAAGTCCGGCCCAGCGGCATCAATGCGCTGGTCATCGACAATACGGTTCTGGCGCCGGGGCCTTGATGCGTGGAAAATACCTTGAATTTAACATGTTGAGCATTTCTTAAGCGCGGGCCTGCAAGGATACGCCGAGTCAAAACGCACGGGGCCGGCATGCATGGGCTGATCAACAAAGCCATTCAATCGTTTTTCTGTACGACCTACGGGGCCGACCGCTGGCTCGCGGTGACGCGGGCGGCGGGGCTGGAGTTTTCAGATTTCGAGGCCATGCTGGTGTATGACATGGACCAGTCTCTGCATTTGCTGGACGTGATTGGCGCGGAACTGGGTCGCCCGCTGGCCGAGGTGCTGGAAGATGTGGGCACCTACCTTGTGTCCAACCCCCAAACCGAGTCGCTGCGCCGCCTGTTGCGCTTTGGCGGTGTGACCTATGTCGAATTCCTGCATTCGCTGGACGATCTGCCGGATCGTGCCCGGCTTGCGGTGTCGGACCTGAAACTGCCGGCGATGGAATTGCGCGAACATGCGGCCGGGCAGTTCAGCCTGACCTGCCAGCCGGGCCTGCCAGGGTTCGGCAGCGTCATGGTTGGCGTCCTGCGCGCCATGGCGGATGACTATGGCGCCCTGGTGATACTCGATCACATGGGCGGCACCGCCGGGCGCGACGTCATCGCGATCACCCTGATCGAAACGGCCTTTGCAGAAGGGCGCAGCTTTGACCTGGGGGCGCGTGCGGTATGATTTCCCTGGACGATTTGGCGGACACGCTGGAACTGCTGTGCCCGATGTATGTGCTGCTGGACCCGACCGGGCACATCGTCAGGGTCGGACCGACCTTGCGGAAACTGCGGCCGGACGCGCCGATGACCGGCGCGCGGTTTCTGGAACTGTTCGAACTCAGCCGTCCGCGCGCCGTGTTCGACATGGCCGGGTTGCTGGCCAATACCGGTGCCAAGCTGCACCTGCAGTTCCGCGACGCGCCGCGCACCGGGCTGAAAGGTGTGATCGCGCCGGTGCCGCAAGGGCGCGGGGCGATCATCAACCTGTCGTTCGGCATATCGGTGCTGGACGCGGTGCGCGACTATGCGCTGACCAGCGCGGACTTCTCGGCCACGGACCTGACCATTGAACTTCTCTACCTGGTCGAGGCCAAATCCGCGGCGATGGAAGCGTCCAGAAAGCTGAACCTGCGGCTGCAGGGGGCGATGATCGCGGCAGAGGAGCAGGCCTTTACCGACACGCTGACCGGGCTCAAGAACCGCCGGGCGATGGATCATGTTCTGGAGCGCATGCTGGCGGGGGCCGCGCCTTTTGCCCTGATGCATCTGGACCTGGATTTCTTCAAGGCGGTAAATGACACGCTGGGTCATGCCGCCGGTGATCACGTGCTGCAGCAGGCCGCGCGGATCATGGTCGAGGAAACCCGGGACGGGGACATGGTGGCCCGGGTCGGCGGCGACGAATTCGTGCTGGTTTTTGACGGGTTGCAGGACCGCCAGCGCCTTGACCGGATCGCGCGGCGGGTGATCGACCGGCTGGAAGAGCCGGTTCCGTTCCAGGGCCAGCAGTGCCGCATCTCGGCCAGCGTGGGAACGGTTCTTTCCGGCCAGTCTCCGGGCCGCGCCGCCGACGAATTGCTGCACAAGGCGGACGTGGCGCTTTATGCATCCAAACGTGCGGGCCGGGCGTGCCACACGTTCTTCAGCGAGGATCTGGACGATCTGACCGAGGCGCCCTTGCCGGATGCGCGGTCGGTTCAGCCGGCATCGGATGACGCCGGGCGCAGTGCGGGCGGAAGCGCGGCCTGACACCGGCCAAATCGTCCGGATGCAAAACCGGGGGGTGCGCGCGGCTTCGCGAGGGGCATCGGGGAAACCAGCAGCGCCGGCACCGGCAGCCGTGACAGGCCGTTGCCCACGGACAGGTTGTCGCCTGTGGAGTCGACCAGGGCGCCGGGGCATTCCGGCCGGCCGAAACCGGGGTCCCTGGATGACCTGCAATTCCGCTTGCTGCGAACGCCAGGGCCCATGCGGTGCATGCTGCCGGGCGGGGAAGTTTGCGGAAAAATCATCGCATATGCGTCGCCGCTAGCGGAATCGCACCTGCCATCGGCGTCTTTTGTCAGTACCGCAAGACGCCTCTTGCAGCCGCCAAGCCCCGCGGCATAGGGTTAAGCTGTTGATAACGGGCCATTCACCGGTCCGGTCGAGGCGCGTGGGCTGTGTCTGCCTCGTCCCTCTGCAACAACGGGAGATGTGACAAGAACGGTGCCATGCGATTTGCCATAACCCTGCTGGCCTTTGTCCTGGTACTTGTAACGGGCCTGTCGACATATCTGTTGTTGCAATCCTGCGGGTTGCGCCTGCCATTCACGGGCAAGATCATCAGTTTCTGCGAGACGGATGCAGACAGGCGCCTGCGCGCAGAACTGGCGCTGACCGACCGGTCCAATGCCGATCTGGCTGTACAGGTGGGGGTGCTGGAACAGCGCTTGGGCGGTCTGGTCTGCAAGGCAGATCCCCCGCCGCCGCCACCGCCTCCTCCGCCGCCGAAACCCAAACCGCCGGCCAAGCCGAAAACACCCAGCGGGCTGGATCCGAATGCGTTTGATAACAAGGACATATCGGTCATGGAGGGCTGCTGGCAACTGTCGTCTGACTACGCGGTGCGCGATATCAACACCGGCCGGATCACCCGCTTCAAGTACTGGCGCATATGTTTTGACAAGAACGGCAATGGCACCGAGATCATGCGGTCGACCGATGGCGTGCGCTGCGAAGGCCGCCTGAAGGGGCGTATGCCCGGCGGCGGCAGGCTGACCATGCGCGAGCCGGGCAACCTGCAATGTGACAACGGGTCTTCGATTTTCCGTCGCGATGTGACCTGCAAGCTGGATTCCCGCGGCAATGCGAACTGCGACACTTTCCAACCTGAAACCAAAGGCCGAGGCGCTGCCACCCTGCGCCGGGCCGGGAGATAACAGCGATGGCCGACCATTTCCTGTCCAAGACACGGGTTGCGCCCGAAGATTTTGTGGAAGCCGACGGCAAGCCGGTGCTGGAACGCCACGAGGAGCTGCGTGCCTTGCTTGCCGAGCGGGCGGGCCCTGGGGTGGCGGACCTGTTTGCAGAACCGCTGATCAGCAAGGGCAACGATGCGGCGCCGCCGACAGTGTCCTGGTACACGGTGCAACCGGGTGATGCTCGTCCGCTGAAAAGCCTGTCGGGCGCGGAAAGGGACCGGGCGGAAACCTACCTGTCCGAACATCTGCGGCCGCTGCGGGCGCTGGCCGATCAACCCGACAGCGCCGACCTGGCACTCGGGGCGCTGAGTGTCTACGGTCAGGATGACGTCGTGGTTGTCGGTGAACGCCCGGTGATCGTGAATTGGGGGCTTCTGCCCGACGGGAACGGGGCCAACGCGGCCAGCCGGCCGGATCATTTTGCGGCCACGCTGGGAAAATACCTGTCATTGGCCCCGCGCGGGTCGGCAATGCCGCCGCCTGCGGCGGCGGCCGCGGCGGCTGCTCCGGTGGCCGCGGCGGCCAGCGCCCCGGCGGACGTGGCGCCGCCGTCGGATCCGCCGGCAACCGTGCAAAGGGTGATTTCACCGATTGCCTGGGTGCCGCTGCTGATCCTGCTGTTGCTGGTGGGTGGTTTTCTTGCGTGGCTGCTGATGCCCGGTACGCGGCTGTTTGATCGCGCGGGGCCGCCGGTGGTGACCGAAGAGGCCACGTTGCAGGCGGCGCGGGAACTGAACGACAGCCTGCGTGCGCGCAAGACGGTGCTGGAAGCCGCGCTGGACGGCGCGGTTTGCCGGCCCGACGGGGTTCTGGTCCTGCCGGACGGACGGACGCCCGAAGGCCTGACCCCGCCCGCGGTGGGTGTCACACCCGAGCGCAAGGCACGCGCGGCACCGGATGCGCTGTTGCCCAACAGCCCGGCCCGGGTGCTGGTCCCGGATACCGCTGCCGCGGCGGGCGAGGGCAGTCTGCTGGAACTGATCGAGGCGCGCACGGTCCTGATCCTGGCCTCTCCGGGCGACGGAAAGGTGACGACGGGCTCCGGTTTTGTCATCGGTCCGGGCCTGATCGTCACCAACCAGCATGTCATCGAACCTGCGCAGGTCGAGGGCGGACAGATTCTGGTGACCGGGGCCGCTTTGAGCGCGCCAGAACAGGCCAGTGTCGTGAAGACTCATGGCCCGTTTCTGGAAACCGGCGGCGATTTCGCCTTGCTGGAGATCGAAAGCAGGGACCTGCCGGCATTCCCGGTCCTGTTGCCCGACACGTCGCTGAAGCTGACGAATGTGGTTGCAGCCGGGTATCCCGGCGACGTCATGGCCACCGATATCAATTTTGCCGCGCTGAAAGCCGGCCAGCTTGATGCGGTGCCCGGGCTTACCGTGACGGACGGGATTATCAACACCGAGCAGCAGATGGGCCCCCGGACCCACGTTTTGATGCACTCTGCGGCCCTGTCCAGCGGCAACTCGGGCGGACCGCTGGTCGACATGTGCGGCCGGTTGGTCGGGGTGAACACGTTCGTACGCAAGGGCAAACTGCAAAACCGGGGTTTTGCGCTGACAACGGGGGATCTGCAGGCGTTTCTGAATGGCACCGCGGCGGCGCCGACAGTGGTCAGCGAAGCCTGCATGCCCGTCGTCGTGCGCGCGGAAGCACCACCTGCAAAGGCAGGGGACGAGTAGCGTCGATGTTCGAAGCCTTCCTTGTCACCACCTCCTCCGAAGGGATGCAGCCGCTGGGGTCGGCGGCGCAGCGGTCTTTCGAACTGGTGAGCGGTACGGTCCGGGAACGGCTGGGTGCGGCGCATGCCGCGCTGTTTGCCGAACCGGTCGCCACGGAACACGGCGACATGATCGACTGGTACGCGCCGGTCAAGGGAACCGCGGTGCGCTTGCCGGACCTGTCGGAAGAGGACGCGCAGGCCATCCGCGACCGGCTGGGGCGTCTGGTGGCGGATATCCGCGCGGAAGCGGAAACGCTGGCCGGCAGCACCGATGCGCAGGATCAGCGCCTGGCCGAGGCATTGTCCAATGCCATCGAAATCCCGGATGAAGGGATGGTCTATGCGGTGCGGGATGACGGCGGTGCGTTGCATCCGGTCCTGGTGCACTGGGCATGGCTGCGCGATGAACGCCAATCGGTGCGCGGCATCTTGACGGCGATGGTGCCAAGGGCGCAACCGCTGCGTGCTGCCGCACCGCGCGACGCGGAACAGCCGCATGTCGCTTCGGCCATCGTCTGGTGGTGGCTGATCCTACTGGGCTGGCTGCTGTTGGCGGCGATGCTGGTCTATCTTTTCTACCTGATGATCGAACCCTGTGGGCTGAAAACCGGGCGCACATGGTTCTGCCGGCAACCGGCCCCCGAGATATCAGCCATTCCGGGAGAGCGGATGGTGATCGAGGACGAGATCGCCGCGCTCCAGCACGAACTGGCGCTGCTGGACAGGTCCTGTCAGCCGGTGATCCCGGTCCTGCCGGTCACGCCGGCAGAACCCGCCGCGCCGCCGGTTCCGGAGGACAAAACCGAGGCCGCCCCGGATGAGTTAATCCGCCGGTTCACCGAACGCGGCGGCAGGCAGGGCAACCTGAATTTTGTTCTTGGCTGGTCCGGCCGGGACGATATCGACCTGTCGGTGACCTGCCCGGCAGGGCAAACCGTGTCGGCGGCAAATCCCGGCGATTGCAACGGCACGCTGGATCTGGAGGCGAACGCGAATGCGGCAACGGCCGTGACCGACCCGGTGGAGAACGTGGTTTTTGTTGAAGTCGTGCCGGGGCTTTACAAGGTTACGGCCCGTCTGAAAGACAACCGGAGCAATGGCGAGAAACCAGTCACGTTGCATGTGATGCGGAAGGATGGCCGCAGCCGGTCATATTCTGGTACAGTCAGTGACAAGGCCCCCGAGTGGTCGTTAAATATAAGTGTTTCAAGGTAGGCAGGATGCAGCATTCTCAACATCTGGCGCAGTTGGTTGATTGGCGTGACGAGGTCACGCTGGTTCCGTATTCGGGCACGCAGATCCTCGATTTCGGTTTTCGCCTCGATCAGCTGGACCTGAAAAACGCGCGATTTGTCGAGCGCGTGGTCGGGGGCACCAACGAGGCAGAGGAATGGGCGCTGTTGCCGCTCACCGGAGATGCCGACAGCGATGCGGTGATCGAGGAGGGCGCAACAGCCGAGGATGACGAGTATTCGGTGCGTCCGGTTGCGGCGCTGGAGCCGTTCCTGTCAAAATGGATCCCGGTTCCGGTCCTGCGGATAAAGACCGATCGCGGGGCAGGGGGCGAGGAACGCTTTGATCCCGGCCCGTCGAGCTGGGCGCGGATCAGAACAGTCGAACTGGAACAGCCCGATCCGGCCACCGGTCATACCCACCGGGTGCAACTGGCGCTGGATACCGCGTTGATGGAGGGCGACCAGAGCTTTCAGTATGTGGCACCCGAACGCGGGGATGCCGAGAAATCCCGCGATTTCCGGTTCGTATCCGACCCGGCGCGCATGGACTGGTTCCTGCGGCGGCTGGAGCCGGACAGCGACGGGCAGATGCTGGACCTGCAGAAATGGGTGTCGGAATGGCTGGATGACGCCTTCATGACATATAAGCGGGCCGAACGCCCCGGGCGCCGGATCACCCAGGATGACCTGCCTCACAAGTTCGAACACTGGGCGCGCTATCTGGCCTATCTGCGGCTGATCGATCACGCCGTCAGTATTCCCAAGCTGCGCTTTGCCAATACGGTCAGCGCGCGCGAGGGCGTGTCGCCGGTCGAGGTCGAACTGGTTCTGGATGTCGGAAACTCGCGAACCTGCGGTATCCTGATCGAACGGTTTCCCGGTGAATCCCGGCTCGATCTGGCGCGGTCCTTCCCGCTGCAGGTGCGCGACCTGTCCCGGCCCGAGCTGCATTACGAAGGCCTGTTTGAAAGCCGCGTGGAGTTTTCCGAACACCGCATGGGCGACGAGCGTTATGCGAGCCGGTCGGGACGGCGTAACGCGTTCCTGTGGCCCAGCTTTGTGCGCATCGGCCCGGAGGCGCTGCGGCTGGTGTCCGGCGAAGAGGGCACCGAGACCGCCTCGGGCCTGAGCAGCCCGAAACGCTATCTGTGGGATGACAAGCCGGTTCTGCAGGACTGGCGGTTTCATCACCATTCCGACCCCAACAACCTGCCCAAGGGGCTGCGCGCCGCGATGCGCCATCTGAACGAGGCCGGCGATGTTCTGGAACAGGTCGAAGCGGATGAAAAGGCGCGCCTGCGTCCGCGCGGCAAGACACCGAAAACCCCGGCGATCCGCCCCCGGTTTTCGCGCGCGTCGCTGTTCGGGTTCATGCTGGCCGAGATCATCGCCCATGCGCTCATCCAGGTGAACGCGCCGGCCAGCCGCTCGCGGCGGCCGCAGTCGGAACTCCCTCGCCGGCTGGACCGGATCATCCTGACCCTGCCGACGGCGACCACGGCGCAGGAACAGGCCATCATCCGGTCCAAGGCCAAGGGTGCGCTGGCGCTGGTCTGGGCAATGATGGGCCTGAAGGATGGCGAAAGCTCGATCAGCCGGATGCCGGAGCTGATCGTGGAATGGGATGAGGCGAGCGCGACGCAGCTGGTCTATCTCTATTCCGAACTCACGCAGAAATTCGATGGTCGGATCGACCGGTTTCTGAAGCTGAAGGGAACACCGCGTGCCCGCGAGTCCGGCGGGTCCCCGGAACCCTCGCTGCGGCTG
The DNA here is from genome assembly GCA_964351155.1 of uncultured Rhodobacterales bacterium. Lineage (GTDB taxonomy): Bacteria > Pseudomonadota > Alphaproteobacteria > Rhodobacterales > Rhodobacteraceae > CAYGNE01. The sequence continues at coordinate 44,676 of CAYGNE010000007.1, read as the reverse complement.
GCCTGCATCGATATCGGAGGTGGCACGACGGACCTCATGGTCACCACGTTCTGGGGCGAGGCGGGACGGGTCCTGCATCCGCGTCAGACTTTCCGCGAAGGCTTCCGGGTGGCGGGCGATGACATGCTGCAACGGGTGATCGCCGCGATCATTTTGCCGGGCCTGCAACAGGCGATCGAGGCGTCCGGCGGCCGTTTCGTCGGTGAAAAACTGCGCGAACTGTTTGCCGGCGATATCGGCGGGCTGGATCAGCAAAGCGTGCAGAAACGCCGGCAGTTTGCCTTGCGCGCGTTGATGCCGATCGCGGTCGACATCCTCAAATCCTGCGAATCCGCCGGTGAATTTCAACCGCTGACATTGGCGGTGCGCGATGTGTTGCCGCTGCAGAGCGACGGCGAGCAGAACGCCTGTATGCCCGCCGCGCTGATCGGGTATATCGAGGATGCGGCGAAAGGGCTGGGTGCCGAGGGGTTCCGTCTGGCCGATGTCAGCCTGACTTTCAGCCGCGAGGATGTGGACGCCATCGCGCGCGAGGTGTTCCAGAAGGCGCTGAGCAACCTGGCCGAGGTGATCGCCCATTTGGGCGTTGACGTCGTGCTGTTGACCGGGCGGCCATCCCGCCTGCCGGCGGTGCGCTCGATCCTTGAGGAAATGCTGGTTGTTCCTCCCAACCGTTTGATATCGATGCATAATTACAAGACCGGGCGCTGGTACCCGTTCCGCGACCCGGTGACCCAGCGGATCGGTGACCCGAAATCCACCGTGGCCGTGGGCGGAATGCTGATCGCGCTGTCCGAAAGCCGGATCCCCAATTTCAAGGTGATGACCAGCGCGTTCCGGATGCAGTCGACGGCACGTTACATCGGGGAAATGGACACATCGGGGCAGATCATGAACGAACGTGTACTGTTCGCGGATGTCGACCTGGATGCGCGCAAGACCGAAAGCGACCTGGTGGCGCAGATCACCATGTACACCCCGGTTTACCTGGGATCGCGGCAATTGCCGCTGGAGCGCTGGACGACGGCGCCACTGTACCGGCTGGATTTCGCGACACAGTCCGCCCAGTCGCGTGCGCCCCTGAAGGTGACATTCGAACGGACCGAATTCGACGAGGACCCGGACCGGGAGACCAGCGAAACCGCCCTTCGCCGCGAAGCGATGCGCGAAGCCTTTGCCGTGACCGAGGTCGAGGACAGCGAAGGGACTGGCATGAAAGTGGGCGAGGTGGAGCTGCGCCTGCATACGCTGGGGTTCGAAGACGAATACTGGATCGACACCGGCCTGTTCCGGTTGTGAGCGTTTTGAGGGGAAGATGGGTATGACAGCACAGGATCAGGACAAGCTGGCAGCCGACTGCGCCGCTTTTGCCGACCTGACCGGTCAGGCGCTGGCCTGGATCGAGGATCCGGACAATGCCGAGTTGGTCGGAGCGGAAACCAAGTCGCTGGTACAGATGATGCGCCGGGGTGCGCGGCGTGCCCGGCGGTTGGCGCATGCGGCGCGGACCCGGATGTCGGTCAGCGTCTTTGGACCAAGCCAGGCGGGCAAGTCGTTTCTCGTGTCGGTTCTGGCGAGGCCCGAGACCGGGCCACTGATTGCCGATTTCGATCATCCGGACGGCAAGCTGGACTATATCCGTGAGATCAATCCCGAAGGTGAAGGTGAAAGCACCGGGCTCGTCACGCGGTTCACGATGGATCATGCGCCGGTGCCGGAGGGGTTTCCCGTCCGTCTGAACCTGCTGAGCGAGGCAGATATCGTGCGCACGCTGCTCAACAGTTTCTTCATGGACGGCGACCGGTCCGAGCCCAGTCCGGAGCCGTCCGAGATCGCCGCGCATCTGGATGCGTTCAAGGTGCGCATGGGCACAGCCCGTCCGGGAATGAGCGAGGACGACGTTCATGAGATCGGCGAATATGTCGAAACGGTATTTGGCCGCGAAGCTTACGGCGTGGCGCTGCGTCCGTTCTGGGACGAGGCGGCGGTCATTGCGCCTGCGCTGGCGGTTGCTGACCGCGCGGCCTTTTTCGCCTTGCTCTGGGGCGGGCATCAGGCGTTCTGCGATCTTTATGCCCGCATGGCCGCCGCACTTGATCAGCTGGGCCATGCCAGGGAGGTGTTTGCCGGGCTGGACGCGCTGGTGCCGCGGGAAAGCTCGATCATCGACGTCAAGACGCTGGGCGGGTCAGCTGATGGCGCTCCGCTGAATGTGGTGACGGCCAAGGGCACACCGGTCACCCTGCCGCGTTCGGTTATCTGTGGGCTTGCGGCGGAACTGGTCCTGCCGATGCAGACTCTGCCATCGCGCATGTTCGCGGAAACCGATCTGCTGGATTTTCCCGGCGCGCGGAACCGGTTCGAACAGGATCTGAACAAGGCGTTTCGCGACGGTGCGGAGGCTATCCTGCCCGAGCTTCTGCTGCGGGGCAAGGTTGCGTACCTGTTTGACCGCTATGTGCAAAACCAGGAAATCACCTCGATGCTGCTATGCGTGCCGGACAGCAACATGGAAACGGTGGACCTGCCGGGACTGGTTCAAAACTGGATCGGGACCACGCATGGCGCCACGCCGCAACAGCGCGCGCAAACCGATTGCGTGCTGTTTCTTGTCCTGACCAAATTCGACAAGCATCTGGGAGACTCCGCCGCCGAAGGCGGAGACGAGACCCGCTTTGAGCGACGGATGGGGGCCTCGCTGCTGGAGAAATTCGGCAGGGGCAGCGACAACTGGGTCGGAGACTGGGTGCCGGGTGCGGCGTTTTCAAACTGTTTCTGGCTGCGCAATCCGAATTACTATGTCGATGGGCTGATGGAATACGATGCTGCAAAGCGCGAACAGCGAATCCGCCCCGAGAAACAGGCCCGCATCGCAGAGTTGCGGGCCGGATGTCTGGCCGCCCCGTCGGTGCAGCGTCATTTCACGGATCCTGCCACAGCCTGGGACGCGGCGCTGTCGCTGAATGATGGTGGAGTAAGCTACCTGACAGCAGAGCTGGAGAAGGTTTGCAAACCGGACAGCAAACTGCGCCAGATCGAAACGCAGCTGGATCAGGCACGGGCCGAGCTGCGGCAGGCCATTGCCCCGTTTCATGTCGCCGATGATGTCGAAACCCGCATCGCCGAAAAGAAGGAGTCAGTCACACGTGTGATTGATGATCTGGAAGAGGCGTTGTCCCGGCACCGGTTCGGTGCGGTTCTTGCGGCACTGATGGTGGATCAGGACGAGATCGAGGGACGCATTGCCCGGGTGCCGAGCTCTGTGCGGATTACAAGCGCGGTCAGTGCCGCGAGTGCCAAACCAGCCGTGGCCGCGCATGCGTCGGAGACGCCGGTGCTGCAACGACCGGGGCGTCCCGCGCGGCCGGATCGGCCGGCACCGGCAGAGCAAGGCGTTGCGACCGGATCCGATATCCGGACCATGACCCTGGAACAGTTTCAGGCCGAGACCGCCATCGAAATCTGGATCGACCGGCTGAAGCATTTCCGCGATGACCGGGCGCGGCGCGGGGCCTATGGCCTGGGCGACACGACGTCGGGTGACCTGGTGGCGGAACTGATCCATGCGGCACGACGCGTCGGATTGGGCCGTACCACCGCGCAACAGCTGGAAGAGGTGAATTTTGGCCTGAATGTCGAGAAGCAGGCGCAACCGGCGTCGATTCTCGGGGCGGAAAGCATCAACCATTTTGTTGCGACGCTGGGCATGCTGGACATTCCCGAGGCCGAACGTCCGCAGATTCAGACGCCGGATGGCGGCAGTCGTGCAATCTTTGCGCGCGCCCCGGCGGCGGACACCGTGGACAGCCTGCCGGCGCAGCCGGAAGCCGTCGCGGAACGGATTTGGTCCGACTGGGCCTTTGCGCTGGACGCAGTGTTTGAAGCCAACGCCAAGGATGGTGTCGGCGGCGAAATCAACATCGAACAGAATCTGCGGCTTGGCCGGATCCTGGGCAAACTGACGGGGCGGTCCGCTGCATGACGCTGAAGGTTCATCCGGACCCCCAGCAACGCGCCGGGGGCTATGCCTTTCTGGAGTTGCCTGAGGCCAGCCTGCCCGATGGGGCGGTGACGGTCATGGTGTTTGACGCCTATGGCGAGCGGTGGCTGGCACCGTCGGAGGAACCCGGTGGGCGGATCGGGATCGGGAATGCGAACTGGCAGGCGGACCCGGTGGAATTCGGCCCCTATGACGTGCATCGGCATGATGGGGCCGACTGGGTCCGGATCGGTCCCGAGATCGTCAACAAGCTGGATGAATATGCCGCCCTGAGACTGGTCGTGAACGGACAGAGCCACGATGTCACATGGCCCGACTCCGTGCCACCCCGTGCCGGTGCCGCCGTGCTGGGCGGGTTGAAGCCGGTCATGCGGGAACAGGGGGAAACGGTCCAAGAGCCCGTGGTTGTCGCACCGGTCATCGATGCAGCACCCGAGCCAGAGACCGACATGCACCTGCCAGCGGCCGAAGAGCCCGGTCCGGCCGTCCCGCCGGAAGGGCGCGGGGGCGGCAGGTTGGTGCTGACCCTTCTGCTTTCAGCACTGGTGATTGTTGCGGCTCTTGCCTGGTATTTCTGGCCGGACAAGGCTTCTGAACCCGCGGTTGTGACCGAAGTGACGGAGGAGACCTGTACGCCTGTCGCACTGGCGGCGATCCCGGGTGGTTTTGGCGACAGGCTCGAAGCGATCCGCGCCTGTGGTGCGGAACTGTCAGCGGATGCGGTGCTGAGCTTGATCGAAGAGGCTGCGGCGGGGAACGATCCGGTGGCGTTGCGGTTGTTCGGGACACTCTATGACGGCGAGGACCTGGACCCGAGGATCGAAAACCTGATCGGGCTGAGCTTTGACGATGACCCGGCCAGGGCGGCAGAGTATTATCACCGGGCCGTGGAAGCCGGGTCCGGTCCGGCGAAGGACCTTCTGGCCGCGACCTGCGAGCGGCTGTCGAAATCCGACGCAACCTTGTCCAAGGGGGCTTATGATGATTTTTGTTCTTAACCGGTTCGTTGCCTTGCCGGCGGGGGCCGCCGTTGCGCTCGCCCTTTGCCTTTTGGCGATGTTTCCCGGGAACGCGGCGGCGCAATCCAACGAGCGTCCGCTTCTGGTGGAGGGTCGCAAGACTGTCTATCAGCGGGTTCTGACCCGACCGGGCGCCTTGCATTACCCAAGCCCGGCGGACGCGCCGACGCGGGGTTATCCCGCCTTTCAGCCGCTATACGTTTTCGACTTGCAACCCGGCTGGTACAAGGTGGGTCCATCCATTTCCGGTGGGGCGTCGGGCTGGGTTCAGGCCGGTTCGGTGGTGCAGTGGAAGCAGAATATCGTTGCCGCCTTTACCAATGCTGCGGGCCGCCAGCGTCAGTTGCTGTTTAGCAGCGAAGAAAAGCTGCGCGGGTTGATGGAACATGAATCCCTGCGCGAAATGCAGACCCGGATCCTTGCCGAAGTGACCGCCGGGTCGGTGCCGGAAGAGCGTGGTGTGGTCGCCGTGGAACCGCCCGAATACGTAAATATCGTCGATCGTCTCTATCTGATGCCGATTCTTGATTTTGTGCAGGATCTGCACCCGTTGAACTACGAGGAAAACCTGCTGATGAAGGTGGGGTCGGTCCCGTTGCAGGAACAGAATGAACCGGCGCAGGCGCAAGCCGACAGCTTCGATGCGGGGATCGTTTTCGTGTTCGACACCACCCAGTCGATGGACCCCTACATCAAGCGGACGCAGGCGGCGGTGGAACAGATTGTCGGCGATCTGCAGGGAACCGAAATCGGCAGCCGGGTCCAGTTTGGCGTGGTCGCGTTTCGTGACAGCACGCAGGCCGCGCCCGAGCTTGAGTACCGCACAAGGACCCTGTTGCCGCTTCAGCGACGGCAGGATCAGACCCCGGTGGTCGCGACAATCCGGGCGGCCACCAAGGTCGCACAGGCCAATTCACCCGGTTTCAACGAAGACAGCCTTGCCGGCGTCGAGGATGCGGTGGATCTGACCGACTGGAGCGGCGGCGGCGGTGATCCGTTCGATGCCAGGATTGTCATCCTGATCACCGATGCCGGTCCCAAGGATGTGCGTGACCCCAATGCCCGCAGCCAGATCGGGGCAAAGGAATTGCAGCGCAACGCACAGGACAAGGGGGTCGTGGTGATGACACTTCACCTGCAGACGCCGGCCGGAGGTGAAGCGCAGCATGCCTATGCCGCCGCCCAGTATCGCGACTTGTCCCGCTTTCATGAAGACACGTTCTATTATGGGATCGATGACGGCTCGCCGCAGGCGTTGCAGGATTCTGTGACCCGTCTGGTCACCGCCGTGACCGATGTGATCCGCGTCGCCCGAAAAGAGAAACCGGTTTTGAACCCCGAACAGACCGGTCAGGAACTGGTCAATCTCGGTCTCGCGCTGCAATTGGCCTATCTGGGTCGTATGAAAGGAACGCAGGCGCCGGACGTGATCGAGGGTTGGGTGTCCGAAAAAGCCGTCGAAGATCCAAACAAGCTGGCGATCGAACCTCGCTTGCTGGTGACCAAGAACGAAATGGCGACCATGGCGGACCTGTTGTCTGAATTGCTGACGCTGGGCGAACAGAGCCGCGGGGCGGAGGACGCATCGAGCTTTTTCACCCAGGTGCGGGATGTGGTTGCGCGCATGGCGCAGAACCCGGACCGGCTGATCAACACGGATAGCGATACGCTGGGTGGGGCGCTCGAATTTCTCGAGGATCTGCCCTATGAAAGCCAATTGATGCTGACCACCGAAGACCGCTGGGCGCAGAGCGCGATGAACCGGCGCGCCATTCTGGATGGCATGCGTCAGAAACTGGTGCAGTACCGCAAATGGCTTCTCGATCCCGAGGTATGGACACCGCTCTATGACAATGCCCCGGATGGCGAGTTCGTGTTCGCCATGCCGTTTGACGTTTTGCCCTGACGCCGATGTTGTCGGGACTGACCCTGCAGGATGGTCATGTCGGGTTGCGCGATGGCGACCGGGTGTTCCGGTTGCAGGTGGATCGGCTGGAAATCCCGGCGGGGCGGGCGGTGGCCCTGACCGGCGCCAGCGGATCCGGCAAGACCTTGCTTCTGGAATTGCTGGGTCTGTTGCGCGCGCCGGACAAGGGTACGCAATACCGGTATGGCGACCTCGATCTGGCGGGGTTGTGGGCCGGGGGAGCCCGCAACGCCGATCTGGCGCACACGCGCGGACGGCTCTTCGGGTTTGTGCCCCAGAGCGGCGGGCTGATGCCGTTTCTGACCGTGGCTGACAATATTTCCCTGCCGCAGAAGGTGAATGATTGCGTGGATGCCGCGTGGCGGGACGCCCTGATGGATCGGCTGGGCCTGGGTGACGTGGCGGACCTGATGCCGGGGGCTCTTTCGATCGGACAGCGGCAAAGAACGGCGATTGCCCGGGCGTTGGCGCACCGGCCGTCTTTTGTCATCGCGGACGAACCCACGGCGGCGCTGGACAGTGACAGCGCGGATGGCGTGCTGGAACTTTTCCTGGAAGCCGCATCCGAACAGGGAAGCGGGGTGATCCTGTCCAGTCACGATACCGACAGGATATCGCGTTTCGGCATTTCCCGGTTGCATCTGTCCACGAACGCAGACGGCAAACAGGTGAGCAGCCATCTTAAGGTTGTGCCATGCTGATCGCGACGCTGGCCTGGCGCGACCTGATGCGCGACCGGTTCTTTCTGTTCTGCAACGTTGCGGTGATGGTGGGCATACTTGTGCCACTGCTTGTGCTTTTTGGGGTCAAGAACGGCGTGTACACCGCATTGATCGGCGAAATGCTGGCCGATCCTGTGAACCGGCAGATCGACACGCAGGGCAATGCGACATTCCATCCCGACGATCTGGAGCCGTTGAAAGACTGGCCCGAGATCGCGTTCTTCACGCCAAAGGTCCGAGGACAGTTCGATTTCATGAACGTGCGCGCCAAGGGCGGCAGGCGAATGCGTCCGGCGTTGGTCATTCCGACCGGGCAGGGCGACCCGACCTTGCCCGAAGGGGTGACAATCGGGCGCGGCGAGGTTGCGGTCAGCGCGCAGTTGGCGGCGCAGCTGAACCTGACCGACGCAATGGAATTGCAACTGATCAGCCAGGCGGAGGGCCGTCCGCGCCAGCTTGTCCTGCCGGTGACGGTCAGGGCGATCCTGCCTGAAACGGCCACGGCGGGTCGGGCGGTCCTGGTTCAGTTCGAACTGCTGGATGTGATCGAGGCGTTTTACGACTCCTACAGCTTGCCGGAATACGGGATCACGGGCACCCGGGACCTGAGCGAAAGGGTGCCGTCATTCGAAGGCGTGCGCGTCTATGCGCAAAGTCTTGAACAGCTCGCTGGGCTCCAGGCGCGGTTGGAGAGTCAGCTGGGGATCGGCACCACCGCCCGCACCCGGGATGTTGAAGCGCTGTTGGGACTGGGTCGCAAGCTGAATCTGGCGCTGGGACTGACCGCGGCGCTGGCGGCCCTGGGGTTGGGTGCGGCCTTGGTTCTGGGATTCTGGTCCGATGTCAGCAGGAAAAAGGTGGTTCTGGCCAGCATCGCTCTTCTGGGCGTTCCGGGTGCCCGCCTGGCGATGTTCCCGGTGGTCCAGGCGCTGATTACCGCGATGATCGGGCTGTTTCTGTCCTTTGTGCTTTATGGCCTGGCAGGCCGCGCCGCGGGCGCCTTGTTCGGGCAGGGCTTGCCCGAGGGGGCGGCGTTGGCTGTCATCTCGGTGTGGCAGGGGGCTGGCGTATGTATTGGTGTATTGGCCCTGGTGCTATGTTCTGCCACCTTGGCGGGGTGGTCCGCGCAAAGGCTGGACCCGGCCAGCGTGTTGCGGGAAGGGGTATGACCATGCTGAGAGGGCTCGCGGTTCTTCTGTTCATGCTGGCCGCTCCGGTTTCGGCGCAGGACGACTGGCCGCGCGACCTGGTCGATCCGGGTCACGAAACCGCACCGGCCGACCTCTTGTTGCCCATGCCCTGCGGAGCGGCAATGGCGTTCCAGAAGGTCAGTGTCCCCGTCGATGCAACCGACCCGATGGCAGACCGGCGGGTGCGGCTTGGCCAGTCGCTGGACCAGACCGGGTATTCCGATTACCTGTTGCCGGCTCATCTGCGTGGACCGTTCACCGATGCCGATGCCGGGTCGACCCATTTCTTCATTGCCCGCTATGAATTGACTACCGGTCAGTACCGGGCGATGACCGGCGATTGTTCCGCCCCAAAAAGGCCGGACCGTCTGGCGCAGGGCGGGTTGAGCTGGCTGGATGCGGTCACCTTTGCACAGAACTATACTCAATGGCTGTTGCAGAATGCGCCGGACGCCTTGCCGCGTTCGGGCGAGACTCCGGCCCATCTTCGATTGCCAACCGAGGCGGAATGGGAATACGCGACCCGCGGTGGCGCGCGGATCGACGCCACCCGGTTTCCCGCCGCGACTTTTTTTGGCAACGGTGATCTGCTGGACTACGCGCGTATTGCCGCCGCGGGATCGTCGCGCGGAAAACTCGGCCCTGTGGGGCTGCGCAAACCCAATCCGCTTGGGCTCTACGATGTCTACGGTAACGCCGAAGAACTCATGTTGGAGCCGTTTCGGCTGAACGCCATCGGCCGGACGGGCGGGCAGGTGGGCGGGGTCGTGACGCGCGGCGGTTCTGTCCTGTCGGATGCCGCGCAGATCTACAGCGCGCAACGCACCGAGTATCCACCGTTTGATCCGGGCAGCGGTACACCTCTGCGGGCCGATACTTTTGGTCTCAGGCTTGTTCTGTCGGCGCCGATCGTGACATCGGATGAACGCCTGCGGCAGATTCGCAACCGGTGGATTGCGCTGGCGGGGTCCGAAGAGGAAAGCGTTGACGCGGCGGATCCGGTGGCGCAGATCACCCGGCTGATCGATGCCGAGATCGACCCCCGCCGCAGGCAGGCGCTGGACGATCTGAAGCTCGAGTTTCGCCGGTCCCGTGATCGCGCCCAGACCGCTTTGCAGCAATCGGCCCGGGCGACCTTGCTTGCCGGGGCCGTGTTCGTGGAATCTCTCGACGAGAATGCCGCCGCGATTGAAAACAAGGCGAGCAATATCCGGATGCTGATCGACTTGCAAAGAGCGGCCGACAACAGCCCGGTCTATGTCCGCCAAGTGGAAAAGCACGTGTCCGAGATAAAGCAGATGCGTCAGGTTCAATCCACCTATCTGCTGTCGTTCCGAGCCGCGCTGGAAACCCTGACGACCGATATCGGTGCGTCCGAACGAAAGGCGGCCTATGACGTGCTGCGTGAAGAGCTGTCGTTGTCCGGGCGCGGCCAGACTTTGGAAACGCTGGCACGGTTCTGGCGAGACGTTTCCGTCTATGCAGATCGCCCGGATATCAACGCTCGCGATCTTTTGAAGACGGCGCTGGACTGAGGCCGCAAAACTGGCGGGGCTTTGCCAGAGGTTTCACAATCCCGACAAATCACCGCCCGACGCAGGCCAAATAAGGTGCTCAACCTTGACATCAAGCCGGTAGAATGGTCGGCTGTTGCAATGAAAATTTGTATTCCACAGGTGCGGAACCACCATGTGGCGTTTCTGGGCCGCGTTGTTCCGCCAAGGGTGAGGTTAATATCATGATTGTACGAAATCTATGTCTGTCCCTGGTCGCGGTAAGCCTGATTTCTGTTCCAGCGGAACGGGCGGTTGCGGGCGATGCTGCAAAAGTTCTGGGGGGTGCTCTGCTGGGCGGAATCATCGTGAACGAGGTCCACAAGAACCGGCAACGCCAGAGGGCAACCACGACCCGCAGAACGTATCAGAGCACGGGAATTTCATCCGCGCAGCGGGCCGAAAACCGTCAGGTTCAGACCGCGCTGAATTATTTTGGATATAATGTCGGCAGTGTGGACGGTTCGTTGGGCCGCAACAGCCGCGCGGGCATCTCACGCTATCAGGCCGATATGGGTTTTCAGCCCGATGGGTACCTTGACAACTACGAGCGCGATTTCCTGCTTGGCAGCCACCAGCGTGCGATGGCCGGTTCCGCGGTGCCACCCTATAACCAGATTGTCGCGACCCAGGGTTACAATGGGTTGCTGAGAACCTATCGCAACGAACAATTGGGGATCGCGACTCCGAACGTTCAGACGGCGGCGGTTCAGGCGCCGGCTCCGATGCCGGTACCCGCGCCGGTCCCGGCCCCTGTTCCACAGGCTGCGCCTGTTCCGGCGCCGACACAGCCTGAATCGGTGCCCGCCCGGGCGAATACGGCGGCGTTGCCGGAGTTCACCTTTGGTCAGGTGCCGAAATCGGTCAACGAACACTGCAACGAGATCAGCGTGCTGACCGCGGCAAACGGGGGCATGACCACCACTGGCCGGGTGACCGATTCCGAATTTGCTCTGAACGAGCAGTTCTGCCTGGCCCGTACGCATGCCATGGCCGAAAGCACGTCCATCGTGTCCACCATCCCCAACATGACCGACGCGCAGATCGCCCAGCAATGCGAGGGTCTGGCGCAGGCGATTGCGCCGCACATGGTGGGCCTGGAAACGTCCCGTCCCGACAAGGTGATCGGCGATACCGCATCCTTCCTGCAGGGGTCCGGCCGTCCCATGGATCAGCTGATTTCGGGTGGCAAGGTCTGTCTTGGTGTCGGATATCGCACGGACAACGCCACGATGGCGCTGGCGTCCGCTGTGCTTCTGGCCTCGGGCGGGCAGCTTGGCTACGGCGAGATGGTCAGCCACCACATGCGCGAGGGATTTGGCACGGCGCAGGCATCTCCCCAACAGTCCGGCGCATGGATGGGTCTGGCGATCGACTCTCTGGCCGGTGGTGGCTCGTCGGTTCTGGGCCAGTCCTCTGACCGCGTTGCGGTGCTGAAAGAGGCGATGTCAGGGGGCAGTTCGCCCTCCAACGCCGCCGCGGCATTGCGGACATGGCCGGCGCGGTCGAACAACTGATGGATCCGGACAAATGAACGACCCGGCGCGCCCCGGTGCGCCGGGTTTTCTTGTGCCGGATCCTAGACGGGCGCGTGATTGAACTGTCCCTTCACGCGTCGAAAATACCCGCCCGAGCCGATTGATCGCCGATTAGACGCTGGTCATTTGTGGCGGAACAGGGCAGCCTTCTGGCAGGACATTCCCGGAGTATGCCATGATCATCGTTCACCATCTGAACAACTCCCGTTCGCAGCGAATTCTCTGGCTGCTTGAGGAACTGGGGCTCGATTACGAACTGAGAAGCTATATGCGGGATTCGGAAACCAACCTGGCGCCGCCGGAATTGCTCGATGTTCACCCGCTGGGCAAATCACCGATGATCGAAGACAAGGGCCGGCTGATTGCGGAAAGCGGGGCCATCGTCGAATACCTGTGCACACGTTACGGGCCCGACATGATCCCGCCACAGGACAGCGATGACTGGATTTCACATCACGAGTTGATGCATTTCGCCGAAGGATCGGCGATGGTGCCGATCCTGCTGGCTTTGTATGTCGGACGGCTGGGGGCCGCCGGGGCGCCGCTCGGACCGCGGATCGAACAGCAACTTGACAGCCATTTCAACTATATGGAAGCCATGCTTCGTCCTTCGGGTCACTATGTTCTGGATGATCTTTCGGCTGTGGACATCATGATGAGTTTTCCCGCCGAGGTGGCCGTTCGGCAAGGTCGTGGCGAAGCACACCCGAAATTGGCCGATTTCGTAAAACGCATCCACGAGCGGCCCGGATTCCTGCGCGCACTGGAACGCGGCGGGGCGTATGCATTCACATGATCCGGGTCTGGAAAGGTCGCTGCGTCAGCCGCCCTTGAGCCTTTGCATCAGGAACACTTCGCTGTCGGGCTGAACCGGTTCGGTCAGTGCAGAGGCGATGATGCGCCCGTCCACGGCGACGGACACTCCGGCGTCTATGGCATCCTGCAGACCGGGGTGAGCCTTGACGAGGCCCGAAAGGACCTCGCCAACCGTTGTTGCCTCGACCTCGACCTTGTCCTTGCCGTCGGCAAGGGCGCGCAGGCCGGACCAGAGGTTGACCTCAACCATTGCCCTGCTGATCCAGCGCCGCGAGAATGCGCGGCGGGGACATCGGCAGTTCGCGCAGACGTACACCCGCCGCAGCGGATACCGCGTTGGCAATCGCCGCCAGCGGCGGGCAGATCGAGGTTTCGCCGACACCGCGAACACCGTAGGGGTGACCGGGGTTGGGCACTTCGACGATGACCGTGTCGATCATCGGCAGGTCGCTCGCCACCGGAATGCGATAGTCGAGGAACACGGCATTCTGCAGGCGTCCGTCCTCGCCATAAATATACTCCTCGTTCAATGCCCAGCCGATGCCCTGGGCGGCACCGCCCTGGTATTGACCCTCGACATAGGTCGGATGGATCGCCTTGCCGGCATCCTGGACAACGGTATAGCGTACAACGCTGGTCTTGCCGGTTTCAGGATCAACCTCGGCATCGACGATATGGGTGGCAAAGCTGACACCGGCGCCTTCGGGTGTGGCTTCGAAGTGACCGACGATCGGACCTCCTGTCGCACCCATGTTACTGGTGATCTGGGCCAGCGGCAGCGGGTCGAAATCGCCCGCATTCGGCCCCGATGGCACGGCGCAGCCGTCTTCCCATTTCACCGCATCCTCGGGGATGCCCCATTTTGCCGCTGCGCGGGCGCAGAGTTTCCTGACCGCATCGCGGGCCGCCTTGATCGTTGCCAACCCGCTGGCATAGGTCACCCGGCTGCCGTGGCTGATCTCGTTATAGCCGAGCGAGGCGGTATCGGCGACGGTGCAGCGGATGTTTTCGTATGGAATGCCCAGTTCCTCTGCAGCCATCAGCGCCATCGAAGCGCGCGAGCCGCCGATATCTGGCGTGCCGACCATGATCTGGGCCGAGCCATCTTCGGAGAGGGCCAGAGATACGCTTGTTTCGCCGCCGTGGTTGAACCAGAAACCGCAGGAAATCCCGCGACCCTGTCCCGGCTTCAGCGGGGCCGTGTAATGCGGGTGCGCCTTGGCGGCTTCGAGTGTTTCGACCAGTCCGATGCGCTGGAATTTGGGCCCATAGCTGGCCTTGGTGCCTTCGCGTGACGCGTTCTTGAGGCGCACCTCGATCGGATCGAGCCCAAGCTGTCCGCAGAGTTCATCGATCACCGATTCCACCGCAAAGGCGGCCATTGGAGAGCCGGGCGCCCGGTAGGCGGCCTGTTTCGGACGGTTTGAAATGACATCGTAGCCAACCTGATGCACATTCTCGAGCGCATAGGGGGCAAAGGCACACATGGCGGTGAATTCACAGGGCGCGCCGGGGAAGGCGCCACCCTGCAGGCGGAACTCGCCCTTGGCGGCAGTGATCGTGCCGTCCTTCTTCATGCCGATCTTGACGTCCATGGAGGTCGATGAGGTCGGGCCGGTCGCCCGGAAAACCTCCGAACGGCTCATCACCAGTTTTACCGGGCGGTTTGCCTTGCGTGAGAGTGCCAAGGCAACGGGCTCGATGAACACCGTTGTCTTGCCGCCAAAGCCGCCGCCGATTTCACTGGCCGTGACGCGAAGCTGGCTGGTTTCCAGGTCCAGCAGCGCTGCGCAGACCTTCTGGACGTTCCAATGGCCCTGCGTACAACACCAAAGCTCGCCCTTGCCATCGCCGCCCAGTGTGGCCAGGCATGCATGCGGCTCGATATAGCCCTGATGCGTGGCTTCGGTGCGGAAATGATCCTCGATCACCCGGTCAGCCTCGGCGAAGCCCTTTTCGACATCCCCGTGTCCGCTTTCATGGCAGCGCACGACGTTGGGATGCATCCCGGCGGGCACGGAACTGTCCGCGGCCCCTTCGCGGATGACCGGGGCATCCGCCTGCATGGCCTTGTCCACATCGGTGACATGCGGGAGAACCTCGTACTCGACCTCGATCAGCTTGGCCGCATCCTTGGCTTCGAGCGCGGATGTCGCCGCGACAGCCGCCACGGCATGGCCATCATAAAGCGCCTTTTCACCGGCCATGACGTTTTCCAGCATGTTGTAGAAATCGCCGTCCATTCCCGGGGCGGGTTTGACGTTTCTGGAAAAATCGGCCCGGGTCACCACGGCCTTGACACCTTTGGCGGCCTCGGCCTTCGAGGTGTCGATCCGGATGATTTTTGCATGGGCGTGCGGGCTGCGGACAATGGCCGCGTGCAGCATGCCGGGTGCATTCATGTCGGCGCCGAACTTGGCGCGTCCGGTGACCTTGTCCAATCCGTCGGGGCGGTCGGGACGGGTACCCACGTAGTGAAAATCGCTGGTTTTGACTTCATCTCTTGGCATTACGATGCCTCCCGCATTTCTGCTGCCGTATCCATCACGGCGCGAATGATCTTGTCATATCCGGAGCAGCGGCACAGGTTCCCAGCCAGCCAATACCGGACTTCAGTTTCGGTTGGGTCCGGGTTGCGTTCCAGAAGGTTCTTGGCCGCAACCAGAATGCCCGGCGTGCAGATGCCGCATTGCAGTGCGGCATACTCGATGAACTTCTTCTGCAAAGGATGCAGTTTTTCGCCCTCGGCAATGCCCTCGACGGTGTCGATCTGCTTGCCCTGGGTCTCGGCCCCAAGAACCAGGCAGGAACAGACCAGACGCCCATCCATGATGACCGAACAGGCCCCGCAATCCCCGGTGCCGCAACCTTCCTTGGCGCCGGTCAGGTCGAGCCGGTCGCGCAATACGTCCAGCAGGGTTTCGCGCGGTTCGCAGAGATACTCGACTTCGTCGCCGTTTACGGTGGCGGTTATGTGAATCTTGCTCATGGCGATCAGCCCTTTCCTGCAGTCTTGGCACGTTCATAGGCGATTTTGGCGGCGCGTTTCGCCAGCACCCCGGCGACGTGGGTGCGAAATGCAATGGTGCCCCGTTTGTCATCGATCGGCTTGCAGGCGTTTTGTGCCGCCTGTGACAGCGCATCCAGCGCGGCGTCGTCAAGCGATGTTCCGACGATGGCTTTTGCGGCCTCCTCGACCAGCAGAACCGTGGGCGCGACAGCCCCCATCGCCACGCGGGCTTCGGTGATGGTATCCCCGTCCAGCCGCAGGTTGACGGCGCAGCCCACGACAGCGATGTCCATCTCGGTCCGGGGAATGAACCGCAGGTAGGCGTCCCCGCCGTTCTCGCCGCGCGGCGGGATATGCACGGCAGTTACAAGTTCGCCCTTCGCGAGACTGGTTTTACCCGGGGCGGTCGGGATTGCCTCGACAGCAACCTGCCGGGTGCCCGACGGGCCCGTGACGGAAACAGTGATCCCGGCGGCGACCATCGCGGGCACGGCATCCGCGGCGGGGGACCCGTTGCAGAGATTTCCGACCATCGTGCACCGGCCCTGGATCTGCGTCGAACCGATCAGGTCGGTCGCTTCGACCACGCCGGGCCAGTCTTGCCCAAGGTCGGGATGTTCGGTCATTTCGGCGCCGGATACGGCGACACCGATCCGCCAGCCGCCATCGGCTTCGCGGGTGATGTCCTTTACACCGCTGATTCCCTTGATGTCGATCAGGGTTTCCGGTGTGACGATGTCGGCGCGCAACTGGACCAGCACGTCGGTGCCGCCAGCCAGAAAGCGCGTAACCCCTTGGGATTGCGACGCAATCGCGACGGCATCCTCAAAACTCTCGGGGCTGTGATATTGCATGTGGCTTCTCCCGTTTGCCTGACTGCGAGAGTGTTTCAGATAGCGCGCAGATGGGCAACCGTTCTGCCGCGCCGATCCGTGATCATTTGCATTCCGCGTGTTCCGCGGAATAGGATCGGGGCAACTGGCAGGGAGCAGGCAACCATGACAAAGACCGGCGGCCCGGACGGGCAGGCAATGAATGGCGCGGAAAGCCTGGTGCGGTCGCTGATCGACAGCGACGTTGACGTCTGTTTCACCAATCCGGGTACCTCGGAGATGCATTTTGTCGCTGCCCTGGACCAGGTGCCGGGGATGCGGTCGGTTCTGGCGCTGTTCGAGGGTGTTGCCACCGGTGCCGCGGACGGGTTTTATCGCATGTCCGGGCGTCCGGCCTGTACGCTCTTGCATCTGGGTCCGGGGCTGGCCAACGGGCTGGCCAATCTGCACAACGCCAAAAAGGCCGGGTCCGGCGTGGTCAATATCGTCGGAGAACATGCCTCCAGCCACGTCGCGCTGGATGCCCCGCTGACCTCGGACATCGCAGGGATCGCGCGGCCGGTCTCGCATTGGGTGCATTGCTCGGGTTCGGCGGCGGATGTTGGTGCCGACGCCGCCAGGGCGGTGCAGGCGGCGCGCACGCCGCCGGGACAGGTTGCAACGTTGATACTGCCCGGTGACACCGCCTGGACAAGGGGCGGACAGATTGCCCAACCGCTTGCTGTTCCCGAGCGCGGGGGGATCGACACGGGATCGTTGGACCGTGCCATCGCCGCGCTGGATGGCCCGGACAGCCTGCTCTTGCTCGGTGCCGCGGCGCTGACGGATCAGGCACTGGACGATGCCGGGCGGATTGCTGCCCGGACCGGATGCGCGGTGTTGGCGGAGTGGTCCAACGCGCGGATGGAGCGCGGAGCCGGGAGAGTGTACGTCGGCAAGGTTCCCTATCCGATCGACCTGGCGCTCGAGGCTCTGCACCGGTTCAAGCGGATCGTACTGGTCGGAGCGCGTCCGCCGATCGGCTTTTTTGCGTATCCGGGAAAACCCGCGATCCTGACCAGGCCGGGGGCCGACATCATTCCGCTGGCCGGTCCGGGTGACGACTTGTCCGGTGCGCTGGATGCGATGTGCCATGCGCTTGGCGCATCTGGTCTGGCGAGTGCGGGCGTATCCGAGCGGCAGAATGTTTCCGTGCCCCACGGTCCCTTGAATCCGGACAACATCGCGGCCGTTCTTACGCGGTGCATACCCGAAAACGGAATCGTCGTTGATGAAGCCATCACCACCGGGCGTGCGTTGTTTCCGGCAACCGCCGGAGCGGCACCACATAGCTGGCTGAACAATTGCGGTGGTTCGATTGGGTTCGGTTTACCGGTGTCCATCGGTGCGGCGATGGCCTGTCCGGACCGCAAGGTTCTGGCGCTGATCGGTGATGGAAGCGCAATGTACACGTTGCAGGCGATCTGGACGATGGCGCGCGAAGGGTTGGATGTGACCATGGTGATATTCGCCAACGGGACCTATGAAATCCTGCGCGGCGAGTTGACGAATGTGGGGGTGCAAAACCCGGGGCCCCGGGCCGTCGACATGCTGTCGCTGAACCGGCCCGATCTGGGCTGGGTGGATATGGCGCGCGGTATGGGTGCAGAAGCCTGCCGGGTCGAGGATGCGGCGGCATTGGAAGCGGCGATATCCGCCGGGCTGGCCTGCGAAGGTCCCTATCTGATCGAAGCCGTTCTGTAAGGCCGCAAGAAGGAGAGCGAGATGGATATTCTGGCGGCTGGCAGCCGACCCAGCAAACGGGCGAATAGCGACTGGTTCACCGGAACCGTCTGGCAGGACCCGGTTATCGAGGCCCCCGCGCCGGCAAGAGTGCGTGCTTTGCGGGTTCGGTTTGATCCCGGCGCGCGAACCGCGTGGCATACGCATCCATTGGGCCAGACATTGTATGTGATCGAAGGCGTTGGTCGTGTCGGTTTGCGCGGTGGACCCGTCCGGGTCATTCGGGCTGGGGATGTGGTGTGGATTGAGCCGGGTGAAGAGCATTGGCACGGCGCTGGTCCGGACACGGGAATGACCCATATCGCGATTCAGGAGGCCCTGGACGGGTCGGTCGCGCACTGGCTTGAGCAGGTTTCGGACGCCGAATATCGGGCTGATCCCGAGGGTTGATCCGGGGTGGCGTTTGCCTTGTTGCTTTTGTCGGGTAAATTAGGTTCGGATCGCAACATACTGTTATTAATACATTTACCCCCGAGTCGATGGTGATTTTTTCGGGTTGGTTAACAGGGGCTGAACGGCTCGTTCGTTTCCTTAGCACTTCCATCAGTATCCGCCTGATAGGTCAATGTCGCAATAAAGCGAACCACGGCAACGTGGGTTTGCACCCCTTATCGCCCTTGATGGGCATTGATCCAAAGGACAAGACATGGCCACAACTGCCTTTTCCCTGGCTGCCGGCTGGGATCCCGCAAACCGGCACACCGCCACCGGCGAAACCGATATCATTCTGAGCAACACCGGCGGACGCGTCGTGAACTGGGTGCTGACCACATCCGATGCACTGCCCACGCTGGCCGCGTCACAGGGCCACCCCTTGTTGCCGTATCAGAGCCGCGCGATGAAACTGGTTGACGGTGAACGGATCTGGTTTGCCGGAGCTGGCGCGACGGCCTCTCTGGGAATGTGACCACGAAATCCACTCAGGACCGGTAGAGACGCGGCAACAGGACCGGTGTCAGCAACATGGGAAGCTGGTAGCATCCCAGGAACAGCAGGAGCGGCGCTGTAAGGTCCTGCGGTAACGCGACGAAAAACAACGAGATATTGCGGTTCCCGGCCACCAGTGCGCGGGCACCGCCAACCGGCCCCCGACCAACACCCAGCATGGCGGCCTGGGCCCCGAAATTCGCGGCGAAGGCGACAAACAGCCAAAAGCCGAAAGTGCCGGTGTTGTTGGCAATTGAACCGGACACGGCTGGCATCAACGCGATGACGAACACCGCCAAGGCCAATGCGGACAGACCGTCCAGTTGTCGGATCAACCGCGCCCCAGGCGTGGGCAGGAACACGCGGCGCAGCAGAATGGCGCCGCCACCTGCTAGGACAATCGTGATCATGAGCCGAAGGACAGCGCCAATGATCTGATCGCTCGAACCAAGCATGGGCATGAACCAGAAAACCGGCAAAGCCGTTACTGGCAGCAGAACGGTGCCCAGAATCATCATCTGCATGGCGGTTGGTGCGCTGAGTCCCATCATGGTGGCGATGTTTGGACTGCTGACGATGGGGGGCGCACAGGTCAGAAGGACCAATGCCAGCGTCAGCGGAGCCGTTGCGGCATTCAGCAAAAAGGCCAGTGCCAGGATTGTCATCGGGAGCGCCAGTTGCAGAACCAGAACCAGCGCCAGCGCAGCCGGCAGCCCGGTTCGCAACTTCAAAAGGTCGTCCGGCGACAGGCGCAGCGCGCCCAGAAACAGAAGCAAGACGACCATTTCGGGAATCCAGCCGGACAGCAGACCCGCAAGATCCGGAAGGGCGACCCCCGCGAGAAGACCCGTCACCAGCACCGGTCTGGCATAGGTCGCCGCGAGACCCAGCAGGTCAGGTCGCGACACGACCCGTCAACCGGGACTCTGGCGTATGTTATCCGGCAGCCATGTTGCCAGTTCCGGCCAGATGACAAGGATGACAACCATCACAACCATCAGAAGAACCATCGGAATCGCCGTCTTGGCGATGTAGGAAATCTCGTGATTGGTCATGCCCTGCAGCACAAAGAGATTGAAGCCGATGGGGGGCGTGACCTGGGCCATCTCAACGACCACCACGATGAAAATGCCAAACCAGATCACGTCGATCCCGGCCTGTCGGATCATCGGTTCCACGATCGCCATGGTCAGAACGACCGACGAAATGCCATCCAGAAACATGCCCAGAACGATATAGAACAAAGTCAGCGCGGCGATCAGGATGACCGGAGAAAGGTTCAGGTGGTCGATCCAGGCCGCAAGCGCGCGGGGCAGGCCGGTAAAGCCCATCGCCAGCGACAGGAACGACGCCCCCATCAGGATCAATGCGATCATCGCCGATGTACTTGTGGCGCCCATCAGGCTTTCGCGGAAAGTCGACCATGTCAGCGATCCTTGCGCTCCGGCGAGTGTGAGCGCACCGATCACGCCGACCGCAGCGGCCTCGGTTGCAGTGGCCCAGCCAAAATACATCGACCCGATCACCAGCGATACCAGCATCAGGACCGGGATCAGGAACCGGCTTTCGTTGATCATCTGGCCGAGGCTGAGTTTTGGTTCGGCCCGCGCATGTTCGGCCGGGCGCAGAAAGTGCCACCCGATGATGTAGGTTGTGAACAGGGCCGCAAGGACCAGACCGGGAATGATACCGGCCATGAAAAGTTTGGTGATCGATTCATTGATCGTGACGCCATAGACAATCAGGGTCAGCGAGGGCGGGATCATCAGGCCCAGTGTTGCTGCCCCGGCCAGCGTGCCGATGATCATGTATTCCGGGTAGCCGCGCTGGCGCAGTTCCGGAATGCTCATCTTGCCCACGGTGGTCAGCGTCGCGGCAGACGAACCGGAAACCGCGGCAAAGATGGTGCAACCGGCAATATTGGTATGCAACAGTCCGCCCGGAAGGCCACGCATCCAAGGGGCCAACCCGCGGAACATGTCCTCGGACAATCTGGTGCGGTACAGGATTTCACCCATCCAGATGAAAAGCGGCAGCGCGGTCAGGGTCCAGCTGGATGCGCCGGTCCAGATTGTGGTGAGCATTGCATCGCCGGCCGGACGCGAGGTGAATAATTCCATTCCGACCCACGCAACGCCCATGAGGGCAAGGCCAATCCAGACCGAACTGCCCAGAAGCGCGAACAGGACAAACAGAAAGATGACGGTCGCATAGATTTCGCTCATTCGACGGCCTCCGATTTGATCCGGCTTTCGCCGGTGACCGCCATGCGGGTCATGTTATCCCAGAGCGCCACGGCCAGAAGGATCGTGCCAACGGACATCGGCAGTTGCGGCAGCCACACCGGGGTGAACACCCAGTCGGGCCCGGTTTCGGCCCAAAGTTCGCCCCAGTTGGCCGGAGAGGTCTTGAACATGGCAAAAACGGAAATCAGCCATTCGGGCACCATGTCCTGGCCTTGCGTGCGGTCGTTCAGCATCTTCGAGAAAAGGTTGGTCTTGACCGCATAGCGCGCGAAATATGTCGCCGTGATCGCCGCGATGAGTGTGGCGAACAGGTCCAGCCAACGGTGGGTGAACGGGTTGAGGTTCAGAAAGATCGAAACCCGGATATGAGCGCCGCGATTGAGCGTGTAGGCAAGCGCAAAAAAGGACGTTGCGGCCATTGCATAGCCGGCAAACTCGGTCGATCCGGGAAATGCGATGCTGCTCCAGCGGGCGATCATCTGGAGCACGATGATGATCAGGATCAGAACCAGAAAAATCGCGGCCAGGCCGCCGGTTGCCAGATAGAGCCGGTCGAGCACTGCCCAGATGGGTTTCAGAAGGCGTTGTGCCGTGTCCGGGCGCAGCGCGCAGAAAACCACCAGCACAGTGGGCAGGACGAACAGCCAGACCCATAGCGGCAGCCCCAGGAAGTCGGACCAGTCGTTCATACGGTTTCTCCGGACGAGGGAAGGGCGGCCCCGCAAAGGAATGCGGTGCCGCCCCCTGATTGGGTCAGTTGGCCTTGTATGCGTCGATGATGGCCTGGCCTTCGGCGCCGACCGCTTCGAGCCATTCCGCCTGCATCTTTTCACCGATGGCCTGCAATTCGGCCAGGAACTCGGGGCCTGCGTCTTCGACCTTCATGCCGTTGGCTTCCAACTGCTCAAAGTACCAGCCTGCCAGTTCTGCCGATTTGGCGGCGCAGGCGGCACCGGTTTCGTCGGCCGCCTTTTGCACGGCCGCCTGTGTATCGGCGTCCAGACCGTCCCAGACACCCTTGTTCACCATGACGTAGTTGCGTGGCAGCCACGCGTTGACCTTGTAGTAATGGGTCAGGTGCTCCCAGACCTTGCGGTCATACCCGGTGGAGCCGGAGGAAATGAAGGATTCTGCAACGCCGGTGGCAAGTGCCTGGCTGAGTTCGGCCGCTTCGACCTGCACCGGGATCATGCCCAGCGCTTCGGCGAATGTCGCCGTTGCCGAGTTGTAGGAGCGGAACTTGACACCCTTGGTATCGGCCGAGGACTTGACCTCTTTCTTGAAATAGAACCCCTGACCCGGCCACGGGCAGGTATAAAGCGTGACAAGGTTCTGTTCCGCCAGCGCCTTGTTCACCGGTCCCTTGGCGGCCTGCCAGAGTTTCTCGTTGGCCTCGTATGACGCGGCAAGGAAGGGCAGGTTGTCCCAGTTCAGGATCGGGGCCTCGTTGGCGTGCGACGACATGATGCGTTCGCCGATCGGAACCTGTCCGGTCTGGATCGCACGCTTGATTTCACCGCCCTTGAAAAGCGAACCACCTGGGTGCACCGTGATGTCGAGGTTGCCGCCGGTATATTCCCGTACCTTGTCGGCAAAAACGACACCCATTTCCGAATGGAAGTTGGTTGCGGAATAGGCCATCGGCATGTCCCAGCTTTCGGCCTGCGCGGCGCAGGCCAGTGCAATGCTGGCAGCGGTCGCACCCATCAGGTTTGTCAGTTTCATATCAGTTCCTCTCTCTCTGTTGGTTTCTTGGTTTCATGCTCGGCGGTCCGGGGAAAACGCAGAAAGATCGGTGTTCACCGGTTGCCCCGTGATCATCTGTGCCAGCCAGCGGCCGGTTTTGGGCCCACCGCTCAGGCCGATATGCTGGTGACCATAACCGACATAGACGTTGCTGGCCTGCGGGGTCGGCCCGATTACCGGCAGAGAGTCCGTCGTGGCCGGTCTGTGCCCCATCCATTCCTCGGTTCCGGAATAGGTCAGGTCCGGAAAGAACCGCTTCACCTGGCGCTTCAAGAGCGCGAAAGGCGCGCGGGACGGTGCGGCGTTCAGCCCGCCGAATTCCACAATTCCGGCGCAGCGCAATCGCCCGTTCATCGAACTCGCAACGAACTTGCCCGTTGTCACCATGATCGGCGATTTAAGCGTGATCGAGGGGTTGAGGAATTCAACGTGATACCCGCGTTCGGATTCCAGTTGCATCGGAATACCGAGGCTTTGCGCGATCGGGCCGCTCCAGGCGCCGGTTGCCAAAACGAAACTGTTTGCCGCGATCGGGCCGTGATCCGTCAATGCCGCGACCGCCTGGCCGTCCCGCAGGTCGAACCCGGTCAGTTCTCCGGTGGCGATGGTTCCGCCATTTGCCGCGAAATGGTCGGCCAGTGCGGTGACGTAGGCGCCGGGGTCCGTGATCAGGCCGTGATCGGGGCATTCCACGCCATATCCGAACCGTCCCTGAAGCGCAGGGTCATAGGCGGCCATCTCGGTCGCGCTCAGTTCGCGAAACGAATAGCCGCGCCGCTTGCGCACCGACCAGGCGTAACTGTCCGCGTCAAACGCTGCCTTGTCCGGATATCCGAACAGGTAACTGCCGGGTTTCAGAAATTCGGCCGCAGGGCTGTCATCGGCCAGCGCGGCATGCTGTTCCGCGCAGTCATGCAGCAGCTCGGTCAGGGCCTGCGATATGTTTTCGACGCCTGAATTCGTGCAGTTCTTCAGGTAGCTGGCCAGAAATGGCAGCAGCCGGGGCAGGTAGCTCCATTTGAGGAACAATGGCTGGTCCGGGTCCAGCAACATGCGCGGCGCCTTGAAGACCAGACCCGGCACGGTCACCGGCACGACGGCGCCCGCGGCCAGGACGCCGGCATTGCCATAAGAGGTTCCGCCCGCCGGGCCGAGCCGGTCCAGGAGCGTGACCTGCTTCCCGGCGCGCTGCAGCCACAGGGCTGCGGACACGCCGACTATGCCCGCGCCGATGACCAGAACCGTGTCGTTTTGATTTTGCACGCCGTCCCCCCGTTGACCGGCAGATTGACTTGACCGTGATATAAAATCCAATACTATTTTCTGCGGTAGACATCAGAAAATATGATATAGATGCGATTTCGCGCGCTTCAGGCCCTGCATGCGGTGATCGAAACCGGGACCGTCACCGCGGCAGCCAAGACTCTGGGTGTCTCGCAACCGGCCGTCAGCAACCTCCTGGCGCAACTGGAAAGCCAGACGCGGTTGCGGTTGTTCGTGAAATCCGGCGGCCGGCTGACACCGACTCCCGAGGCGATCGCGCTCTACCAGGAGGTCGATACGGTGGTGCGCGGGCTGGACCATGTCCGCCAGGCCGTCACGGACATGCAGAACCAGCAGGTCGGCCAGTTGCAGGTGGTGTCGACCCACGCGCTGGCCTATGGCTATATCCCGTCGCTGATCGCCGGTTTCGCGGCCAGCCGTCCGAACCTGTCGATTTCCTTTCAGGCGCAGATGTCGGCCAAGATTCAGGAATGGGTGGTGGCCGGGCTGTTTGAGATCGGAATCTGCGAATTGCCAATCCTGCATGACAGCCTGAACGCTGAACCGTTGTCTTTTGAAACCGCCTGCGCCTTGCCTGCCGGGCATCCCTGCCTTTGCCACGAGATCCTTACGCCCGCGCTTCTGGACGATGTGCCTTTCGTGGTGATGGGACCTGATCACATGACACACCGGCGCGCCCGCGAGGCGTTTCAGGAGGCCGGGGTCAGGTTGCGGACGCGGGTTCATTCCCACCTGATGCAGAACATGCTGACCTTCGTGAAACTTGGCATGGGGGCGGCGTTGATCGATCCGTTTACGGTGATGTTCGACAACAGTCCGGACTACGATACGCGACCGTTCGCGCCCCCGGTGATGATCGACATGGCGATTGTCACCGCCAAGGCGCGGCCGCTTTCGACGGTCGCCCGGGAATTCCTGGGCGTGGTGCGGGCCGGCCTGGGGCGTCACGCCACCCATTCCGACACGGGCGCCGCCGCTTCGTGAAGCGGCTGGCTGATCACGTCGACCAGTGTCGGGCCGTCATGGGCGAGCGCCTGCGCCATGACGGTGCGCAGGTCCGCAGGGTCTTCGACGGTCCATGATTTCACGCCAAAGGCACGCGCAACCGCTGCGTGATCGGTGCGGTTGAAATCGACATTGTAGAACCGCTGACCAAACCCGGCGTCCTGTCCGGCCTTGATCCAGCCAAAGACCGAGTTCGAGAATACGACAGAGGTGATCGGCATGTTGTGCCGCGTGATGGTCTCGTACTCGCCGCAGCAGAATCCGAATGACCCATCCCCCATGACGGCCACGGTCTTGACCCCGGGCCGGCCGACATGTGCACCCATTGCCGCCGCCAGCGCGTATCCAAGCGCGCCGTGGGCGCGGTTGGTGATGAAATGCCTTCCCGACTGGCGCCAGCGGTAATGGGCCGAGAAATAGGGGCAGGGCGTGCCGGGGTCCGCGACGATGGTGGCGTCCGGGTCAAGCAGGTCCGACAATGTGGCCACGACCGCCTCTGGCCTGATCGGGCGCGCGCCACTGGTCGCGAGCGGGGCGAAATCGGCCTGTTTCGCCGCCCAGGCGGCACGGGCGCGGGCCCGGCCATTCTGGGGGCCGGGCTGTTTGTCCTTCACGGCAGCGACCAGCGCGACCAGGGCCAGCCGTGCGTCCGCACAGATGGCAACTTCGGTCGGATAGTTGGCGCCGATCACCATCGGGTCGTTGTCGATGTGGATAATGGTCTTTCCGGGAGGCGGCGACCGCCAGCGCTCGGTTGTGACTGACCCGGCCCGGCACCCGACAAACAGGATGACATCGGCCTGATCCACCACGGCCCGGGTTGCCGCAACGCCGCCGTTGGATCCCACGACCCCCAGCGCCAACGGATCGGTTTCGGCAATCGCCCCTTGCCCCGAGACGGTGGTGGCAACCGGAAGGTCGAGCGTTTCGGCCAGAGCATGAAGCGCGTCGATGGCGTTTGCGATGACCGGCCCGCCGCCACAGATGGCCACGGCGGATTTAGCATTGACGAGAAGCTCGGCAGCCGCCTGAACCGCATCCGGATCGGGAGCCGCGGGCTCGGCGGGAAAACTCGCATGGCGTGGGTCGGCCCAGATCTCGGCGCCGCCGACCGGCGCTTTCTGGGTGTCGAATGGCAATGCAAGATGCGCCGCACCCGGGGTGCCGGTGGTCATGGCGCGGAATGCTGCCCGCACCATTGCCGGCAGGCGGGTCGCGTCATCCAGCGAGGCGTTCCACTTGGTCAGCGGCCGGAACAGCGCCACCTGATCCAGTTCGGTCAGCGGGTATTTTCCGCGCGAAGTCGTGGCCACATCGGTGGTGATCGCCAGAACCGGGATCGAGCTTTCATTGGCTTCGACCACGCCGGGCAGGATGTAGGTCGCGCCGCCGCCGGAGGGACCTTCGCACACGCCGGGCCGCCCGGTGACGCGGGCATAGCCGTCGGCCATGTATGCGGCGTGGCGTTCATCGCGGGTCAGGATGTGGGTGATGCCGTGATCGAGCCGCGCCAGGGCGTCATAAAAGGGCAGGGTCGTGTCGCCGCACAGGCCGAACATGTGCCGCACACCGTACGCCTGCAGCATCCGGACCATCGCCTCTGCGCCGCTCAGATCGTTGGTTGTATGTGTCATCCCGGATGTCCTGTGCAGTTCTCTCTTGATCCGCGCTGGCAGTCGGCGCAAGCCTTGGCGCAGCACGTGGCATGTGAGCCGCAATCAGGGGAGATGGCAAGCCGTGAAGGTAACGGGTGGCAAACCGGTCTGTGGTGCGTCGGTGGGAATCCTCATGCTGGATGCCCGGTTTCCGCGCATTCCCGGCGACATGGGCAATGCAGCGACATGGCCGTTTCCCGTTCACTACAGGATCGTGCGCGATGCCTCTCCCGATCACGTGGTGCGCAGGGGGGCCGATGGTCTGCTGGGGCATTTCATCGATGCCGCGCGGGAACTGGTCGCCGATGGCGTGGACGGCATCACGACCAATTGCGGATTCCTGTCGCTGTTTCAGGACGAACTGGCCGCTGCCATTCCTGTCCCGGTGGCGAGCTCTTCGCTGATGCAGGTCGGCATGGTCAACCGGATTCTGCCGGCGGGCCGGCGGGCCGGATTGCTCACCATATCAGGCTCGACCCTGACCCCTGAGCATCTTGCCAGGGCGCATGTGCCCGCGGCAACGCCAATCGGTTCAACCGAAAACGGGGTGGAGTTCACCCGGGCGATCCTGGACAACGAGATCGAAATGGACATCGATCTGGCACGGCAGGACAATGTGCAGGCGGCGCTTGCCTTGCAGTCGGCCCATGACGACCTGGGCGCGATCGTACTGGAATGCACCAATATGGGCCCTTATGCGGCAGATATCTCGGCAGCCACGGGGCTGCCGGTGTTTTCGATCATCAGTTTCATAAGCTGGTTTCAGTCCGGACTGGTGCCGCGCCGGTTCGGGTGACGATGCAGGTCAGTGGAATGGCAAACGGCCCCGCGTCGCGGGGCCGTCATAGGGTGGCATCGCAGGTGATCTACTCTGCCGGAACCAACCCGCCATCGGCCGGCTGCGGTGTGAAATGCTGGCGGTTCAGCCGCAGGACCAGGGCAATCATCAGGACCTGGAAGCCGATGGCCAGCGCGGTCAGGCCCCAGTAGGCGATGCCGAACTTGCCAATGACACCAGCCCCCACCAGTCCCTTGTTGACGAAGAAATGCAGCATCACAGAGAGGGCGACGCCGGGACAGACCAGGGCATAGGACCCTGGCGAGGTCTTGGTGCCGAAAACGAAGTCCCCGAAATAGTTCTGACGCCGCAGAACAAGGAGTCCAAGCAATAGAAAGAGGACCTGGACGGTCAACAACCGGGCGAGGAAAACCATGGTCTCTCCGGCGGTACCATGCGCGTCAAAACCGGTATGCAGCCCGTGGCTCTGTCGCAGGAACAGGATGCCAAGAACGGTCAGGATGGGCACCACGACCATCAGCGTGGGTCCGGATTCCCGGGACACGCCGTAATGCAGCATCGAGGTGAAGGCGGTGACCGATGCCACAACGGTATAGATGATCGCCGCGATGCCGAAAAAGGTCGACAGGACCAGCGATGTTCCCACGATCACGGTGTTCGTGCTCATCGCCGCCGGTGCGGCGAGTCCGACGCCGACCATCGACAGGGCGAAGGCGGGCAAAAGCTGTGCAAAGGAGTTATGCGCGGTCATATCGAACACGCCGCCCTGGGTCAGAACACGGCCAAGGAAATCGCCGATCAGGCGCAACGCCCAGAAACCGACCGCCAGAAAGGCCAGGATTGCCATGGGGAACAGGTATTCGACGATGGCCCAGAGACCGGGCACAAAGACCAGTCCGACAATGAACATCGCGTTGATGGTCATCGCGGCGGCCAGCGGTCCGGCAAGAAGGGTTGTTTCGGCATTGGAGGCGCGCAACTCCCGATAGGCTGTCGTGTGCCGGAAGCGCGACAGGGCCGACAGGTTCCAGATCAGCGACCGGACGTTCATGAAGGCAAAGACCGCGATGCCGAGCATCGCAATCACTGCCGCGGCGCCGCGTGTGAAGGGCCCGGTTGCGAACGCGGCCATGATGTCCTCAAAGACCGGGACCGGCCGGGCTTCATGCGGGATCCAGAACATCAGGTACATGAAAAATGTGACGGTCAGGCCGCCAGCCCCAAGTGAGGCGAGAAAGTAGAGCGGCGAATATGTGTCTGCGGGTCTGTGTCCGGGATGTCTCATCTCCAAAACTCCTGTTGGAAAGGGTTCTGGCGGCATTTATATTCTGATAACGGAATATGTATATTGATTCAGATCAAGTTGACCCCGGGCATTCGCTGCCCCGATCACGCGCATCAGCAAGCTGGTCCAAAGCGTGTGACGAAACAGCCGAGACACCAGGCATCGGGCAACGTGTTGAAATCCTTGTTTTCAGGCGGCGTTGCCCGGGTCAGGCTCTTCGCTTGACGCTCTAGTTTTGACCCAGGAAGGACAGCCACATCCAGACCGTCAAAACCGAACTGCCCGTGGCAATCAGGACCGACGAGGCCGCAACGCGCCGGGCGCGTCCATACATGCTGGCAAAGACATAGGCATTGACGCCGGGCGCCATCGACGCGTTGACCACCGCCGAACGAAACAGATCCTGGGGCAGCGACAAGGCGGTGCCAAAGGTCCAGACGAGGGCAGGGTGGACAACCAGCGAGACGGCACAGACACCGAGAATGATCCGCAGGTCGCCTTCGGGCCGGTACCGGACCAATACGCCGCCAAGGGCAAACAATGCACAGGGCAGGGCCGCGCGGGTGATGACCGACAGGGCGTCGTCGATCACGCCGGGTATGTTCAGGCCACTGAGATTGACGATGAACCCCAGGGCTATGCCAAGGATCAGCGCGTTTCGGAACATCGCCGAAAGGGTCGCGCGCAGGGTCGTGAACCCGCTGCCGCCGCGATTGCGGATAAACTCCATCGCGGTGATGCCGATCGCGTAACAGAATGGTGAGTGAAAGGCGATGATGGCATAGTTGCCGGTCAGGTTGTCGGTCCCATAGGCGCGTTCTGTGATCGACAGGCCCAGAAGAACCGTGTTGGAAAAAAGACAGCAGAAACCGATGGCGATGCTGTCTTCCCAATCACGATGAAACAACAGCCGGGCACCGGCGACGCCCAGCAGAAAGCACAGCCCGGCGCCGGTGTAGAAACTGGCGAGAAGCCGGGGGTCGAACCCGGCGGACAGGTCGATATCGGCAATCGCGAGAAACAACAGGCACGGGATCGCGAAGGCCTGTGTGAACCGCATCAGCGCGTCGATGTGGTTGTCGGTGAAATACCGGGCCCGGGTCGAGACATACCCGGCCCCCATCACAAGGAACACCGGCAGAATGACGTCGATCAGGGTCTGAAACATGGCCGTGCCGGATGCGGGTGCCGCTTGATTTCCGCCGGCAGGAGGACGTCGGAACCGGAGATGCGTGCGGAAATCAAATCGGCAGACGCAGTGTCAGGCCATCATAGGCCGCGGTTATGTGGTCCGGCGTTTCCGCCGAGACCGTTTCATAATCCATGTCGATATGCATGTTGGTCAGCACCGCGTGTTTCGGTTTCGCGCGGGCGATCCATTCCAGTGACTGCGCCAGGTGGGCATGGGTCGGGTGCGGGGTGCGGCGCAGCGCATCCAGAACCCAGTAATCCAGATCCTGCAGCGTTTCCCAGGCCTTGTCGTAGATGTCTGCGACGTCAGGCAGATAGGCCAGCCCGCCGATGCGAAACCCAAGCGCGTCGATCGACCCGTGCCCGACCTTGAATGGCAGGAACGGGATCGGGCCGCCGGGGCCGTCGATCTCGAATGGCCCGGAAATGGTTTTCATGGTCAGAATGGGCGGATAGGGCGAGCCTTCGGGCTGAACAAAGGCATAGCCGAACTTGGACAAAAGATCGTTCTGGGTATCACCATCGGCCCAGACCGGGACGCGGCGGCGCATGTTGAACACGATCATCCGCAGGTCGTCGATCCCGTGAACGTGATCGGCATGCGCATGTGTATAGACAACCCCGTCCAGCCGCCCGGTGCCCGTGTCCAGCAACTGGCTGCGCAGATCCGGAGAGGTATCGATCAGGACCGACGTGGTGCCGTCCGCACCGTCCCGTTCCACCAGCATGGAACAGCGGCGGCGCCGGTTCCTGGGGTTTTCCGGATCACAATCGCCCCAATGCCCACCCAGCCGGGGAACGCCGCCGGACGATCCGCAGCCCAGTATGGTAAAGCGCAGTTCGGCCATCAGGCGGCCACCTCGTATTGTGCGGCCTTGGTGAACAGGCGGTCGAAATTCGCCTGTGTCTGCGCGGCAAATGCCGGATAGTCCATCCCAAACACCTCGGCCCCGACACGCGCGGTATGCGCCGTATAGGCCGGTTCATTGCGCTTGCCCCGATGCGGCGGGGGCGCGAGATAGGGCGCGTCGGTTTCCACCAGGATCCGGTCGGGCGGGGCATTGGCAAAGATATCCCGCAATTCCTGGCTGCGCGGAAACGCCGCGATCCCCGACATCGACAGGTAAAATCCCAGGTCCAGCGCCGTCCGGGCGAGTTCGGCGCTGCTGGAGAAACAGTGCATGACGCATGAAAAGGCGCCATTTCTGTGCTCTTCGCTCAGGATGTCTGCCATGTCCGCATCCGCGTCGCGCGCGTGGATGATCAGCGGCAAACCGGTTTCGCGCGCCGCGGCGATGTGGATGCGCAGGCTTTGCTGCTGAACTTCGGCGCTGTCGGCGGTGTAGTGATAATCAAGACCGCTCTCGCCGATTCCCACGAATTTGGGGTGGTCGTTCAATGTGATCAACTGATCGACCGTGGCAAGCGGTTCGCTGGCCGCACTCATCGGGTGGGTGCCCGCCGCGTAGAACACCGGCCCATGGGCCTCGGCGATGGCACGAACCGCGGGTTCGTTCTTGAGCCGCGTGCAAATGGTCACCATGCGGGTCACCCCGGCGGCGGCGGCATTTGCCATTATGGTGTCAAGCTGGCCCTCGAAATCGGGGAAATCCAAGTGGCAATGGCTGTCGGTGATCTGGGGTGTTTCAGTCATCTGTCCCGGGGTGCGGCATCAGCCGGCTGCGGTTTCCTGCATCTTGAAAACCGTATCTAGGACAAGCGCAGCGGGGTCAAGGTTGACGGCCTGTCCGTGCCGCGCCCGTTTTGAAATGGTTGCAGCGATCTCGGCCCAGGCGCGACCGCGCCGCGGATCGGCCGAAAGACGCGCAAGGACCTGCGCCTCGTCAGGCGCGGCCTCCGGCGCAGGCGGGTGGCCGGTTGCACCGGTGCGGGCCAGTCGAGCCAAGGCAATCTCGACAAGCGTCAGCAGCAGTTCGAACCGGTCTGCCGCGCCGCGCTGTGCAGCCGCATCAGCCAGGGCGATAGCGCGGGCACGGTCAAGCCGGGGCATTGTACCGAGCAGGCCGATCAGTTCCGCATAGATCTGCAATCCGCCCAGATTGATCAACCGCAACGCCGTGCCGACCGACCCGGCGGACAGGGCCGCAAGGTGGCTGGTCGCCTGCTGGGTGTCGGGCAGTTTGACACCGGTCCGGGCCAGCGCCTCCTGCATGTCCGCCGCATCCAGGGGATTCAGCCGCAAGGTCCGGCATCGCGACCGGATCGTCGGCAACAGGCGCGACGGCTGATGTGAGATCAGCAACAACGTCGTTCGCGCCGGCGGCTCCTCGAGCATTTTCAGCAGCGCGTTTGCCGCGGACGGGTTCATTTCATCCGCCGTGTCGACGATCACGACCCGGCGCCCGCCATCGGTCGCCGACAGACCAAAAAACCGGTTCAGTCGCCGGATATCATCGACCACGATCTCGTCACGCATCCGGTTGGTCTTTTCATTCACGGTTCGGGTGATCGCCGCCAGGCCCGGCTCTGCCCCGGACAGGATGCGCCGCGCAACGGGGTGTTCGGGGTCGATGTCCAGCGTGGCAGGTGCCGGCGGCGCACCGAACAGCCCATCCTCCTGAACCGGTGGCGTCGCCAGCAGGAAACGGGCAATGTGCCAGGCCAGCGTCGCCTTGCCGACGCCGCGCGGTCCGGTCATCAGCCAGCCATGATGCAGCCGGCCGGAATTGAAAGCCTGCAGAAACGCGGCTTGTGCCGTGTCCTGCCCGAACAGCCGTTGGGTTTCGCGCGGATGCGGCGCGCCAGGGGCCTGATCGGGGGGCGGATGCGCCTCGCTCATGCCAGCGCACAGTCAGCAACAGCGCGCACATCGGCCGCGATGGCATCAATGGAACGGTTGCCGTCGATGACCCGGAACCGGTCCGCGTATTCGTCGGCCAGGGCCAGAAACCCGTCGCGCATCTTGCGCTGCAGTTCCGGACCAAAATCTTCGAACCGTTCCTCGCCGCCTTGCCGGCCCAATGCACGCAACAAGCCGGTGGACGGATCCATGTCGATCAGCAGGGTCAGGTCCGGTTCGCGCCCGATCATCAGGTCATGCAACGTGTCGACGAGCCCGCGCAGGTCGC
>CAYGNE010000007.1:0-11049 GCA_964351155.1 uncultured Rhodobacterales bacterium | reverse complement strand
ACAGGCCCTGATACATCCGCGTACTGTCGGCGAACCGGTCGCAAATCACGATCCTGCCATCGGCGAGCGCGGGCAGGATGGTGCGTTCCATGTGATCGCGCCGTGCCGCCGTGAACAACAGGATTTCGGTTTCCGCCGACCATCGGTCCGGATCGCCTTCGAGTACAAGTCGACGAATTTCCTCGGCCCCCGGCGAACCGCCCGGTTCTCTTGTCAGCACCACGTCGCGCCCATCGGCGCGCAACGCATCCGCCAGCAGCTTTGCCTGGGTCGATTTGCCGGATCCGTCGATGCCTTCAAAGGTCAGAAAGAGTCCGCCGCCGGGCGTCGTATCCGTCACATCGCCTCCGTCGGGCCATTGACAAAGGTGGTGAACAGGTGGACCGCCGCGGTTTTGACCTTGACGAAGAACCCGCCGGTCGGAACCGCGCGGTCAGCAACCAGCGGCAGGCGCATCTCTGGCAGATCCTCGGGTTTCAGGACCAGTTCGGCCAGTTCCTGACCCGCCGCGATCGGGGCCTTGATCGGGCCGGTGTAGACCACTTCCGCCTCGAGTTTTCCGCCGGAAAGAACCGGCAGCAGAATGTTCAGATCCTTTGTCGGGACCAGGCCTACCGTTGGTTCTCCCCCCATCCAGACTTCGGCCTGGGCGACCGGCGTGTCGGTGCGGGCGATGGTCTTTTCGGCAAATTGGCGAAACGACCAGTTAACAATGGCCTCGGCCTCCTCTGCGCGCTGGCTGTTGCTGCCCAGCCCGGAGACCACGAAAATCACCCGGCGATCACCCTGTTTGGCAGAGCCGACAAGACCATACCCGGCCTCCGCGGTGTGACCGGTCTTGAGCCCGTCCGCGCCGATATCCAGATCAAGCAACGGGTTGCGATTCTGGGTATTGGACGGCGCGCGCCCGTCAAACGCGTATTCCCGTTCCGCAAACAACGGGTAAAATTCGGGAAAATCGGTGATCAGCCGGTTGGCGAGTACCGCGAGGTCATGCACGGACATGCGATGCCCGGCCTGCGGCCAGCCGTTGGAGTTGGTGAAGGTGGAATTCATCATCCCCATCTGCTTGGCCCGCTTGGTCATGTAACGGGCAAACCCGGCCTCTGTGCCATCCGGGCTCAGCGCTTCGGCAATCACCACGCAGGCATCGTTGCCCGACAGGACGATGATTCCACGCAAGAGATCCTCGACGCGGACACGGTCATTGGTGTCCAGGAACATGGTCGAGCCCTTGTAGCTCATTGCATGGGTAGAGACCGGCAACCGTTCGTCCAGGGTCAGCCGCCCGTCGCGCACGGCCTCGAAGGCGACATAAAGCGTCATCAGTTTGGACATCGATGCCGGCGGCAGGGGGTCATCGGCATTCTTTGACAACAGGACGGTCCCAGTGCTTTGGTCCAGCACATAGGCGGCCTTGGCCGATGTATCAAAGGCAAGGGCGGCGAAAGGCGCGGCAAACAGAAGGAAGGCTGTCAGGAATGTGCGGAGCACGGGCATTTCCGGGGGTCTCCTGGATCAGTGGGTTACTGTGTAGGCGTCGCTGAACCCGGAGTCTTTTACCGTTTTCAACAGCGTACTCTGTTCGGACTTGGTGTAGGACGGGCCGACGACGACCCGCCAGAATGCTTTTCCATCGTTGGATTGTTCGAAAACAGTCGGCGCCAGCCCGGATTTGCGAAGCTGGTCAGCGGTGTTGTTCGCGTATTTTTCGACATTGAAGATGCCGATCTGGATATAGGGTTTTTCCAGTTCGGACGTACGCGGCCTGGCGGCAGGTGCGTCCGCCGCGCCAACGGCGGCGGCACCGGCCAGCGCAGTGCCCGCGGCGGGTTTCGGTTTGGACCATGGCCAGCGAATGCCTGACTTTTTCCTGGGTTGCACCTTGGGGTCGTCGGTTTCCAGCGCGGCAACCACCGGGTCAGCCGGTGCCGCCGTGGCCGCGGGTTCAAGCTCGGAGGCTTCGATCGCCGCTGCGGCACCCGCGATCGGGTCGAGGTCTTCTTCCTTCATGTCGGGCGCGGGTTCGACCGCGGCAACGGTGGTTTCGACGTCTTCTTCCACCTCCGGCGCGGCGTCTTCTTCCGCTTCCTGGACAGGTTCACGCACCAGCGCCACAACATCGAGCTTGACCGGTGCGCCCGCAAGCATGGACAAGGCTTCGGCCGCGTCCGACGATGCCTGAATCCTCGGGCCTGGTATGTCACGCTCGCGGCGGAACAAGGCGCCAACCACCGATTTATCGTTCGCTGTGTTCCGGATCATCACCCTTTGCGGGTCGGTCACGTCGGGATGGGCAACCCAGACACCGCCCAGGGATGGCCGTCCGTCCCATAGCGCCGCCTCTGTGGCCTGAAACACCTCGGGCGCCTCGATATCCCGTTCGCTCAGTTTTGTTGATTTCGACGGCGCCGTTGGCGTTGCCTCGCCTGCCGGCTTGCCCGATTGCAGAAAGGCCGGGGCCTCGTCGCAACCCGCCAAAACGCCCGCGGCCAGTACAATGCCCGTCAGACGAAGAAATCGCCTGTTGCCAGATGTCGTTCCGATCATGTCGAATCCCTTGCCTGTTAACGGGCACCAAACGCGCCCTGCCGCCGGTTTTCCGGTCATTCTGCTTTAGCGCGAACCGCCGCTTTGCGGCGCATCATAACCCGGCTCAGTTGGCATGGAAAGTCCGCTGGTCGGGCTTCGGCAGGATTTCCCCGGTTTTTGCTTGCCTGCGGTGGGCAGTCCGCATACATCAGCGCTGCGGTCACGCCGGAAAGGTGTTCGCACGGTCCGCATTCGCGGCACGCGCGGGGAGGTGGCAGAGTGGTCGAATGCGGCGGTCTTGAAAACCGTTGAACGTGAGAGCGTTCCCGGGGTTCGAATCCCCGTCTCCCCGCCACCATCCCTGTTGCGAACCAGTGACACCGCCCTGACGGGCACAGTTTTTTCCGCGTTGTCAAAGGTGTTTACGGGAGCCGACGGAATGTCATAGACGCGCTGCCACTCCAAAGCTGGGCGCAGAATGGTCCCCGGTCTCAGTTTGGGCGAATCTCGCCCATACGGATTCGGTCCAGTTTTTTCATTGTATTCCAGGGCGCTGCCGCCGAAGTTCGCCAAAACCCGAACGCGCGTTCTGAACGACGTCGATGGCAACAGATACGGAACACGCGGTAGGCGCGGTGCTCGGGCCGCCAGCGAAAACAGGCGGACTACTTGGGTGAGTTCGCATCCCATTCCGCCACCGAAACCCCCAGTGACAAACCATTTTGGTCTGGGTAGGCTTTCCCTGACAGGCGGGGAATGGCATGGAGTATCAGGCGTATCCGAACGGTATCGTGGTAGAAGAGGTAGAGGGCGGCCTACTGGTCCGACAACATGGTGAGGCGTATGTCGCGAGGAACTGGCGTCTGACGATCCCCGCTAAACGTTTGATTGAGACAGCACTTGAAAGCGGTTTGGGCTGCATGATCCGGTACGATCACCCACTCCGCAAAGCGCGATGGCCCAACGTTAGAGGCGTCGTCTACCTGGCGTTTTCTGCGGCGCCAGATCTGCAATGGTCAGTTGCGATCGACACATTCAGAGCGGGTCGGGGCAACTACGGACATGCCGTATTCAACGGTAAATATCACACGCAATTTGTCGAAAAGGGTATTCCCTTTGTTTTCGAGGGCCGCAACAAGACTTCAGGTCACCTCGTAGTTGCGCGCGACTCCGTGATCCAAACGCTGAGGGCGTTATCTGAATTCGATCACTCTGTCTTGGCGCTCAACCGAACCACTCATCAGGGCGATGGATTCACGACTGAATACGTTATCCAGCACAGCATCATTGCACACTGGGAGCAGACACCTTGGGGCGAGCGCTACGATGTCGTTCAAGATGAATTCCCTGTAGACGGTGGCCTTACATCGCGACGGATCGATATCCTCGCTCGCGAGCGGCTAACGGGCGACTGGCTTGTCATCGAATTGAAACGCGCCGAAGCGAGGCCAGCGGCTGTGGAACAGGTCGCTGATTATCTGCTCGCCCTTGGGCAACAAGACGAATTTGCACATGGACGGCTTGATGGAGTTCTCGTGGCGGAGCGGATTCCGCCTGTCGTTCGGACACTTGCCGAGGCCGAAGGTGTAGCGACATTTGAAATCGGCTGGCCCCTCAATTTGGAACGCGTAGTTTGAACTGGACCTGCTGCTAAACGCCCGTGTGTTGCTGACCGCCACGGGTTTTCAGGCCAACTTTCATTAAACATGATTGCCCTTGGACGGTCCCGCGGTTGCTCTGCGGTCACGTCTGATGCAAGAATGCGTACGCGTTTCAATAAACCAATGGCCTTTGAATGTCATCAACACCACATCGTGAATTGGCCGAGAGGTACTTTGTAGACGACTTGCCCGGCGCGTCGCGCCCTGGCGCGCGGTTAAACGGAATTCTTGAGCGGATTGATAGCGGTCGAACCA
Organism: uncultured Rhodobacterales bacterium; assembly: GCA_964351155.1. GTDB lineage: Bacteria > Pseudomonadota > Alphaproteobacteria > Rhodobacterales > Rhodobacteraceae > CAYGNE01. The sequence goes on along the minus strand of CAYGNE010000007.1, from coordinate 6,601 downwards.
TAAGCGCCATCGCTCAGTCCTTTCTAGAAAAAACGGGGCTCCGCGCGTTGTGCGATTATGCGAACGGTGAAATCGATCTTGAGATGTTTGGCAGTCGCGCCGCGCCAGAAAAGTTGGTGCGCGTCAAAGCGGCGAGACTGAAGGAAGAGGCGGATGCAGCCGAAAGCGCGCGGAAGGCTGCAGCGATGGATGCAGCCATCAAAGCCCGCTTTCAAGCGATGGAGAATGATCCTGCACTTCGCCGCAAGCGCGAAGCCAAGGAACTGCGCGGGCGCTACGGCTTGGGTTTCATCGAACCTGAGCATTATCAGCGTGTGATCAAGCTGTTGAAGCAAATCGATGGCGGAAAGCGCATGAAGCCTGCGGACATAGCCTGGCTTATGACCGATTCCGTGGATTGCTGGACTGATGAAATTCGGAAGGCATATCATCGACTTGAAGCGGAGACACTTACCGAAGAGTGGAGGCGCAACGGCGACCTCTGGGTGGCCGTAAATGCAAGCGGTCATTGGCGCAAGGCTGGCAAACCGCTTGAATCGCTGAAAATCACAGATGAAGGGCTGGAGCGGAGTGGGACTGCGCCAAAGATCCGCTCTGCTTTGTGTACGACGCGCGGCGGGGCGATGCGTGATCTTAAACGGCTTGCCGAGGCCGAGGTGTTGGGGCGCGATGCACATGATCTGGCACCACAAGACTTCAGACCCTGCACCTTGCTCGGTGCGCTTGCGATGCAGCGTGGAGATTTCCAGTCAGGCCAGGAATGGTACAAAAAGGCAGAAGAGCTTGGAGCTGATCTTCATGCCATTGATCAGGATCTGCGCAGCGTAATGGTCAGTGCTCCAAGTGAAGTGAGAGAGGGGCTATGCAGCTTTCTCCTTTCGCAGGATCCAAGAAGATACGCGTGGGCTCGTCGATGGATCAGTTCCTCTGATCCGGAACGCAAACACGCAATCAAGGGCCATAAACGCACCGCAAACGGAACTGCGTGGCACAAGCGATGACGCGAGTGAACCGGCTGTTTGTTCACATACCTCGGTCAACCCCTTTTCTGGCTGCGCAACCCACGGCAGCTCTGCGCCAACGCAGAGATCGAATATTGACAGCACCGTGGATTCGCGGCGCGTGACCCGCGGCGCCAGCACGGAGGGCGCGGGCCATGCCAGCCGGATCACGCGGTTGACGTGGCGGTTGGAGAAACCTTCCGCTCTGGCGAGATCGGCGATGGTGGTGACATCGCCGCGCTCCAGCCTGCGCCGCCAGTCCCATGCACGGCCGATGGCGCGCAGCAATCGGGTATCCTGGCCCCGATCCATCCCCAATTCCATTTCCTTGGGCGGCAGGATTCGAGGGCGACCGCCGCGATTGTGCAAGGTGAGCCGGATGCGGACGCGCAAGCTATCTGCCTCCGCAGGCTTGACCGGAGCCATCAGTGCGGCAATCGCGCCCAAGCCCGCGCGGCCCAGATCGACCGCCAGACCGGCGTCGTTGGAGGTGACCCGCGCCATCAGAAACCTGACCACGCGCGTCTGCTCGGCTGGGATCAGCGCCTTCCACTTCTGTTGCGCAAATCACTTTGGTCGCAAGAAAAGGATTGCGTGAGAGGAAAACCTATTCAAGCCGGTAGGTTGCGTGCTCGGAGGCTATGCTCGAAACAGGCGGAGAGGGTGTGAATTGGCGCAAGCCTTGGAAACGGCGTCGGACACTTTTCTCAATATTTCTGGGATTTCGTGGTATCCAGATTCGATCCGAAATGCCCAAACAGCCGAATTGCAAAGTGAGTCATTCCATTTGCCACGCCCGGCACCGGCGGTCTTGCTCCTGAAATCATCGAGAACCGGTCGCGACGCGCGCCAGCCCGGTCGTTCCGCAATCAACCGGATAGGGAAACGGAATTGCCGCCTGTGATGGCGAAGCGGCGTGGGTTCCTGCGATCTGAAACCGGTCATGGTGGGGCGGAATCCCGACACGAGACAACCGGTCGGGTTTCGTATTAGGATGGCGGGGCGCCGGCCCGTGCAACTTGACCCATATCAAGGACGCATGGTGCCGCTGATCGGAGTTTGACCGGGCCGGGCTGTTATGGGCATGGGCGATCCCTGCACCCGAGTGTTTGCGCGGATATGCGCATGGATAGAACGGAGGACGGTCATGACGGAGCAGAATACCGGTGCGAGGGTGGCGGCCATTGTGGGGCCGTATTCCAGCGGCAAGACAACCCTTTTGGAGGACATTCTCGTCGCTGCCGCGGCGGTTCCGCGACGCGGGACCGTGAAAGACGGCACCACGGTTGGCGATGCCTCGTCCGAGGCGCGGGCGCGCAGCATGTCGACCGAGTTGAACATCGCGTCTTTCGATTATCTCGGCGATCCGTGGACGGTGATCGACTGCCCCGGCTCGGTCGAACTGATCCATCACGCGCAATGCGCGATGATGGTGGCCGATGTGGTTGTCGTGGTCTGCGACCCCAAACCGGACCGGGCGGTCACGGTGTCGCCGCTGCTGCGGTTTCTGGATGATCGCAGCATTCCGCACCTCATCTATATCAACAAGATGGATCAGGAAGAGGCGTCGGTCCGCGCCACGTTCGAGGCGCTGCAGGGGATTTCCTCGCGCCCTCTGATCATGCGCGAGATCCCGATCCGGAACGCCGAGGGGCAATTGACCGGTATGGTCGATCTGGTCAGCGAACGGGCCTGGCGGTGGGAACCTCACAAGCCGTCCGAACTGATCACCCTGCCGAAATCGCTGCAGGCGGCCGAGGACGAGGCGCGCAATTCGATGCTGGAATCGCTGGCGGATTTCGACGACGACCTGATGCTTGAACTGCTCGAGGACGTCGTGCCGTCCACCGACGAGGTCTATGGAAACCTGGTGCGCGACCTGCGCGAGGACCTGATCGTGCCGGTGTTCTTCGGGTCGGCCGAAAACCAGAACGGGATCGTCCGGCTGCTCAAGGCGTTGCGCCACGATGCGCCCGGCCCGGCGCAGACGGCCGGGCGCCTGGGCCTGCCGACAGAGGGCAAGGTGGCGCAGGTTTTCAACACGGTACATGCGGGCAAGGCCGGGAAAATGTCGTTTGTCCGTGTCTGGTCGGGCGAGGTCTGCGATGGCGACACCCTGAACGGCGACCGGGTGGCAAGCGTTCGCCGGCACCTGGGGGCGAAATCGGAACTGGTCGGCGCGGCCGGACCCGGCGAGGTGATCTCGCTGGGCCGGATGGCGTCGATCATGACCGGCGATCTCCTGACCGAAGAGGGCGGCGCGACGGCCGACTGGCCTGCGCGCCCCGACCCGATGTACGCCGTCGCGTTGCACACCGAACATCATGCGGACGAGGTGCGCCTGTCCGCCGCGCTGGCCCGGCTCAGCGAAGCCGACCCGTCGATCATCCCCGAACAGAATGCGGACACCGGCGAGCTTGTGCTGTCAGGGCAGGGCGCGATCCAGTTGCAGATCGCCCTGAAAAACCTCGAAACGGATTCCGGTCTGAAACTGACCCAGACCGTCCCCACCGTGCCCTACAAGGAGACCATAACCCGGTCGGTCACGCAAAAGGCCCGGCACAAGAAACAGTCCGGCGGGCATGGCGAATTTGCCGATGTCGAGATTGAGATCAAGCCCTTGCAACGGGGTGCGGGGTTTGCCTTTGACGACCGTATCGTCGGCGGCGCGGTCCCCAAACAGTATATTCCCGCGGTCGAAAAAGGGGTCAGATCCTATCTCGAGAAGGGGCCAAACGGCTATCCTGTCGTGGACATCGCCGTGACCCTGGTGGATGGCGGGCACCACCATGTCGACAGTTCGGACATGGCGTTCCAACGCGCCGCGATCAAGGCGATGACCGAAGCGGCCACACAGTGCAAACCGATCATGCTGGAACCCATCGACAAGGTCAGCCTGTCGGTGCCGTCCGAGTTCACCCCCAAGGTGCAGCGGATCGTGTCCGGTCGGCGCGGCCAGTTGCTGGGGTTTGATGCCAAGCCGGGCTGGTCCGGCTGGGACGAGGTGCAGGCCCTGATCCCGCAGTCGGAACTGAAGGACATCGTCACCGAGCTGCGCTCTGTCAGCCTCGGCGTCGGGACCTATTCAACCGAATTCGATCACCTGCAACAGGTCTCCGCGCGGGATGCCGAGCCGCGATAGGCCCAGGCGGGCGGAAATCGGTATTCCGCTGTGCATGGCCCGTTGTCGGCGGTTGCCTGTCCAGCGCCTTTGATCGGCGGTGCGGTTTCGGCGCTTTCGCCGCCTGCCTGACGTTGGCACAAGCACCCGCGCAGCGATGTTCCGCCCGCGGTTGAGGACCGTTGCCACGTGTTTGTGCGATGCCTTCAACCGGTCCGGATCCAGCTTGCCGGGATGGTTCGTCGCCATGCCCGCTCTCCGATGTGGATCGATACAAACCCTTCCTGGCACATCGATGCCGTCGGGCGGGCAGTCACGTCATCAAGGCCGCGGCGCGCACCGCCAAGGATGTTCCGAACACCTTCGGACGCCCGGCAGGGCCGGTCCGGTTTCACTTTCAGGAACCGGCCGGATCAGCCCCGTCGCGCCAGGATCGCAGGCGCCAGAACACACATCAGCTCGAACATGAGCGATATGCCCAGCCAGGCGGTGCCGCCGGCGGCATCGAAGGGGGGTGCGACCTCGACCAGATCGGCCCCGATCAGGTTGACGCCGGCCAGTTCGCGGATCACCTGCTGGGCCTGGAAACTGTTCGGGCCGCCGATTTCCGGCGTGCCGGTCCCGGGCGCATAGGTCGGGTCGACAAAATCGATGTCATAGGTGCAATAGGTCGGCAGGGTTCCGACAATGTCGCGCACCTCGGCCATCACATCCGGTATGCCCCGCGCAAACAATTCCTCGATGCGGATGATCCGCACGCCCTGATCCTGCCCCCATTCGATGTCCTCGGTGTTGTAGGCGGTACCGCGAATACCGACCTGGACAAAGCGTTTCGGATCGACAAGCCCCTCTTCGATGGCGCGGCGGAACGGCGTGCCATGGGTGAACCTGTGCCCGCCGAAATAGCTGTCGAAAAGATCGGTGTGGCTGTCGAACTGGATCAGCCCGACGGGTCCGTCACTGGCCAGAGCGCGCAGGATCGGCAGCGCAACAAGGTGGTCGCCGCCTGCCGTCATCGGCACGATATCCTGTGCCTTCAGCGCCGCGTAGAACGCGGTCACCCGGTGCAGACTGTCCTGAATATCAACCGGGTTGGGCGGCACATCGCCCAGATCGGCGCAATTGACGCTGGTGAACGGATTGACATTCGTGACCGGGTTCATCGCCCGGATCATGGTGGAGTAATCGCGCAACTGTCGCGGCCCGTGCCGCGCGCCGGGACGGTTCGTGGTGCCGCCGTCCCAGGGCACGCCGACGAGCCCCATCTGGACCTCGGCAAAGCGGGGATGGTCCGGTGTCACAACCGGCAGCCGCATAAAGGTGGGCACACCCGCGAAACGTGCAAGTTCCATGGCCGAAACCGGTTGAAAGAACGCCTGATCACCGCCGGTCATTGCCGTGTCTCCCCTGCAACGTTTTCCGCCACCATCGCGATCATCTCGAACATCACCGCTGCCGCTGTCAGTGCGGTGATGTTGTTCGGGCTGTCCTTGGTCGGCATCATGCAGACCACATCGCCGCCGATGATGTTGAGGCCCCGCGCGGCCCGCAGGATGCCCACGGCTTCGTCGATGTCAAAGCCCTTTTCTCCGGGTTCGATGTTGGACACGCCCGGCGCAATGGTCGGGTCGAGGCAGTCAAGATCGAAGGTGATGTAGACCGGCCGGTCGCCCAGCACCTCGCGCGTCTGGGCAACCACATCGGCCAGTCCGCGCTGGCGGAACTCGCGCATGGTGACGATGTTGTAGCCGTAATCATAGGACGGCTGCAGCCAATCCAGCGTCCGGGGATGGCCCCGCAACCCGATCTGCATGGATCGGGTCGGATCGACCTTGCCCTGGTCGGCCAGATATGCGCCCCAGTGGGCGGCGGATTTCCTGGCACCAAGAAAGTGATCGACCTTGGTGAAAACGTCGGTATGCGCGTCCAGATGCAGGAAACTGACCGGTTCGGCCTTGCTCAGTTTTCCACAACCGAGCGCCTGCACGATCCCACCGGTGATCGAATGATCGCCGCCCACGGAAATCGGTCGCGCCCCGGCCGCATCGATCCGGGAATAGAACTCGGTGATTCGGGCGATGCAATCTTCGTTGTCATTGGCGCGCGGAAACGGCACGTCGCCGACATCGGCGATCCTCGCACTGCTCCACGGGTCCAACGCGAACACCGAATGCACCCGGCGCTGAACCGCGGAAACGTTGCGCAGGGCGCGCGGCCCCAGGTGCTGATCCCGTTCCGTGGTGCCGTTGCCGGTGGAGTGGGGCACACCCACAAGCGCGATGTCCTGCCCTTCCGGCCCCGTATTGGGACAGCGGAACAATGTGGGAATACCCCACCAGTACAGGTTTTCCATCATGGAGCGATCGTGTTCGTCCGCCATCTTCCCCCCCGAAGCCGTTCAACCCTTGGTCTGGAACTTCTCTACTTCCTCCAGGAGGATCGGTACACCCATTGTCATGGAATGTATTCCCATGATCGA
>CAYGNE010000006.1:0-56876 GCA_964351155.1 uncultured Rhodobacterales bacterium | reverse complement strand
GCGGTAATACTGCTGCAGCATCTTGGAACCGGGTACCCGGAACTTTACACCCGACAGATCGGCGGGGGTCAGGACGGCATTTCCGCCCTTGCGTACCGCGACGACGCGCGGGTCGATATTGACATAAAAGAGCGCCTTGAAACCTGCGGCCTCGACTTTTGGATGCACCTCTTTGCTCCAGAACTCGGAACCGACGAGATTGGTGAACCTCTGGTTGGACCCGCAAAGATACGGCATGTTGATCAGGTCAACAGTCGAGGCGAACGCGGCGAAGTTGGACAGCGAATGCTGCGCCGCCTGAATGGTGCCGCCCTGCACCTTCTGAACCAGCGCGCCGCCGGCACCAAGCTGCCCGCCAGGCGCAAGCTTCACGTAGATCTTGCCATTGGTGGCGTTCTGGATGTTTTCCTTCAGATCAAGCTGCATGATCGGATAGCTGCGCGAAGCACCCAGAACATAGGCGGTCGCAACGGTCATGACGTGTTCGGCCGCCTTTTCACGGGCGCGCTCTTCCTGGGCGGTTTGCGCGGCGGCTTCGGTCGACCACAATGTGCCGGCGGCCCCGGCCACCAGGGCGGCGGTGAAACTGCCGCTTGCCGCGAGTTTCAGGAAATTTCGGCGTTCGGCCGATTTCAATTCTTTGCGTTCTTTGTCCAAACCAAGTCCTCCCATTGGACGGTCAGCCACCTTTTTCTTTTTCTCGGTCGGCTTCTATTTTGAGGATGGCCACGACAAACACGGTCGAGGCCGCAAGCAGAACCAGCATTTCGCCCACATCACTCAGGAATGGCGATCCGGTGGCGGCGCCAATAGCGACATTCGCTGCGAACACAACGAACAGGAAAAGCGAAAGAGCCAGGGACATAATGCGGTTTCTTTTTGTAAGAATCGGTTCTGTAAGATCAATGTAAGCGCTTACATGCCGTTCATGCAAGCGTTTACATCATCGATTTTCGCTGGCAGGCTGTGTTGGACGCCGATAAGGCTGTCTTGAACTGGAAAAACGAGAGCCTCGGATCTTGCAACGCGCAACGCCAACTCTGCAAGACGTCGCCAAGAAAGCGGGCGTATCGACGGCGACAGTGTCACGCTGCCTGAACACACCCGAGCGGGTAATTGAAAGCACGCGCCAGCGCGTCATGGAAGCGGTGCGCACCTTGGGTTACTCGCCGAATTTCGGGGCCCGGGTGATGGCCGCGCGGCGAACCAACACCATTGGTGCGATCATTCCGACCATGGAAAACGCAATCTTTGCACGCGGTCTGCAGGCGTTTCAGGAAGAGCTGCGCGAGCTTGGTTATACCCTTCTGGTCGCCAGCTCGTCATACCGCGCCGATCTTGAAGAAGAGCAGATCAGGTCGCTTGTCGCACGGGGAGCGGATGGCCTGTTGCTCATCGGGCATGATCGCAGCGATCACATCCTGCGATTTCTGGAAACCCAGAACGTACCGTCGCTGGTCGCCTGGGCCTTTGATCAGAATGCCCGCTTGCCATCCATAGGCTTTGACAACCGCAAGGCGATGCGGTCGCTGACCGAAAAGGTGCTGGCGCTCGGGCATCGACGGCTGGGCGCGATATCCGCCGAGACCGACACCAATGACAGGGCCAGGGCGCGGCTCCGGGGTATCGCCGATGCAATGCGCGCGGCCGGACTGGAACCCGAATGCCTGCAGGTCATCAAGACGACCTACTCTGTCGCAGACGGCGCCCACGCTTTTGAAACCCTGATGACGTCGGACATGGCCCCAACCGCCGTCATGTGTGGCAACGATGTGCTGGCTGTGGGTGCGATGACACAAGCCAGGGCCATGGGGCTCGATGTGCCCGGGGATGTATCCATCACCGGGTTCGACGATATCGAACTGGCTCAGGTCGCGTCACCGGGGTTGACCACGGTTCATGTTCCACACCAGGAAATGGGCAGGTCCGCCGCGAGAATGCTTACTCTGATGGTCGAGAACGGCGAGCCCGGAGAAGCCCGCGAACTGTCGGCGGATGTCCGGCTGCGCGGGACACTGTCCGCCCCACCAAAACCCAGGTGACACCGAACAAGACCGGATCAAGGGCTGCGGCCGCATACCTGCCCATGCCGACCCCTTGCGGATAAAAAGGATGCCGATCATGAAGGCCCTTTTATTGAGCGTTTTGGTTTCACTGGCTTTTGCCGGGTTTTCCAAAGCACGCGAGGCCAATCGCCTGCGCGGATCGGATTCGCCCTATCTGCTGCAGCACCAGTTCAATCCGGTCGACTGGTATCCCTGGGGAGAAGAAGCGCTCAAAAAGGCGAAGACAGAGAACAAACCGATCTTTGTGTCGGTCGGATACTCGTCCTGCCACTGGTGCCACGTCATGGAGCGCGAAAGCTTTGAGGACATGGCCATCGCCAGACAGCTCAACGAGGGTTTTGTGTCAATCAAGATCGACCGAGAGAGTCGCCCGGATCTGGATGAACAGTTCATTCTGGTCACCCAGCTGCTCACGGGCAGCAGCGGGTGGCCCAACTCGGTCTTTCTGACGCCAGAGGGAGAACCGTATTTCGCCGGGGGCTATTTCCCACCCGATGTCTTTCAATCCGTCCTGTCCCGGGTCCATCAGGCCTGGCAGGAGAACCCGGAGTTCGTTTCCAAGGAGGCCCGGCGCGTTTCACAATCCGTCAGGGACCTGTTGGCGCGGCGGGCCAAGGCCGGCGACATCAACCCCGGGTCACTGGGGCAGGCGGTCGCTTCGATCCTGCGAGAGACCGACCCATTCAATGGTGGGTATGGTGTCGCGCCAAAGTTCCCGCGTGAATCGCTGTACCTGTTTCTGCTCGACCAGGCCGAGCGGACGGGCGCATTGGACGCGCTGAATGCGGTTGCCGAGATGCTGGATGGCATGATCCTGGGAGGCGTTCACGATCACGTCGGAGGCGGGTTTCACCGCTATTCCGTCAGCCCGGACTGGAACGAGCCGCATTTCGAGAAGATGCTCTACACCCAGGCACTGATGGGCCGTCTACTGGTGCGAACATGGGGCGCAACTGGTGCAATCCGTTATCGGCGGGCCGCGGAACGTTTGTTCGACTACGTGCTTCGGGACATGCGGGATCCGGGCGGCGGATTCTATTCGGCACAGGATGCAGACAGCCCGGATTCAGACGGGAGCAGCACCGAAGGCGCATATTACACCTGGACGCGCGCAGAGATCGCCGCGCTGGTTGATGAGCGGGCGATGGACCCGAACATGTTCCGGTTGACCAGTCTGAACGGCGACGATGACCAAGGCGTGCTCGGCCTGCAGCAGTTTCCGGCCGTCACCGATCAGGTCGACGGCTTCCTGCGGGAATTGCTGGCGCGGCGCGGCGCACGTCCCCGGCCCTTTCTGGATCGGAAAATCGTCGTTTCTTGGAATGCGTTGATGATCGCGACCCTTGCCGAAGCCGCGCATCACCTGAAGCGACCGGACTATTACGAAGCGGCCGAACAGGCCGCGTTGTTTATCCTGGACACTATGCGGGCAGAGGATGGGCTGTTCCGGGTTTCCTTTGACGGCTCCGCGCAGATACCCGGCCAGTTGCCGGATGACGCGGCCATGGGGCTGGCCCTTATCGCGCTGCACGATTACGCGCCGGGCAGGCCGGCCCGAGGGGACTGGCTGTTGCACGCCAGGAAACTTGCTGACGGCATCCGACGGAAATTCGGGCCGATGGAAAGCGGTCTGCGGATGACGAAAACCCGCGACGGTCTGGGTGACCTGATACCCATCGACGACACCGAGATTCCGTCTGGAAATGCGCTGGCTCTTTCGCTTTTTGCCCGGTTGGCCCATCGCATTCAGGTGCCCGGTATCGCGGTGGATGCCGATAGCCTCGCCGCGGCACTATCAGGCAACGCCATTGCCGTACCGGAGCAACGTGCCTTTTCCCTGAAGGCCATCGAAGAGCTTCGGTCCGGAGAAACCGGGCCGGTCCGCCACGCGGGCCACGGGGCGGTTCGGACGGAGTTTCGCCGATTGCGTCAATCCGGATCAGTCTCTGTTTCGATCACGGTTGCGGATGGCTGGCACATCAACGCGCACAAACCCCTGGAGGACCACTTGATCGCAACCAACCTGCGCTTTTCGGGCGCGCCCGGCGTCTCGGTCACCTATCCTGACCCGGTGATCAAGTCACTGTCCATCAGCGACATGCCGCTGGCATTGTACGAGGGACATCTGGAGATCACGGCGAACGGGGTGCCAAACCATGACTCCGGAGACGCAGGGCGGGTGACATTGCAGATACAGGCGTGCAGCGACGAAATTTGCCTTCAGCCCGAGGAATTGAGCTTTGTCCTGTGGCCCGAGCGGCCATAGTCGACGGGATGCGGGTTTGACGCGTTGAAACCGAAGATGAAGGTTGTCGGTATCGGGTCGCGATGCGTATCGGCAAGTCTGGATCGAAAAAATGCCGGCCGGAACAGAGTCCGGCCGGCATCAGGAACAAGCGGTGCGAAACCGATCAGGCGGCTTTGCCCGGACGGTAGGTGTCGATCACCTCTTTGACCGGCGCATAGGCTTCTTTTGCCTTGGTGCGGCTCAGTTCGACGACCTCGCGTGCGTTTGCTGCGGTCGCTTCGATCGAAGAATGCGCATGTGCGGCATGCAGGTCGATCACGTCGTTCAGGCATTTCGCCTGCATGGTTTCCTTGCCCAGCGCAACGTAGCCGTTGACGGCGTCCTTGGCATAACCCAGCAGTGCCTTGTCAACTTCGATCACGCCTTCGATCGCCTTGCGGCCCGAGGCGAAATACGCATTGAACAGGCCGGATACGGCTTTGGATGCGTCGGCGATGGACTTGGTTGCAGTCGCTGCTGCGTCAGTCGCTTCGCTTTTGGCTTTGGTGGTGTTGGATTCGGTTGTTTTGGTGGTCTTAGTAGTCATTGATCTACTCCGGTTTCAAATCTCTGATCGCAATGTAGGAAGCCGGATGCTGCAGTGCAATATGTTAATGCTGCGACGCAGCGTCAAAACTCGTATTGTCATGAATTGAAGAAGAAATGCGTCAGACAGAACAGAACTCCGCCGACGATTGAGCCCAGAACCGCGCCATTGATTCGAATGAACTGAAGATCGCGACCGACCTCGGCCTCCATGCGGGTGACCAGTTCGTCACTGTCCCATTCGGCAATGGTATGCGTGATGTACGTGACGATTGCCGGGCGGATCTCCTCCAAAACGGTTTCCGCCGCCGATAACAGACGATCGTTCAACTGCCGCTCGGTATCCGGGGTGTTCAGCACCATCTGCGCGAAATCATGGATCGCCCCGGCCAGAACATCCGTGACACGTTCCGGATTGGCCGTGAACCCGTTGTCGACTTCGGCCAGCACCGCCGCGATCAGCTCGTCCAGCGCGCGCGCAAACTGTGGCGAGTCGGCAAAGTCCTGCAAACCCTGTTCGACATGACTGGTGATTTGACCGGTCGCTTGGAACCGCTCGATCAATCGCGTCACCGAGCCTTCGAATTCGGTCCTCAAACCGGAATCGGCATCCGCCAACTCGTCCATGATCGACAGAATGCCGTCGACCAGAACGGCGACGATCCGTTTGTCGACCGAGGAAGCGATCCACCAGCGACTGCGGTCCTGCACGATCTGCAGGACCTTGTCCCGATTCTGGTCCAGTACATCCCGCACCTGCAGCAGGATGTCGTCCAGTAACCGCGAGTGAACCGATCCCTTCAGAATTTTCGTGATCTGTTCCGAAAGCGTTCTGGGCTCCACCGAATTCAGCATCAGGTCGCGCAGATATCCGACAGAGGTCTCGCCAACACCCTTGCGAAGCTGGCTTTTGACGATCAGGTGCAAAAGGTGGGAGAGTTCCCGGCCAAGGATCGATGCGTTCCGACCGTCAACCAGCCATTCGGCCACCTTTCTGACAGGGTTGATGCTGCCGACCTGAGCCAGAAGCTGTTCCGGCACCAGGAAATACTCGTCGATGAACCGGGCGATGTTGCCCGCCGCGCGTTTCTGGTTGTTGGGCAGCAAAGCGGTGTGTGGGATGGGCAGACCCAGCGGATGCCGAAACAAGGCCTCGACCGCGAACCAATCCGCCAGGCCGCCGACCATACCCGCTTCGGCCATTGCGCGGACCAAGAGCAACCAGGTCGGAGGATCGGACACCGTGAAACTGGCCGCGAAAATCAGGGTCAGAAAGATCAGAATACCGGTCGCGACGCGCCGTACTTTCCGGATCTCGGCAGGTTTCACCGGTTGAACTTCTGTGCTCGCCGATGTCATTCCGATTGCTTTCAGGCTGCGATCATCGCTTCTTCGTGTATGAATGACTCGACCCGGTCCGCCACCGCTTCGGCTTGGGTCAGGACGAACATGTGCCCGCACTTCACCATTTCCAGTGTCGCGTTCGGCAAACGGCTGGCCAGAATGCGCCCGTTGACAGGTGGCACCAACGGGTCATCCTCGCCCATCAGGATCAGCGTGGGCAATTTGATCTGCCGCAGCCACAGGAAGCTGGTCCAACCCACGCCGGCGAGAAGCTGATACAGGTATCCGCGCCGGTCACCGGCCTTCATCGCCATCGTGTGATCCTTCAGGAGTTCCTGATTGAATGCGACCTCGCCGCCGTAAATTTCGCCCCCGACCTTCAGCATGTATTCCGGGTCGGTATACCGTTTGGGTGTCGCCATCTTGGACAGAACGCTGATGTTGCCCGGCACCATCACCAGCCCCGCCGCCGTCGCGGCAAGGGTCAGGGTGTGGCAGCGATCCTGAAAGTCATACGCGAATTGCTGGGCCAGCGCGCCACCCCAGGACACGCCGAACACATCGACCTGACCGACGCCGAGCTCGTCCAGTATCCTGTTCAGCATCCGCGTGAGGTTGGAAAAGCGATAGGGCGTGAACGGGGTCGGAGACCGCCCGACCCCGGGAACGTCAAATGCAATCAACCGGGTACGTTTGAAGTGATCGGCAAAGGGACCGATCGTATCCACACTGGCGCCGATCCCGTTGCACAGCAACAAAGTGCGGTCGGCATCCTTGGGGCCCAGAACGGCAACGTTCCAGTCCTGCCCCATCACGGTGAAGGTTTGCATATGCAGTTCCAACGTCTGGCCCTTTTTTGTCAGATGGTCTCGTAAACATACGTGCCGGGCGCGGCCGCCAGCGGGTGATGCGCGGCTGAACCGAGCGTTTTCGGCGCGTTGACCTTTGCCCCTGAGCGTTCCTCGATCCAGAGCGCCCAGTAATCCCACCATGTTCCTTCATTCATGGTGGCGCCAGCCAGAAATTCCTCGGACGTGTCATGGTCGCCCTTGTTGGTCATGAAACGCGACTTGGGATTGCCCGGCGGGTTGATGATCGCCTGGATATGGCCCGACTGGCTGAGGACAAATTCATTATTCCCGCCAAAGGCTTTCATCGACAGGTAGCATCCATCCCAGGGCGTGATGTGGTCAGTTGTACCACCGACAACAAACTTGTCGCAGGACACAGAACCCAGATCGACCTTGGTGTCCAGAACGGTGATATCGCTTCCTTCGCGCGCGCCGCCCTGCGCCATCATGTCCAGCATGTCCTGATGCAAGGCCGCCGGCAGGTTGGTGGTGTCGTTGTTCCAGAACAGGATGTCAAAGGCGGGCGGTTCGTTGCCCAGCAGGTAGTTGTTGACCCAATAGGCCCAGATCAGGTCGTTTGGACGCAACCATGCAAAGGCTTTCTGCAGATCCTTGCCCGAAAGAACCCCTTTGGAACGCGAGAACATGCGCGCCAGTTCCAGCGTTTCGATGTTGGCAAACAGGCCCATCGTCGTGTTTTTTGCCCCGTCGATGTTCAGGATCGCCACGAGTTGCGTGTATGAATTCGCGCGTTTGATCCCTTTTGCGGCCCAGTAGGACAGCAAAAGCGCGGCCGTGATCCCGCCCGAACAGGCGCCGACAAAGTTCAGATCCTTCGAACCGGAGATTTCACAAGCCACCTCGGAAGCACGGTCCAGTGCTTCCAGGTAGGTATCCATGCCCCAGTCCGCGTGGGATGCCCCCGGATTGCGCCAGCTGACGATAAAGATCTGGTGGCCGCGTTCCAACAGGTATTCGATCACCGAACGTTTCGGCGCCAAATCCCAGACATAGAACTTGTTGATTTGCGGCGGGATGATGAAAATCGGACGTTTGTACACTTTGTCGGTTTTCGGGGTGTATTGGATCAGTTCCAGCAGATCCTCGCGATAGATGACCTGGCCTTCGCTGACACCGAGGTTTTCACCAACCTTGAATTTGGACGTGTCGACCATCGACGGCAGGCCGTTGTTGTTCACCATGTCCTCGATCAGGTTCTTGGAGCCCGAGATCAGGTTCTTCCCACCCTGTTCCAGCGTGGTTTTCATTGCCGTCGGATTGCCCAGCAACGTGTTGGACGGTGCCAGAGTGTCCGTGAGCATCGACGCAAGAAGCTTGGCGCGAAGCTTGCCGCGCTCATCCATGTCCAGCCCGTCGACCCATTCATTCAACCCCTGCGACCAGGTAAGATAGGCCTGCATCACGGCCTTGTAGGCTGGATTCGACGTCCAGATCGGGTCGAGAAAGCGTTTGTCGCCCCGTTCCGGTTTGACATTGCTGGAGCCGGTAAGGCTGGCCAACGTATTCTCCATCATGCCGAAATAGGCCTGAAACAGCTTTTCGGGCTGCCGCATCGAAGTCGTGTAGACCTCGGTCAGGGATTTCATGAGTTCGGCAGAGGTTTCGAGCGTTTTCTTGGGCATTGTCTGTCTCCTATCCGATGACCATCGCGAGCAACTCGGCGATGACGGCGGGTTTGTCGGAACCTTCGGCCTGCAAGGTGGCTTCCAGACGGATGAGCTGGTTTCCCGGTCCCTTCGGTTCGACCCCGACCAGCTTGAAGCTGGACCGAACGGTCGATCCGGCAGTCACCGGTGCCAGAAAACGCACTTTCTCCGATCCATAGTTTAGCACAGCCTGCGCGTCAGGTGGAACAACACCAGAGGATTCCGTTGCGGCAGCCAACAAGGACAGGGTCAGAAACCCATGTGCGATCGTGCCGCCGAACGGGCCGTGTTTGGCTGCTTTTTCGACATCAACATGAATCCATTGATGATCGCCTGTCACATCGGCAAATCCGTTAATCATATCCTGGCTGACGACAAGAGGATCCGAAAGGCCGAAGTCATGGCCAATCGCGTCAGAAAGGGTTTTGGTCGAGTAATTCGCAGGAGCAGTCATCTTGGGCCTCCGTCAGGCTGTCAAAGCGGGTGTGTTGTTCTTTGGTCTTGCGCGTGATCCGGCGCGGCCCGGTTCGCTGGGTGGAACCGGGCCGCGCCTTGATGGTCAGTTTCGGTTCGGCACCCTTAGCCGCGCAATTCGCGGCGCAGGATCTTGCCGACGTTTGATTTCGGCAGCTCGTCCAGAAAGGTTATCTTGCGCGGTGTCTTGTAGGCCGTCATCTCGTGCCGGCAGTGCGCGATGATCTGATCCTCGGTAACCTCGGCACCTGGCTTGCGGACCACGAAAATGCTGATGGCTTCGCCCGTTTTCTCATCCGGCACGCCGACACAGGCACATTCGGCCACGCCGTCACAGGCAGTCACCACGGCCTCGATCTCGTTCGGGAACACGTTAAAGCCCGAGACGATGATCATGTCTTTCTTGCGATCCACAATCCGCAGGAAACCATCCTCGTCAAACACACCGATATCGCCGGTGCGGAAATAACCGTCGCTTGTGAACGCGTCCTTGTTCGCGTCGGGCTTGTTCCAGTAACCGGACATGACCTGCGGACCCTTGGCGCATATCTCGCCACGTTCGCCGATCGGAACCACGTTGTCGTTTTCGTCCAGCAACTTGATGTCAGTAGAGGACACCGGCAACCCACAGGACCCGGTGAATTCGCTGACCCCCATCGGAACAACCGAAAGCAAAGGAGCGGTTTCCGAAAGGCCATAGCCTTCGGTAATGTGTTGGCCGGTCAGTTTCTTCCAGTTCTCGGATGTGGTCTTGATCACGGCCGCGCCGCCGCCGACGGAAACGCGCAGGTTTGAAAAATCCACCTCCCTTGTGGCCGGGTGCATGCCGAGACCGGCAAAAAGCGTGTTTACGGCGGGAAAGACCGTGATGCCCGCATTCTTGATCGCACCAATAAACGCATCGACATCGCGCGGATTGGGAATCAGGACGATCCGGCAGCCCAGGGACAGATAGGCGAGCGACAGTGTCAGTCCGAAGATGTGATAAAGAGGCAGCGCGCCGACCATGACCTCGACCTGGGGGCGAGAGGCTTCGGGCAGGAAGGCCTTGTACTGTTCGAGGTTGGCCACGACGTTGCGATGCGACAGAACGGCGCCCTTGGATGGGCCTGTCGTGCCGCCGGTGTACTGGAAGAACAGGTTGTCATCCCCCGTCAGCCCGACCGGATTGTAACCGAGCGCTGCCCCCTCCGACAGAATGTCGGCCAGCCGGATGGCATCAACCAGACGTTCATCGACCGGCGGGGTCGGGATGGGGAGACCGGCGCCGTCGCCCAGATCGATGGTGATCACCGTGTCAATCGGCGTGTTGCCGATGATTTCCGCCAGAACCGGAGTCGAACCGCCATAGATCATGATCTTTTCGGCACCGGCATCATTCAGCTGATGCTCCAGCTCGCGCGGCGTATAAAGAGGGTTTACGTTCACCTGGACGGCCCCGGCACGCAGAATGCCCAGCATGGCCACCGGAAAGGCAAAGATGTTTGGAGACATCAGCGCAATGCGGTCGCCGCGCTTGACGCCCAGATTGTTTTGCAGATAGGCCGCGACCGCGCGCGATCCAGCCTCGATCTGGGCATATGTCATGGATTGACCGAAACACTCGAACGCGATGTTGTCGGCGTATTTGCCCGCCGCTTCTTCGAACAGTTCCACGACGGAAGGGTATTTGTCCGGATCAATCTGTGCCGGAACACCATCGTCGTATGTCTTCAACCAGTGTGTCATTTCTCTCTCCCTCGGGAATCTGATTGCGGGTGCATAAACGATTTGGCGGAAATTTCGGTTTCGACGCTACGTCGTGAAATTCCGGTTTCACGTTACGTCACATGAGCTGCGCGACAAACACTCTCGACGCAATCCGCCCCTTTCCTGCGCACTTAGCCTGACCGCAACCAACGCTTAGTGAAATGTTGGTTTTGACCCTCGCAACAAGTCAATACACTGTCTTCGAATTGGTTCCGGGCCGCAGGTTCGCGCAAAAGGAAGATGTCAGACAGATGGAAACCGTTGATACGCTAATCGTTGGCGGCGGTCAGGCGGGCCTGGCGATGAGCGAACACCTGGGCAATCTGGGTATCGAGCACCTGATCCTGGAACGGCACCGCATCGCTGAACGCTGGCGCACAGAACGCTGGGATTCGCTGGTCGCCAACGGCCCTGCCTGGCATGATCGTTTTCCGACAATGGAGTTTTCGGATACCGATCCGGACGGCTTCGCGACCAAAGACTCTGTCGCCGCCTATTTCGAAACCTTCGCGAAACAGATCAATGCACCGGTCCGATGCGGCGTGGAGGTGCAGGACGTGCAGAAAGCGCCGGACGGCACCGGGTTTCGAGTGGCGACCTCGGCGGGCATGATCCACGCCAGAAATGTGGTCGCCGCGACCGGACCGTTTCAGAAGCCGGCCATTCCACCGGTCATTCCCGAAGCGCCGGGCCTGACACAGCTTCATTCCACGGCGTATCGCAATCCGGACCAACTCCCCAAGGGGGCGGTGCTTGTCGTCGGGGCGGGCTCATCGGGCGCGCAGATCGCGGAGGAGTTGTTGCGCGCGGGGCGGCGCGTGTTTCTTTCCGTCGGCCCGCATGACAGGCCGCCGCGCAAGTATCGCGGTCGCGACTTTGTCTGGTGGCTGGGCGTTCTTGGCAAGTGGCAATCCAAAGCGCCCCCGGCGGGAGCGGAGCACGTCACCATCGCGGTCAGTGGCGCCTATGGCGGCCGGACAATCGACTTTCGACGTTTTGCAGAGAACGGCATGATGCTTTTGGGGATGACGCAGAACTGCGAAAACGGAACGCTGCGCTTGGCCCCGGACCTCGCCGACAACATCGCAAAGGGCGACGCCAGTTATCTCTCTGTCCTGCAAGAAGCCGACGAGTATGCAAGCCGCGAGGGACTCGACCTGCCCGAAGAACCAGAGGCGCACGTTATCGGCCCGCTGCCCGGCTGCGCGAGGAACCCTGTCCGGGAACTGAACCTGGCGGAAAACGGAATCGCGACGATCATCTGGGCAACCGGCTTTGTTCAGGATTTCGGCTGGTTGAATGTCGACGCGTTCAGTGAAAACGGCGAACCACGACATCACCGGGGGGTGTCCAGTGAGCCAGGCATCTACTTTGTCGGACTGCCCTGGCTGTCCATGCGCGGCTCTTCGTTTATCTGGGGCGTGTGGCAGGATGCCAAGCATCTGGCCGAGCACATTTCCACTCGCCGCCAGGACGGTGCCGAGGTAAAGCAAACCCGGCACAGCCGAAGCGGGGCGTGAATTGCCACGCGGCTTGCACCAGCAGATTGCCGAGGATGATGTGCAGACAAAAGAGCTTCTCCGCCGGTTGGTCGCATTTCCGACGGTCAGCGCGAATCCGAACCGCGCATTGATCGATTTCTGCGCCGGTCTGCTGTGCGATGCCGGTGCCGAAACCAGGATCATCGAAGACAAAAGCGGTCAGAAAGCCAACCTCTATGCCACCATCGGACCGACCGACCGGCCCGGCGTTTTGTTGTCTGGTCACACGGATGTCGTGCCGGTTGACGGTCAGAGCTGGACAGTTCCGCCCTTTGAACTGACAGAGTCCGAAGGTAAGTTCTTTGGCCGTGGAACCGCGGACATGAAGGGGTTCGTGGCATGCGCCCTGGCCGCGGCGCTGCGCGGTTGCGCAATGGATCTTCAGACGCCGCTGCATCTGGCCCTGTCATATGACGAGGAAATCGGATGCGTAGGTGTGCGTTCGATGATCGACATGCTGGGCGCCGCCCCGTTTCGCCCGAGGTTCTGCATCGTCGGAGAACCGACCAGGATGGCCGTTGCGACCGGTCACAAGGGCAAGACCGTGGCGCAGGTTACCTGCGTCGGGCGGGAAGGCCATTCGGCGATGGCGCCCCATGCGCTGAACGCGATACATCTGGCCTGCGATATGGTCAGCGCCATTCGCAACCTGCAAGCCGACATTTCCGCAACCGGCCCTCAAGATGACGGTTACGACATTCCCTACACGACCTTGCACATCGGTCGTATCGAAGGTGGCGTTGCTCTTAACATCGTGCCGAACCGGGCGATGCTGGAATTCGAGATACGGAACCTGCACGGTGACGACCCACAAAGGTTCCTGAACCTCGTCAAATCCGCCGCCGCCGATGTGATCGCCCCCGTTCAATCCGAGTTTCCCGAGGCGGCCATCACTATCCATGTCACGAACCAGTACCCCCCGCTCAGTACGGCAAGCGACACGGACGTGGTCGACTTTGTACGATCCCTGACAGGTTCAAATGCCACGTTCAAAGTGGCTTTCGGGACCGAGGGTGGCCTGTTTTCTTCGCAACTGGGTATCCCCACGGTGATCTGTGGACCGGGTTCAATGGCGCAGGGACACAAGCCTGACGAGTTCGTCAGCGCCGCACAGCTTCGGAAATGCGATGCCATGCTGAGCCGCCTGCTGGAACGGCTGCGCATGGGGCTTTAGGCCGGGATGTCGGTTTCCGGCAGCCCATGGGTTTGCAACCTTTGTCGCAAGTGACTGAAAAACGCGGCAACCATCCCGGACCGGTGTTCAACCTGCTTGGTCGCGATCCCGAGAATGACCGGTCGCACGTCGTCGCTGATCGGCAGAATGACAAGCCGTTCACCGTCGGGCGCCGAATGTGTCCTGGTCCCGGTATTGAGCAGGCTGAACCCGAACCCGTTGGCAACAAGGCTGCGGGCAACCGCCAGATCAGATGTCCGTTCCGCAACATTCGGCCGCAGGCCGGCGGCGTGAAATGTGGACAGGAAATAGTCACGGCTCAGAGGCAGGTCGAGCAGGATCATCGGATCCCGTTCCAGGTCTGCGAGCGAAACAGATCTGTTGCCCGCCAGCCGGTGCCCGATGGGCAGCATGACATAAGGCGGCAGTGACAGCATCGGCTCGAAGGCGATATCCTTGGGGATTTCGAGATCATAGGTGATCGCAACGTCGATCTCGGCGCGCCCAAGCATGCGCAGCAAATCCACCTGGTTGCCCTCGCGCAGGGTTACCGATGCATCCGGATATTCGGCCTCGAACGAACGGCGCACCTGTGCACTGACCAGTGGTGCAATTGTTGTGAGTGCACCGATCGCGATTGGCCCGCGCGCCTTTTCCGTGATGTCGCGGGCAAGATCGTTCAATGCGGAAGCATCCCCCAGTATGCATTTGGCGGCGTTGAATACCCGCCGTCCCCCCGGCGTCAGAGACAGGCCCTGCGCATGATGGCGCACGAACAACTGAATTCCGAAATCCGCTTCCAGCTGACTGATCGCTGCGGATATCGAAGGTGACGACACGTTCAGCCGTTGTGACGCAAGCGCGATCGTTCCCGACTCTCCAACGGCGACGAGATATTCCAACTGTCTGAAGGTAAATCGCAAAGGCATGCGACTGCGTCGCGCGCTAGTGGAGACAAGTCAAGCGTTGAGCGGTCCGCCCAATGCATCCTGCCGCGCAAGCCACAGTAAAAAATCCCGCACGGTGCCTTCATAGTCATCGCCGGCGAGAGGACCGCCGGTTGCATGAACCGATCCAAGTGCCTCCTGCATCCTTTCGAGCTTTTCGCGATCCTCGCGGTTGACGTCCTCCCACAAGGCAATTCTTTCGGCAATTGTAGCCTCGTCGAGATCGTCGCCATAGACGGACATGGTCCAACGCACCTCGATGGATGCCGCAGTCACGGGCCGGATCGACAGCGACACCAACAGCGATGCCGCGACGCTGGCCACCTGACAGGGAAAGGCTGCGAACAATGTTGATCTGTGACGAGCCTCGGCGTCCAGCCCGGGTGCGCCCTGTCCACGCGGCGGGATATCCCTGGGGTAGTTGGCAAAGTAGCTTGTGAAGCCCTGCCCGGACGGCCCCTTTCGGCTGAGGCTGGTGGGTGTATAGCCGTGCAAGGTCTGCGGATGCACGACCGACAGATGATAACCTTCCATGAAGTTTTCGACGAGGCATTTCCAGTTGGTATTCCAGACCTCGGCAGCGGAATGAACGATTCGGTATTCCTCTGGTTGATAGGGACCGATCACAGGTTCCAAACCCTCGAGCGCCTGATCCAGATCCCCCGGCGCGTGATGCAGGCAGACATAGATGAAACCGAAACGTTCGGCGCTTGCGAATTCACCCAGTCGGCACGTTTTTGAGTCAAACCCGGAATTCTGCATCCGTGCCGCCCGCAACAGGGCACCGTCCGTTCCATAGATCCAGGCATGGTAGGAACAGATGAACCGCTTCGTGTTGCCCCTGCCCTGCGCCAATGGCATGCCACGATGGCGGCAAACGTTGGACAAGGCCCGGATCCCCTGCCCATCACGCACGATGATAAGGGGTTCCCCCAACAGGGTCAGCGTGAGGTAGTCACCAGCGTCGGGCAATTCATCCGAGCGCCCGACACAATGCCAGCCGCGACGCAACACGGTCGCACATTCATACCGGAAGTAGGCTTCGTCGGTATAGAACCTTCCCGGCAGCCCGTATGGCGCATCATCCGGGGCCACGGACAGGATCGCCAGTTCCCGGCGCATTGCGTTGACACCTGCCGACTCATTTCCGGCGAGGTTGAGCGATTCATTCATCTCCGGGCACTCCGTAGGACGGTGCAGCGCGCGGGTCGAGTGCCCGCTGCACATAGGCCTCCAATTGCGGTTTGTAGACATCCCAGGCCGTTGCAACGGCTTCGATCGGGCAATCGTCCGTCCAGTCGCAGCGCAGGTCGGCGACCGGCCATGAAACCCTGTCGCAGATCTGCAGACCTGCGGAATGCACCGGACCGGCCTCGCCACCCGCGCTCATGCCCGCACGCATGGCGGCGATCAATCGGTCGCCAAGATGGCCCGTTGCCTTTTCGAACCCGTCAACGATTGCCTGGGGCACCCCGTCATTGGCCAGAAGATTGCCCGCCGAAATCACATCCTTCCCGGCCGCATCGGTCCAGATCCCAAGCGAGTTGGGACCGGAATGAATTGCCGTTTGGCCGGCGGCATCGATCACAAGCACCTGACGATATTCGATGAACCGCCCCTGATCGCGGACGCCCATGATGGCCTCGGACGCGCTCATTCCGCCTTGCATCAAATCAAGCGCGAACGGTCCCAGGCTGGGGTCGGTGATGTTCTGGCTGGCCACGGCGCCCACTCCGGCCCGTGTATAAGAACATCGCGCGGCGACCGCCGGAGACGATGACGAGATGGCGACGCCAAACATCCCGGTTTCCGCACAGCGCGCGACGAGCGAAAACGTCATTCCGGTATCACCGCCGTTCCATCGATTTCCACCAACCATTCGGGCCGCGCAAGCGCCTGAACAACGAGCCCGGTGGAAACCGGATGCACTCCCTTGATGTATTCGCCCATGGTCCGGTAAACTGCTTCGCGGTGGCGGACATCGGTGATATAGACGACCAACTTGACCAGGTGTTCCATGCCACCGCCGGCTTCTTCGATCAGCTGCCGAATGTTCTGCATCACCTTGTGAGTCTGTTCGACGGGATCATGGCTGTCGATGTTTCTCGCATCGTCCAGGTTTTGCGGACACTGACCGCGCAACCAGACGGTCTTACCGCCCTGCGTGACCACCGCCTGACAAAGATCATTGTCGAGATTCTGTTCGGGGTAGGTATCCTTGGTATTGAACTTGCGAATGCGGGTATGGGCCAAAATCGTTTTCCTGTCAGGGGCTGCGATGCACGCCAAGGTGTTAACCCGCGTGTTGAATGCGCCGGTTGATATAGTGGGCAAAATCGTAATTCGGTCGCTCGAGATGCGAGAGGTGGCCGGGCTTTGCGGCATCCGAACAAAGACCCCGGTACACCTTTTCGGTGCAGCCCTTGTCTTCGACGTTCACTTCGTCGAGCAAGGTCTTCAACTGAGCAAAATGGGCCTGCGCCTGCGGGTCATTCACATAATCCGGGGACATACCGCCGCCAAAACCGATACGAACCTGGCCCACCCCCTGCGGGTGTAACGTAAGGTACCAGAAATAGCCGGGAGTCAGCGTGATCAGCAGACTTGGGTAGATCGCCAGCAGGTAGGTCATCCGCCTCCGGTCTCCTGTCAGCCGCCGATTGTTCGGATGCGCGAGCGCAATTCTCAAGGTTTCGTCTTTCAGGATCGTGTGATAGTTGAATGCCTCTTCGCCCGGCGGGCATACCATTTCCTCGAGCTTGGACAGCCCGCCGATCGTACCGGCATGACAGACCGGCAGGTGATAGCTTTCCATGAAATTTTCGGCCAGAACCTTCCAGTTCGTGTCCCAGACATGGGTTTCGAAAAATGTTTCGGTGTAAGAAGCCATGTCGAAATCGCCGACAAGATCGTTCACCCTGGACAATTGGTTTTCAACCGCCGGTGCATCCGGATTCAACGTGACGAATACCCACCCCAACCATTCTTCGCAGCGGATCACGGGAAGGCGATAATCGCTCTTGCAGAACCCCTCGTTCAGGGTCATCGCCGGCGCTCCACGCAAGGACCCGTCCAGATTATACGTCCAGGCATGATAGGGGCAAACGATGCTGCGGGTGTTTCCGCGCCCTTCCAGCAGAGTGGACATGCGGTGCAAACAGACATTCGACATTGCCCTGAGCTGCCCCTGGGCATCGCGCAGCACGAGGATGGGCTGGCCCGCCAGTTCCAGTGTCACGTAGTCCCCGGATCTCGACAGTGCGGATGCACGGCCTACGCAGAACCAGTCCCTTGAAAAAATGTCCTGCAACTCGCGAGCCAGAAAGTCCTGCGAAATGTAGACTGAACGGGGCATGGCGCGCGCCTGTTCGAAAGGAACCGACACGTTGTCCCGGAGTTCATCCACCGCATCTTTCATTTGTCACTCCTGTTCCGCAACGATGTGCGCGGTATATCAAAACAGACCAGCAATGGACCGCATTCCCCTGCAACAGCGCCTTTCTGAACGGCATTATCAGGAAAGTCCGCAATCGCCCTGGTTTACCGCATTGCCAGTCCAAATGGTTCCACAAACATCAGGTATGCTGTCAAGCTCGGCGCAAACTCTCGACGAATTTTCGTGCGAAAGAAAGCAACCTCTCACGCAGGCTTGCTTTGGACAAACCTAACCAGGCGATGCTCGCCGGTGTCGAGGCTTGCCGTTGGTACCGGCCGGGTGCTCCGGCCCATGATCAGTCCGAAAGCGACACCAGTTCGATTTCGAACACGAGATCCTGTCCGGCGAGCGGATGATTTCCATCCAGCATGACATCTTCGTCACCGATTTCCACCACCGTTACCGAGAGAACCTGGCCTTCTGAAGACTGCATCTGAAGTTGCATGCCAACTTCCAGCGGGATGTCCTCAGGTATGCTTTTTCGCGGAACCGGTTGGCGCATGCCCGGCTGGATGGGCCCGTAGGCCTCGAGACAAGGTACATTCACGGTTTTTTTCTCGCCCACTTCCATTCCGGATATCGCGGAATCAAGCCCCTGAATGATCTGGCCTGACCCGATTTCGAATTCCAGCGGGTCACGTCCCTCGGAACTGTCGAACTGTGTGCCATCCGTCAGCGTTCCGGTGTAGTGAATGCGCGCTGTGTCGCCAGTCTTGGCCTGAGTCATCCTGTCTCCAGTCCGCGAAAGCCGGGCGATCCGGCTACCAATAAAGATCCGTGTTTGCGTAGACCAGCCTAGCCGTTGCATGCACGAAGTAAACCCGCCCCTTTCCGTTGCTGTCCCGCTGTGCCAGTTTGCGCAAAACTCAGGAGACGCGCATGCCGATCACGACCTGTGTCTTTGACGCCTACGGCACGCTGTTTGACGTGACCGCCGCCGCCCGGCAGGCCGCCGCAGAGCCCGCGTTTCCGGACCTGTCCGATCGCTGGGTGGAACTGGCCGGGCAGTGGCGTTTGAAACAGTTGCAATACACCTGGTTGCGCGCCGTTGCCGGGGCACACACGGATTTCTGGGAAGTAACGCAGAACGGGCTGGACTGGGCACTTGCCGCGACGGGCCTGCAAGGCAACGCGGCTCTGCGACAGCGACTTCTGGATCTGTATTGGGAACTTCAGGCCTATCCCGAAGTCCCCGCAATGCTGACCGCCCTGAAGAAATCCGGTCAGCGGACTGCAATCCTGTCCAATGGTTCGCCCGAGATGCTGGACGGCGCGGTGCAATCCGCCGGAATTGGCGATGTCCTTGACGACGTGCTTTCGGTGGAAAGCGTCGGGGTTTTCAAACCCGCCGCAGCGGTCTACGACCTTGTCGGGCAGCGCTTTGGCTGTACCAAGCACGAGGTTTTGTTCGTGTCCTCCAACGGCTGGGACGCGGGCTGCGCTGCCGGATATGGATTTCAAACCGTTTGGGTCAACCGGGCCGGAGAGCCAGTGGACCGCCTGCCATGGGAACCGGATCACATAATGAAAGACCTGACAGACATCCCCAACCTGGTGGTCGGCTGATGCCCCGGTTCGCAACGTCAGATGGCCTGAGTCTGCATTACGAAGACACGGGCACGGGCCAAGCGCTGATCTGCCTGCCCGGGCTGACCCGGAACACGCGGGATTTCGACTTTCTAGCCCCGCATATGACCGGTTTCCGAATGATATCCATGGACTACCGCGGGCGCGGCCAATCCGATCACGCTCCGGATTTCAACAGCTATTCGGTCCCGCGGGAAGCCCAGGATGTCGTCGAATTGCTGACTCATCTGAATCTTGGCAAAGTCACGGTTCTCGGGACGTCGCGAGGCGGATTGATCGCCATGGTTTTGGCGGCCACGGTGCCGGATCGGTTGGCCGGCGTGATCCTGAACGATGTCGGCCCGGTTGTCAGCGCGGACGGTATTGCCCGCATCATGGAATATGTCGGCAGGCCGCCGGCAGCCAGAACATTGCAGGACGCCGCCAATGCAATGGCCAAGGTGTTGGGGGCTCAGTTTTCCGGGATATCGCCAGACGTTTGGCACAAGATGGCTGCGGCCCAGTACGCGGAAACGCAGAACGGATTGGTATTGCGTTATGACGCGCGCCTGCGCGACGCGCTCCTGGCGCAGGCCGAATCCGGGCCGCCACCTGATCTGTGGCCGCTCTTTGATGCTCTGTGCGCCCTGCCCGTGGGTGTATTGCGCGGCGCGAACTCTGACATCCTGTCGCCGGAAACGCTCGACGAAATGAAGGTGCGCCACAAGGGGCTGATTGCAGTGACGGTGCCCGGCCGCGGGCACGTTCCGCTGCTGGATGAGCCCGAAAGCCTGACCCTGATCCATCAAATTCTGAAAGACGTCCAATGAGCAACCTTGAAATGATCGAGGCCGCCGCGCAGCGATTGGCCGACCACGTTCGGAAAACTCCGCTTCTGTCCTCGCCCTTTCTGGATGACATCGCCGGGCGGCGCGTCCTGGTGAAACCGGAATGCCTGCAGCACACCGGCAGCTTCAAGTTTCGTGGCGGCTGGTCGGCGCTGTCGGCCTTGGATCCGGACACACGCGCGCGGGGTGTCATCGCATTTTCCAGCGGCAATCATGCACAGGGCGTGGCGCTGGCGGCTCGCCTGCACGACGCACCGGCCGTGATCATCATGCCGTCGGACGCCCCGAAGATGAAGATCGACAATACCCGCGCCCTGGGGGCCGAAGTTGTCCTCTATGATCGTGCGACCGAGGACCGCGACGAAATCGGCGCGCGCCTCGCCTCGGAACGCGGCCTGACGCTCATCAAACCTTTTGACGAACCGCAGGTCATCGCCGGTCAGGGGACTGCCGGATTGGAAATCGCCCAGCAAACCGCCGAGCTGGGCGTGACGGCGGCGGATGTTCTCGTCTGTTGCGGAGGTGGTGGACTGACTTCGGGCATCGCACTGGCGCTGGAAGGTCATGCACCCGGGCTGCGGGCCCGCCCGGTAGAGCCGGAGGAGTTTGATGACGTGTCCCGTTCGTTGGCATCCGGACAGATAGAACGGAACCAAAGAATGTCGGGTAGTCTGTGCGACGCGATCATCACCCCGCAGCCGGGCGCGTTGACCTTTCCGATCATGAAACGTCTCTGTGGACCGGGTATCGTGGTCACCGAAGATCAGGCAATGCAGGCGGTGGCGCTGGCTTTTGCACGGCTGAAGATCGTACTGGAGCCCGGCGGCGCAGTGGCGCTGGCGGCGGCACTCTTTCATCCCGATGAAGTGCAGGGCGACACGGTTGTCGCGGTTGCCACCGGCGGGAACGTGGATGCCGACGTGTATCGCGATGCGTTGGCAAGGTTTGCCCCATAAGCTAGGCTCACGGACGTACAGGAAGGGCGAATGCCATGCTGATTGCAGATCTGGGTGACGTACTGCTTCACTATCGCATTGACGGTGATCCGGACGGCGCACCAATCGTGTTTGCGAATTCACTGGGTACCGATCTGCGCCTGTGGGATGCGATACTGCCGCACTTGCCCCCAGGGTTGCGGATCATCAGGTACGACAAGCGCGGGCATGGTCTGTCATCCGCGCCACCCGCCCCCTATTCCATGGGTGCCCTGGTGCGCGATGCAGAGGCGTTGCTGGACCTATTGAACGTCCGCGAATGTGTTTTTGTTGGCCTGTCGATCGGTGGAATGATTGCGCAAGGGTTGGCGGTCAAGCGTCTGGACATGGTGCGGGCCATGGTCCTGTCAAACACCGCTGCCAAGATCGGCACGCCGGCAATGTGGAACGAAAGGATCGCCGCCGTCCAGGCCGGTGGAATAGAGGCGTTGGCCGAACCGGTGCTGGAACGCTGGTTCAGCAGCTCTTTTCGCGCCAGCACCGAATTGACCCTGTGGCGCAACATGCTCGTGCGGCAGCCTGTCGATGGCTACGCCGGCTGTTCCGCAGCCATTTCAGGCACGGATTTCTTCACGCCAACCAGCGGATTGCGGTTACCGACACTCGGAATTGCCGGGGATCAGGACGGATCCACGCCGCCCGATCTGGTGCGAGAGACCGTCGCGTTGATCCCCGGTTCGCAGTTTCACCTGATCCGCGGCGCCGGCCACCTTCCCTGCGTCGAAAAACCCGAGGAATTTGCCCGCGTGCTGAACAGGTTCCTGACCGAGGTGGGTCATGTCTGACCGCACCGAAGGCGCCAAGGGGCCGCGTTGATGTCGGCTTCGGTTTTTGACAGCGCGATTTTTGGGGAACTCTTCCCCGTGGGCGAGACCGGGCGGTTGTTCACCGACAGCGCGGAAGTGCGCGCCATGTTGGTGGTCGAAGGCGCGTTGGCCCGGGTGCAGGGTGCCCGAGGGATCATCCCGGAAATCAGCGCTGCAGCCATTTCAAGGGCCGCTTTGGAACTGCAGATTGACCCCGGCGGATTGTCTTCACCAACCGGAAGCAACGGGGTCAGTGTGCCTGCGCTCGTGGCCGCGTTCCGCAACCTGATGCAGGCCCCGGAACATGCGCAGTATGTGCATTGGGGCGCGACATCGCAGGACATCATGGATACGGGCCTGATGCTGCGATTGCGCCAGGCGCTGGTTCTGATCGAAAAGGACGCCATGGAGGTTCTGAACACCCTTGCCCGGCTCGCCGACCGCCATGCCGATCTGCCGATGGCCGCCCGGACATATGGTCAGATTGCCACTCCGACCAGTTTTGGAGCCGTTGTTGCGGGTTGGGGTGCTCCGCTGTTGGCGCTGATGCACGAACTGCCGGTCATGCGCAAAGCCTGCCTTTTGGTGTCGCTGTCCGGTGCCGCAGGAACGGCGTCGCAACTGGGCGCGGATCCCGCGGGGTTGCGCGCCGAGCTGGCCACAGCGCTCAACCTGCAGGACCCGCAGCGCAGCTGGCATTCCGACAGAACACCGATCCTGCGCATATCAGACTGGCTGACCCGGTTGACGCTCGCTTTCGGCAAACTGGGTGAAGATTTGACACTGATGACCCAGTCGGAATTGGGCGAAATCGTTCTGGATGGTGCGGGGGCATCTTCGACCATGCCGCAGAAACAGAACCCGGTACAGCCTTCGGTACTGGTTGCGCTGGCGCGCCAGAACACGGGGCTGCACGCGGTGCTGCAAGGCGCGAGCATGCAGCGCCAGCAACGCGATGGCGCAGCGTGGTTCACCGAATGGATGTGTTTGCCGCAGATTGTCCTTGGCGCGGCGGCATCGACCAGGATAGCCGCCAGACTTGGTCCGGCGTTGACCCCGGTGCCTCATCGTATGAAGGCAGGCGTATCCGGCGGGTTGGGCGTGGTCCATGCCGAGGCACTTTGCTTTGAGCTGGCAGCAACCCTGCCGCGACCCGAGGCACAGGCCCGGGTCAAGGCGCTGTGTCGCGAAGCGCAGGATACGGGAACCCCTTTGGCCGAATTGGTGGCAAGGGATCATCCGGAGGTGGACTCCGCGCGGATTTTTGACCCCGGACAACAAATGGGGCAGGCTCCTCAGGACGCGCGCAAATTCGCAGCCGGTGTCGCACGAATACCGCAAGGCGAAAAATGAGCCTGGGCGCGCTCCAACCGGTCAGGTAGGGAACCCCGTGCGGCTTCCTGTCCTGTTCATTCTGATCACCGTCATGATCGACGCCATGGGCGTCGGGCTTATCATGCCAATCATGCCCGACCTGATCCGCGAGGTCCGCGGCGGATCGCTGGGCGATGCCGCCATTTGGGGTGGTATTCTTTCCACCGTCTTTGCCTTCATGCAGTTTCTGTTCGGCCCGGTCCTCGGCAACCTGTCGGATCGCTACGGGCGCCGGCCAGTGTTGCTGGTTTCGCTTGTTGTCATGTCACTGGATTATCTCGTCATGGCCTTGGCCGGCACCATGTGGCTGCTTGTCGTCGGGCGCCTGGTGGGCGGGATAACCGCGGCAACCCATTCGGCCGCCAACGCCTACATGGCAGACATTTCCAAACCCGAGGACAAGGCGGCAAATTTCGGATTGATCGGGGCAGCCTTTGGGGTCGGCTTCATTCTCGGGCCGCTGATCGGGGGCGTGCTGGGTGAGCTTGGCACCCGAGCACCATTTTACGCCGCCGCAGCACTTTCCGCGTTGAATTTCGTCTTTGGCGCGTTTGTTCTGCGCGAAACCGTGACGGACCGAATTCGCCGGCCGTTCAGTTGGCGCCGAGCAAACCCATTTGGCGCGTTCCGGCAGATGTCCAGATTGCCCGGCATCGGCCCGCTTCTCGCAATCTACTTTCTCTATTCGGTGGCGATGTATGTCTATCCATCAGTCTGGTCGTATTTCACACAGGAACGTTTCGGCTGGTCACCGCAAACCATCGGTCTGTCACTGGCGCTTTACGGGGCGGCGACCGCGATTGTTCAGGGTGGCCTCACACGCCCGATCCTGAACTGGCTGGGCAACAGGAAAACGGTTGTCGTTTCGCACCTGTTCGACATGGGGACATTCCTGTTGATGGCGGTTCTGACCAACGGAACGCTCGTGCTGGTGCTTACGCCGATCGCCGCGATGGGCTCGATCCTGACCCCGGCCCTTGTCGCGCTGATGTCCCGCATGGCACAGGATGACCAACAGGGAGAACTCCAAGGCGTGCTGGCCAGTCTCGGAGCCTTGTCGATGATCATATCGCCCATGGTCATGACGTGGATTTTCGCCGTTTTCACACAGCCCACCGGACAGATCTATCTGCCCGGCGCCCCGTTTCTGTTGTCTATGCTCCTGATGGGTGGTGGTCTGCTGATCTTTATCCGTTCGCGCGCGATATTGTCGTGATCGAACCAACAGATCGGCGGATTCGACCTTGCAGGCGACGCCGGTGCAGGTAACGCTTGCTTTCAGGAACGGGAGAGAGTCATGCAAACCATCAAGGCTGCGGTCTGTCGTCAATTCGGCGCGCCGCTTGTGATCGAGAACATTCAACTTGCCGCGCCGGAAATGGGTCAGGTCGAGGTCACAGTGAATGCCGTGGCGATCTGCCATTCGGACATTCATTTTGCCGAAGGTGGCTGGGGCGGTGAGCTGCCCGCGGTCTATGGCCACGAGGCTGCAGGCATCGTTTCTGCCGTTGGCCAGGGTGTGAAAGGATTTACCGAAGGCGACAGCGTCGTCGTGACATTGATCCGGGCCTGCGGAACCTGCCCGAACTGCGCCGGTGGCAAGCCGACAATCTGCGAAACCCCGGTTGACGGGTTCAAGGGGCCGATCCGCACTGCGGATGGTGGGC
This sequence comes from uncultured Rhodobacterales bacterium, assembly GCA_964351155.1. Classification (GTDB taxonomy): domain Bacteria; phylum Pseudomonadota; class Alphaproteobacteria; order Rhodobacterales; family Rhodobacteraceae; genus CAYGNE01. The sequence goes on along the minus strand of CAYGNE010000006.1, from coordinate 31,538 downwards.
CATTGGATCAGGCCATGGCCTGCGGCGCATTTGCCGAAAAGGTTGTCGTTGATCAAAGCCAGATCGTGAAAATCCCCGACAACATGTCCAAGGAGGTTGCCTGCCTTCTGTCCTGCGGCGTCATCACCGGTGTGGGCGCGGCCATCAACGCCGCCGACTTGCGCGTCGGGCAAGACGTTGTTGTGATCGGTGCCGGGGGTGTCGGTCTGAATGCCATCCAGGGCGCACGCATCGCCGGGGCACGTCGCATCGTGGCAGTCGACATGACGGAAGAAAAACTGGAGATCGCGAAAAACTTTGGCGCGACTCACGGCGTTCTTGCCGATCAGAAAAAACCATGGGTCGCAGCCTTCAAAGCGCTCGGCGGGCGCGGCGCGGATGCGGTTCTCGTCACGGTCGGCGCGATCCCCGCCTATGATCAGGCCCCCCGCTATCTGGCGAGGGGCGGCAAGGTGATCATTGTCGGTCTGCCCCATTCCGGCGAAATGGCCCAATATGAGCCGGTGGTTCTGGGAGCCCTTGGTCAGGGCATGATCGGCACCAAGATGGGTGATGTGGTCATTCAACGCGACATTCCCTGGCTGGTGGACCTGTACGAACAGGGCAGGCTCAAGCTCGACGAACTGATTTCCGACCGCTGGTCTCTGGACGAGATTAACGAGGCGATTGCCGATACGAAGACTGGCAGTGCGCGGCGCAACGTAATCGTGTTTTGACCTGAAGGCACGCAAGCATGGGTTCGACCACAGCAATCATCGAAGACAACGGCAAGCACCTGCGGTTGTGCCATCCGGGGAAGCCAGACGTTCGGTTTCACGCCATCTGGCTGCGCGACAACGCGCTGGATGCACTGACACGCGATCCGAAAAATGGTCAGCGCCTGATAACTCTGGCTGATGTGCCGGTCGATACGCACCTGACTTCGGCCGGTATCGAAAGCGGCACATTGACCTGTACCTTTGCCCCCGAAGACAAGACGGTCTGTTTCCCGCTGGGCTGGCTGCTGGGCAATGCGTATGACACGGCGCAGCCGGACACTTTCGGCCGCTTGCCCGACGGGACGGAAACCTGGGATGGTTCATTGGGCAGCCGTGTTCCCGAGGCCGACCTGGCAGCGTTGCAATCCGATGCCGCGGCAAAACGCGGGTGGTTGACCGCGATACGCCAGTTCGGTTTTGCCCGGGTCCGCGGAATAACGCCCGAACCGGGTAGCCTGTTCGCCATCGTGAACCTGTTCGGGTATGTACGAGAAACGAACTACGGGCGGTATTTTGACGTTCGCACAGAGGTCAACCCCACCAATCTTGCCTATACCGGCCTTGGTCTTCAGGCCCATACCGACAACCCCTATCGTGACCCGGTTCCGACACTTCAGATCCTGTCCTGCCTGGAAAACTCGGCAGAAGGGGGCGAGAACATGGTGGTCGATGGCTTTGCCGCTGCGTTGCGGTTGCGCGATGAAAGCGCCGGTGATTTCGACCTGCTGACCCGGTACCCGGCCCGGTTCGCCTATTCAGGAAGCGCGGGCGTCGCCTTGCAGTCTCGTCGCCCGATGATCGAATTGTCGCCCGACGGGGAACTGGTCGCAATCCGCTTCAATTCCCGTTCCATTGCACCCGCGAGGGACGTGCCTTTCGAGGGAGTGGAGAACGGGTACGCGGCCTATCGCAGGTTTGGCGAAATCATTGATGACCCCGCCATGCAGGTGGCCTTCAAACTCGCACCCGGCGAGGCCTTCATTGTCGACAACACCCGTGTCCTGCATGCACGCAGGGGATATTCGGGATCGGGGAACCGTTGGCTTCAAGGATGCTATGCCGACAAGGACGGATTGCTTTCGACACTTGCCGCACTGGAGAATGCCACGTGACCAATCCGACTCGCGAAACGATCGTCGACTTCATTGCCGACATTTTCAACAGACGCGGTGCCGAAAGCTATCTGGGCGAAGAAGTCACGATGGCCGAGCATATGCTGCAAGGCGCGTATTTGGCTGAACAGGCCGGCGCCCCCGACGAGATGATTGCCGGTGCGCTGCTGCATGACATCGGTCACTACACCAACGAATTCGGCGATGACTATATCGATCGCGGTGTCGACAATCTGCACGAGGAATCCGGTGCAATGGTTCTCCGGGAATTTTTTCCGGAGGCTGTGACGGATTGCATCCGGTATCACGTAGCTGCCAAGCGCTATCTCTGTGCGACGGACCCGGAGTACTTTGCCAGGCTGTCGCCAGCATCGATCAAGACGCTGGAGCTTCAGGGCGGACCGATGTCCGAGGCCGAAGCCTCAGAATTCGCGGCGAACCCCAACCTGAAGGCCATCCTTCAGGTGCGGCTGTGGGACGACGACGGCAAGGTCAAGGGACTGAAGACACCGCCATTCGAACACTACGCCCCGCTGTTGCAGCGGGTCGTGGACGCGCATCTGGCGGCATCATAGGAAACGCCGCTCTCCCGGATCGCTATTGCAGCCGGATTATCTGACCGACCGCGATCATGTTGATGTTGCCGATATCCGGGTTCAATTGCTGGATTTCAGCCAGCGAAACACCCGACGTCGTGGAAATCATCGATAGCGTATCACCCGAGGCAACCGTCCAGAACGCCGGTCGATCGACCAGCGATCCCCCCGTGACAACCGTATCTTCATCGGCATCCGAAGAACCGTTTGTGCCGCCCGCCAGAACGTCTCCCCACCATGGAATCACATCATAGCAGGGACAGGCCTTCTTGGGAGTGGCGTTGGTCTGTGCGATCAGATCGCGATGGCCCATGATCGTGACGGCCGACGCTCCTCTCGGATGCAGTTCCAGAAATCGCTTGATGCCGGCGATCAGGGTCTGTTCCTGTTCATCAGTCTTGTTGTCTTCGGGCCGGCCGTGCATGTCGACCCCTCCAACCATCGACACGCCAAAACTGCGTCCGTTCCATCCCGGCCCGCACGATCCGACATGCGCACCCTGATTGCCGATCGGACGAGTTGCCGCGCCCATGTCCGAATCCAGCCACGTGCCATCGCGTTTGATGATCGCATTGTACCCGCATCCGGAAAAACCCCGGTTCCGGTGCATGCGGTCGATATCCTTGTCGTCAAAATCCTGATCCGGCCGCGTGGCTGTGACGTGCACGATCAGGTGATCATAACGGCCAAGCCGCCCATCCGGTGAACTTGCCTTGGAAAACATAGCTGTTCCTTTCAAATTTCAGCATCAAAAATGTCCTTCTGCGTGCTTGTCTTGCACAAAGGTCGAAATGCAACCTGCGAGAGAAGTTAACATAATCGCGCAACTTTTCCAAGGAATCCACGAGATAGCGGCCAATGCGTCCCGCGTCGCGTCGCATTTGTTGTGGCATCGGCGGTGCCACGACCGCATGTTCAACCGGGACCACTCGGAAGGGACACAGAGAATGAAACTGGCAGATTTGGATGTGATCGTCACAGCGCCGCCGGCGCCGGGATGGGGCGGGCGTTATTGGATTCTGGTCAAGGTCACGACGGATACAGGCATTGTCGGATGGGGCGAGTGTTATGCGTCCTCTGTCGGGCCATTCGCAATGGTCCACGTGATCCGCGATGTGTTCGAACGCCACATGCTCGGTGAGAACCCCGAGAACATCGAATTAATGTTCAGACGGGTCCATTCCAGCGGGTTCACCCAACGCCCCGACCTGACGGTCATGGGGGCCTTCTCGGGTTTGGAAATCGCCTGTTGGGACATACTTGGCAAGGATCGCGACAGACCTGTCCACGCGCTTCTCGGGGGGCGAATGAATGACCGGCTCCGCGCGTATTCCTATCTCTATCCGCTGCCGGGACAAGACCAATCGGCTTTCTGGACGTCGCCGGACATGGCAGCTGAAAGCGCAGCAGACCTGCTGGGTCGTGGCTATACGGCGGTCAAGTTCGACCCGGCAGGCCCATATACGCTGCGCGGTGGCCACATGCCGGCAATGAGCGACATTTCTCTGTCTGTCGCCTTCTGCGAGGCGATCCGCGCAACCGTTGGCGACAAGGCGGACCTGCTCTTTGGCACCCATGGGCAGTTCTCGACAGCCGGCGCCATACGACTTGGACAGGCGCTGGAGCCCTATTCACCGCTCTGGTTCGAGGAACCCGTTCCGCCCGACAACATCGAGGCCATGGCAAGTGTTGCCAATGCGGTTCGCATTCCGGTCGCGACCGGAGAGCGGCTGACCACAAAGTCCGAGTTTGCAGCGGTGCTTCGGGCCGGGGCGGCCGAGATTCTTCAACCCGCCCTGGGGCGCGCCGGCGGAATCTGGGAGATGAAAAAGGTCGCTGCCATCGCCGAGGCATACAATGCACAGATGGCCCCACATCTGTATGCCGGGCCGGTGGAATGGGCGGCGAACATCCAGCTTGCGGCATCGATCCCCAACCTACTCTTGGTCGAGTCGATCGAAACTCCCTATCACGCGGCGTTGATCCGCAATTCGATCACGGTCGAGGACGGCTTTGTCAGACCACCGGGCGCGCCGGGTTTGGGAATTGATGTGGACGAGGAGCTGGCGCGCGCAAATCCTTACAAAGGCACCGGTCTGCATCTGGAAATGCAGGAGGAGCCCTGTAATTATGCAACCGGCAACGCCTTTCAGGGTGGCGCACCCGCAACACAGGGGTGACACCAGGCCACAGGTTGGGGCATGATACATATCAGATTAGAATTTTCTGAGGTTCCCTTTCGTGACGATCCAATCTGCAAATCAAATCACACCCGAGACTCCCACGGATATGTCAACGCGGGCGCGGGATGCCGCGTCCTATCTCAAAACGCTGGCGCACGAAGGTCGGCTGATGATCCTTTGCCATCTTGGCGCCGGGGAGAAATCTGTGGGTGAACTGGAAAACCTGCTGGACATCCGGCAGGCTGCGGTCAGCCAGATGCTGGCCCGTCTGCGCGAAGAAAAGCTGGTAGCGACGCGGCGTGAAGGCAAGACGATTTTCTATTCCCTGAGCGACACAAACACAGTTCAGGTTATCGGTTTGCTGTATTCGTTGTTCTGCAGCGAGGAGTGATATCCACGAAGTCGAAGAACGTCTCGCTGCCCGGATGAACGTCGGCACCTTGGAAGACAGGTTCAACTGTTCACGTAGCCAGCGACCACCTGCAACAACTTGAAAGCCGTCGCCGCGTCGTTCTCGACCACCGACAGGAATTCCTCGGAACCGACACGCAAACAGGACAGCTCTGTGACCGCCACCATGCTTAGCGCACGGGGTTCATTGCGGATCAGTCCGAGTTCACCAACCAAAGCACCCGGCCCGACCCTGGCGACGACCTGGTCCGGTTTGCCATCGCCCGGGCGCACAAGATCAGCTTCGCCATCCAGAACAACATAGGCCCCGTCAATAGGTGCGTCACCCTTGTGAAACACCACCTCTCCCGGTTTGGCGTTGTACCACCGCGCGCCGAAAGCCAGCAGGCGCAATTGCCGCCGGTTCAACTCGGTGAACATGTCCGCCTGTTCCAATGCCCGGAGTTTGCGCGCGAAATCGGCCCCTGCGACGCTGTCGCCTTCGGCTTCCTGCCCGGTTTTGTCACTTACGATGCGTCCCTGCCGGACCTCGAGGAACACATCGAACACTTCGGATCTGTGAAAACTGTCATTCACATAGATCAGCGTCGTGTCCGGCAGGAGTTTCCGCAAGTTCCTGTGCATGGCGACCTTGGTCTTCAGATCGTAGCTGACCAACGCCTGTTCGAGAATCAGGATGTCCGGGCGTTTGATGGCCGCGCGGCAGAAGGCCAGCGGTTCGGCAAAAGTCGCCGGCAGGTTGGCACCGCCCAGATTGATCGGCAGATCATAGATCAGTTCGACCACCAGTTGCTGCAAACCATTCCTGACAAGAATGTCTGCAATCAGTTTGCGCACGGCATCCGCCTTGACGCCCGCAGTTTCCGAAATCTTGCCGAACAACGCGTTTTCGAGAACCGTCAGGCCGGGCGCGAACTCGTTGATGTCCAATGGCGCAAAAAGGTCGTTGAGCACCTTCTGCATCTTGGTGGAATGGCCCTGGCGCAATTCGACGATCCGGGCCTTGAACTCGTCGGGAAATGCGGGGCCAATCTGTTCAGCCGTGATCTGGAACGGGACCGTGAGCAAGATCGCCACTTCGTCAGCCGTCAGGCTGCCGACACCATCCTTGCGGATACGCTCGACCAGCTTGATGGCAATCTCATAGGAATTCGCATCCAACCCCAGTTTGCGGAACAGGGGGTGATCCGTCCCGTCCAGGCCAAAAATCTGGCGCAAAAGATCGATCACGTCCCGGCTGAGGGCCGCCAGATCCTTGTCGATTTTCAGCGCACGCATCTGGGATAGGAAATCCGGCTGTTGCGCCAGAGCTTCGTGGGTTATCAGAACCCGCGGCGTTGCCAGCAACAGGTTTTCGCCAACCGGGAGACCCGGATTGTACATGTCGGGCCTGAAGAAATACACGTGGCGGCGCAATCCGGCATCCCGGACCGCCTGTTGGACAACCGGACGAAGCTCTACAAGCCGGCGCGCCAATTCCGGGTGATTGCCGCCCTCGGCTTTCTGCTCCAGACCGCGCCTGAACAGATCGGTGCCCGATCCCAAGCCCTCGATCATTTGCATCCACCAGTCGCGCAGCGCCTGCGCGTCCGGCAATTCCGCCACTGCGGGTGTCGTCCAGTCCGCGTCCGGGTCGTCCGGACTGTTTCCGGCCCGAACCGCTTCTTGTATCGCCAGTTCCTGTTTCGAGTGGCGCGGCCGGGTGTTCACCGGCATCATCACGTTTTCGCCACAAGGGCCCTGAAACAGAACCGGTCTCGAGTTTGCGTATCCGATCCTTGCCGCGATGACTGATTGGTGGAGCGTACGGATATCTTGCCCTGCCAATGTGACGGTTCCGGAACTTGGCATCACTTCGCGCACCAGAAGCTCGGCGATGGCGCGGCGATCTTCGCCGCTTGGCGCGGCGATGCCGACCACCGATCCGGCGGGGAGGGAAAACGACATATCCTCGAGCACCGCATTGCCGTCACTGTCATGAACGGTGACATTCTCCAGAGTGATCGCGCCCTGAAGATGCGGAATCTCGTCTGGTGGATCGTCAAACACCTTCTTGTCGATCATTCCGTCCGGGGCAAATCTCTCGACGATCACGTCCCAGCGGACTGCCATTTCCTGCGTTTGGTTGTAATAGGCCAACAGTTCCTTCCAAGGGCTGGACAGATCCTTGTAGGCCGCCAGCGCAGCCACCAGCGCACCGAGCGAAACCTGGCCCTGCAGCACGAGAAAACCACCGACAGAAAAAAAGAAAAACGGCGTCAGTTGGGTGATGAAGTTGTTGAGAAACTTCATGAAGAATTTCTTTTGGTAGATCAGAAATCGGATTTCGAACAGTCGACCCAACTGAGCGGTGGTGTCGGCCAACCGATGCCGCCAGCCTCCATTGGAGCGCAGCGTCGCCGCGCCGGCGGCACTCTCACCGATGGAGGATGCTAGGACCCGGACCTCCCTGATCCGGGACTTGTTCAATTCGTTGATCTCCCTCTGAAGGCGCGGGATCAGCCAGGCCTGTAGCGGTATCAAGGCAATCGCGGCAAACCCGAACCAGACGCTCTGGAGAAACAGGAACCCCAGAATGGTCAGCATCTGCCCCGCCTGCAGGACGGGCTGGCTGATGGCGTCCCCCATAAGACCGCCCATCGGTTCGGATTCCGCCGTCACCATCGACACCAGTTCGCCCTGGCTTACGCGTTCGAAATAGGGTTGCGGAAACCGAAGAATGCGGGAAATCAAAAGATATCTGAACCGCCGCAGCATTCGTTCCGACAGGATGCCTTTCATCGTGTTGATGCGCATTTTGAGCAGACCGTGCAACAGCACCGACACCAGAAAAGCCGCACACAACACCCACAGGAGCATCACGTTGGACATCGACACGCCCATGACTTCGACGATCGTGGTCTGCGCGCCGATGGCATCATTGATGATCCGTTTCGGCAGTTCCAGAGTCAGGTAAAGCAGTGGGAACAGCAGCGATGTCACGACCAGCAAAACCAACTGATCGCGCTTTGAATACTTCCAGATAAATCCAAACAGTGTACGTTCTATCAGATCATTCCAAAGGTCGTTTCAAGGCAATTGCAAACACGCGCCTCGGCTTTCAAAGCAATATACATTCAAAGCCTAGCAACCGATCATGCAGCCGTGCAAATCATTTAATGCGCCAGCGCACGGCTCCAAGTACGATTGCAGCATGACCCCGAAACCCCTAAGCTGAAGTGGGAGAGCACGGACAGGAGGCCAAAATTGTCCGACGTGACCAGTACTGTTTTAATCCTGTTCTGCCTTTTGCAGATCAAGCACATGTTTGCCGACTATTTCCTGCAAACCCAGCGCATGCTGACGGGGCGGGCAGAGTACATGCATCTGGGGCGAGCCCAGCATGCGGCGATCCACGCAATTGGATCGGCTGTTGCCTTCTTGCTGATTGGCGCGCCATTTCCCTTTGTTATTGCGGTCTGCATGTCCGAGTGGGTGGTGCATTTTCATATTGACTGGGCCAAGGCCCGGCACAGCCAGAACAGCGGGCTGGGCCCGAATGATGCCGGTTATTGGCGCGCTGCGGGTGTCGATCAGGCAATGCACCAACTGACTTATGTCGCGATGGTCTGGGCCTGGCTTGTTTATGCCGGAACATCCGCCTGAGGCGCATGATCAACGAATGGGCCGGATCCATTTCTTTGGATCCGGTGGCAATTCCTTGATGAAAAAGTCGAATTGGGCGGCCGCGAAAAAGATGACGCTGTGTCAACCGGGCCATCCGAAAGAAAGGCACTATTATCCCATCAAGCAAAGAACCATAGTGACAGTGTGGCATCGGGAGGGATGACCCGGCCACAGGACGCAAGAACCGGGTAACCGGCAAGGGAGGGCAATTTGGACAACATTCAGCTGCTGATCAGCGGGCTGGCAAATGGCTGCGTCTACGGTCTGATCGCGCTTGGTTTCGTGCTTATCTACAAGGCGACCGAGGCCGTGAACTTCGCTCAGGGCGATTTCATGATGCTGGGAGCGTTCTTTACCATCGGCTTGACCAATACCGAATACATGGGCCTGCCATTCTGGATGGCATTGCCGATCTCGCTGGGGCTGATGGCGCTGCTCGGTTACCTTGTCGACCGTTTCATCATTCGCCAGATGTTTGGCGAAAGCCAGACATCGGTCGTGATCCTGACAATTGCAATGGGCTTTGTGATCCGGTTCATAGCCGGAACGATCTGGGGTCATGAACCGCAGGCCCTGCAAAACCCCCTCGCAGGCAAGGAAGTGTCATTTGGTGGGCTGGTGCTTGGCATGGAAGATGTTGCCGTCATTGTGGTCACGGTGCTTCTGACCTGGGGACTGTTCGAGTTTTTCAATCGCACCAAACTCGGCTTGGCCATGCAGGGGGCATCGCAGAACCAACTGGCGGCCTATTACATGGGCATCCCTGTCAAGCGGGTCCAGGGGTTGATCTGGGCGTTGGCAGGCGCGACGGCCTGTGTCGCGGGCATCCTGTTTGCCGCCAAGGGCGCGGTGGACCCGAATGCGGGCCTGATGGGCATCAAGGCATTCGCTGCTGCGATTATCGGCGGCTTTGGCAGCCTGCCCGGCGCGCTTGCCGGGGGATTGATCGTGGGTGTGATCGAACCGTTCGCCAGCCGCTATATCGCTGCCGGATACAGTCAGATCGCGCCCTACGCGCTGCTGCTCGCGGTTTTGATATTCCGCCCGCACGGACTGTTCAGCCAAGTGCGCGCCAAGAAGGTTTGACCATATGCGGATCGTTTTCAAAACCGACTACATCCAGGACATCCGCCCGTGGAAAGACGGCTATCAGCTGTCGCTCTACCTGCTCTTGCTGTTCGGCATGGTTATCGCTCCATGGGTCATTGACGAATTCTATCTTGGTGAACTGACCAACGTTCTGATCTGGGCAATAGCGGGTTTGGGTCTGATGGTTCTGACCGGGCATACCGGACAGGCGAGTCTCGGCCACGCGGCATTCCTGGCGATGGGATGCTACTTCAACATTATCCTGATCGAAGCTGGCCTGCCATTTATGGCGGCGTTTCCGCTTTCCGGATTGCTGACCGGTCTGATCGGCATGATCATCGCCATTCCCGCCCTGCGAATGCATGGCATCTACCTGGCAATCGCGACGCTCGCCATGTCCATTCTGGTGGACGACATCATCGTTCTGACCGAACCCTGGACAGGTGGGGTTGCGGGCAAATTCGCGCCACCCGTGAACGTGTTCGGTATCATGATCGACCGCTGGGGTACTCCCGTCGAGTTTTTCTTCCTGACCCTTGCGGTCACGGTGATCGTCACGCTGGGCTACATCAACATTCTGCGCGCGCCTCTGGGCCGGTCGTTTATTGCCGTACGCGACAGCGAGGTCTCGGCCCAGGCGATGGGCGTCGATGTCGCCCGCACCAAGGCAATCTCATTTGCACTTTCCTGCGGCGTAACCGGACTTGCCGGGGCGCTCATGGGATTGTTTGCCGGCGCGTTCAACAACGAAACCTTCAGCGTCGTGATCTCGATACAGCTTTTGATGATGATCGTCATAGGTGGGTTGGGTTCGATCCACGGCGCTTTTCTTGGCGCCATCGTGATCGGCTTCCTGCCGCAGTTCCTGTCGATAGCAAAAGAATGGGTCGGAGGCAGCGCCATCGCGATTCCGGGACTCGAATCCGGTGTTTTCGGGCTGATCCTGATCGGGTTCATCCTGTTTGAGCCGATGGGAATGTATGGCCGGTGGGTCAAGATTCGCACGTGGTTCGAGCTGTTTCCTTTCTACCGCAGGGACATGTTCAAGCGGCAGAAATCCTACCTGAAAACCGAGCGCCTCAGATGAGCCTGCTGGAGTTACAGAATGTCACGCTGAAATTCGGCGGGCTGGTCGCGGTCAATGACCTGAGCTTCTCGGTCGAAGAAGGCGAAGTGTTCGCCATCGTCGGACCGAACGGGGCCGGGAAGTCTACCGTCTTTAACCTGATTTCGCGTTTCTATGATCCGTTTACTGGAAGCATCCGGTTTGACGGACATGATCTGCTGAAGGAAAAGGCCAGCGGCGTCGCAACCTTTGGCGTGGCGCGTACCTTTCAGAACATTGAACTGTTCGATCACGCCACCGTTTTGCAGAACCTTCTGGTCGGGCGGCACCGGCACCGCCAAACCAACCTACTGAGCGAACTGTTCTTTACGTCATCCGTGCGCAAGGCGGAATTGCAGAACCGGCAGATGGTCGAGGAGATCATCGATTTTCTCGATCTCCAGCCCTATCGCGACAAGATGATCGCCGGCCTGCCTTATGGCGTGCGCAAGGTGGTCGAGGTCGGGCGGGCTCTGGCAACCGATCCCAAGTTGTTGTTGCTGGACGAACCGGCTTCGGGGCTGTCGGTCGAGGAAACCACCGACATGCGGTGGTGGATCGACGACATCCGCCGCCAGATGGGGATCACGGTTCTGATGGTCGAACACGACATGGGCCTGGTTTCCAATGTATCCGACCGTGTTCTGGCCATGGCGGACGGCGCCAAGCTGGCGCTTGGCACACCGCAGGAGGTTCAATCCGATCCAGCCGTGATCGAAGCATACCTTGGAAAAGCGTCATGACCGAACCGATCCTGAAAATTCGCAATATCGAGAGCTTTTACGGCCCGATCATGGCGATCCGGGGAGTCAGCCTGGATGTTCACAAGGGTCGTATCGTGTCGATCCTCGGGGCAAACGGAGCCGGCAAGACGACATTGATGAAAACCATTTCCGGCGTCATGGACCCGGAAAAAGGCCAGATCCTGTTTGAAGACCAGGAAATCCAGGGCATGGAACCGCACAAGATCGTCCAGCGCGGCATTGTGCAGGTTCCCGAAGGGCGCGAAGTTTTTCCGCTGTTGACCGTGGACGAGAACCTGTCGCTTGGCGCCTATACGCTCAGCGACAAGTCACAGATCGAACGAGACCGCGATCTGGTCTTCGAGTATTTCCCGATCCTGGCTGAACGTCGCGCGCAAGAAGCCGGCACGCTTTCCGGCGGTCAACAACAGATGCTGGCAATCGGTCGGGGCCTGATGGCCGACCCCAAGATCATGCTTCTGGACGAGCCATCATTGGGTCTGTCTCCGCTGCTGGTGCAGGAGATATTTACCATTCTGAAACGACTGAACGAAGAACAGAGCATGACGTTGCTATTGGTCGAACAAAACGCAAGCGCCGCTCTGGAACTGGCCGACGATGGTTACGTCATGGAGGTCGGTCGGATCGTGATGGACGGCACCGCTGAAGAGCTGATGAAATCGGAAGACATCCGGAATTTCTATCTTGGTGTTCAGGAGGAAGGCGCTCGCGAGACGCGGCGCTGGAAACGCAAGAAGACATGGAGGTGACGATAATGGACGTATCGGCCACGCCTCCACAGACGACGATCAACGGCGTCAGCTTCAACGCCACGCCGGGGCATCGCCCGGTTCTGGTCGATGGCGCGACAACGATTGTCGAGCTGTTCCGCAAACGTTGCAAGGTGCTTGGCGACAGAACAGCCCATCGCGAGAAGGATTTGGGAATCTGGAAATCCTATTCCTGGAACGATTACTGGGACCACGCCAAATGGATCGGGATGGGTCTGCGCAAGCTGGGTCTGAAACGGGGTGAAGCCGTTTCAATCCTGTCGGAGGACCGCAAGGAATGGGCCTATGCCGATCTGGGCATTCAGTCAGTTGGGGGCATTGCATCGGGCGTCTACACGACGGATTCCGCATCGCAACTGCAATACCTGATCAATGACAGTGACAGCCGGTTCCTGATCGTCGAGAACGAAGAGCAACTCGACAAGTTCCTGCAGATAGAAAAAGAGGTTCCGCGCTTGCGCGGTGTTATCATCCTCGAGGACGAAGGCCTGCACGATCTCGATCACGACCGCTGTATGATGATCGACAAGCTGTATGACATCGGCAGGGCCGCCGACGCCGCGGAACCGGATGTATTCGAAGCGGAAATAGCGGCCGCAAACCCGGAAGATACGGCGCTTCTGATCTATACGTCGGGCACGACCGGTATGCCCAAGGGCGCCATGCTGAGTCACGAAAACATCATGGCCGCCATCGAGGCCGGAGCGCACCGGCTGCCTGCGTTCGAGACTGACGAACAATTGTGCTTCCTGCCGCTGTGCCACATCCTGGAACGCGACGTGTCGATCTATTTTCCGCTGGCCAGCAAATGCACCGTTAATTTTGCCGAAAGCCCCGAGACCGTCTTTGCCAACCTGCAGGAGGTCAGCCCGAATACCTTCACAGCCGTGCCGCGAGTCTGGGAAAAGATCTACTCCCAGGTCTTGATCCTCGCGCAGGAAGCCACACCCCTGGGTCGGGCGGCATTTGGACTGGCGATAAAGGCGGGAAAAGCCCGCACCGAATACATCACCAACAACCGGGCCGTGCCGCCACTCACAAGCGTGAACTTCTGGCTCTGGGACCGCCTGGTTTTGCGAAACCTGCGCCGCATGCTCGGCATGGACAGAATGCGACGTGCCGGCACGGGGGCCGCTCCGATTTCGCCCGAACTGCTGAAATGGTTCTGGTCGATCGGTGTGCCCATGGTCGAAGGCTATGGCATGACAGAAACCGCAGGTATCGCGACCATCAACACGCCGGACGAAAACCGGTTTGGAACCATCGGCAAGGTTGTTCCAGGCATCGAGGTGCGCATCGCCGAGGATGGCGAGATTCAAACCAGGGGACTGAACAATTTCCAGGGTTATTGGCGCAACAATGAAAAGACCGCCGAAACTTTCACGCAGGACGGGTGGCTTCGCACTGGGGATGTCGGGCGGATCGACAAGGATGGCTATGTCACCATCACGGGCCGTCTCAAGGATATCATCATCACCGCGGGCGGCAAGAACATTACGCCGGCGGAAATTGAAAGCCGGATGAAGTTTTCGCACTATATTTCTGATGCGGTCATCATTGGTGACCGAAGAAAGTATCTGACCGCACTGGTCATGATCGATCAGGAAAATGTCGAGAAATTCGCACAGGACAACAAGGTTCCTTTCTCAAATTTTGCATCGCTCTGCGCCGCGAAACAAATCAAGGACCTGATCAGTGCCGAGATCGATGCCGTGAACAGGGAATTCGCCCGGGTCGAACAGATCAAGGATTTTCGCTTGATTGACGTGCTGTTGACGGCAGAGGATGAAGAACTGACCGCGACCATGAAGCTCAAACGCTCGTTCGTGGAAAAACGGCACAAGCACCTGATTGACGATATGTACTGACGCAGGAAACCCAAGGGAGGTAATAAATGAAACTGTTGAAAAAACTTCTGGCCGTGACGGCGCTGACCGCTGCGGGCGGCATGGCCAACGCCCAGGCACAGGGCGTGAGCGATACCGAGATTGTCATCGGCTCGGTCAATGACCTGTCCGGCATCTTTGCTGCGGTCGGCGTTCCGGCAACAAAGGGCGCGAACCTGTATTTTGACAAGATCAACGCGGCCGGTGGCGTCCATGGCCGGACGATCCGGTTTGTGGTCGAAGACAACGGCTATCAGATGCCGCGCGCGATGCAGGGCTATAACAAGCTGCTGAATCGCGACAAGGTCTTTGCCATGCTGCAAAGCCTGGGTACGCCGATGAACATCGCGGGCTTCAAGCTGCTTGATCCCAAGGGCATTCCAAATGTGGCTCCTCTTTCTGCCGCACGGCAGATGCTGCAGGAACCGATGCACAACAAGTTCACGTCATTTTCGAGCTATTTTGATCAGAGCCGGATCGGCGTGAAATACCTTGCGAATGAGTTCGGAGGGCAGGAAGTCTGTGCGATGTATCTGCCAACTGATTTTGGCAAGGAAATTCTTGAAGGAACCAAAGCCGGCACCGAAGAGGCCGGGATCACATTCGCGGCGGAAACGACGCACAAGCCCGACGAGACCGATTTTGTTGGCTCGCTCAGCAAACTGAAGGAATCCGGTTGCGATATCGTCACCATCGCGCTGGGGGTACGCCAGGCGATCACCGTGGTTGGAACCGCCAAGAAAATGGGCCTGACAGACATGAAATTCATGGGCACGTCGGCCAGTTTCCTGACCGTGGTTGCCAAGGTGCCCGGCGGCGTGACCGAGGGATTCTATGCAGCGGCAAGCTGGCAAGACCTTTGGGCTCGGGCCGAAGACCCGGTGCCCGCAGCCTTTATCGCGGAATACAAGGAAGCCTATGGCGAAGATCCGGTTGGATTTGCGATGTTGGGCTATGGCGCTGCCGACATGATGGTCCGCGCGTTGGAAGCTGCCGGTCCCGATCTGACGCAGGAAAGCTTTATCGCCGCGATGGAAACCCTGAACTACACCGATGACCTTGTCGCCAATACCATCGACTTCAGCCCCACGGACCATCAGGGCGCAGAGATGGTCTATGTTCAGGTCGTCGAGAACGGCAACTGGAAGAAAGTCCACGAAGAAGAACAGTAAGCCCGTCAACGGGGGGCACCGGACAACCGGTGCCCCGCCCCTTGCGCAATCAGGGCCACCCAGACCCGTCATACTGCGGCGGGCCATCCGCACAGTCGGTGATCCGTGCGGGCGCGAAACTGCGGACAATGTGACCAAGGCAAGAGAGCACAGGCAATGAAAACCCAGAGCATCATCGTTGATCAGAAGAACATCACCAAAACCGAGCTGGTTGATGTATCGGTTCAGGACCTCAAGGATGGCCAGGCCCGCCTTCGGATCGAAAGCTTTGCGTTGACCGCCAACAACGTTACCTATGCCGCTGTTGGTTTCGTGATCGGGTATTGGAAGTTCTTCCCGACCAAACTCGAGGGCATGGGCATCGTGCCCGTCTGGGGTGTGGCAAAAGTGGTCGAAAGCCGTGCCGCAGAGCTTGAAGTTGGCACTCGGCTCTACGGCTTTTATCCGATGGGCGAGGAGCTTGTGATCGCACCCCGCTCAGATGCCCCGGGCGTGTTTCTGGATACTTCGCCACATCGGGCAGAGCTTCCAGCTGTTTACAATACTTACCCCGTTGTCCGCGATGGCACACCCGAAGAGGATCACCTGCGCGCCCTGCTTCAACCGCTGCTTGCCACTTCCTATCTGCTGGCAGACTGGCTCGCGGACAATGATCATTTCGGTGCGCAACAGATCATCGTTGGGTCCGCATCATCGAAAACGGGACTTGGATTATGCAAGTTTCTTGCCGAACAGGAAAACCGGTCCTACCGGATCATCGGCCTGACATCCGCCGCGAACCTGGGTTTTGTCGAGGGGCTGAAGGCTTGCGATCAGGTGGTGGAATATGATCAAATCGAGGAGCTGGACGATGTGCCGTCGGTCTATGTCGACATGGCCGGCAACGCGCAGGTCAAGTCTCGGCTTCATCACCATCTTGCAGACAACATGAAATACTCCGCCGCGGTTGGCACCTCTCACTGGGACAAGTTCGCTCAACCCCAGGATCTGCCTGGTGCCAAGCCGCAGTTCTTCTTTGCCCCGGAACAGATCAGAAAACGACGCGAGGAGTGGGGTCCCGGCGTGATCGAGAAACACATTGCGGCGGCATGGAGACGGATCGCAGCCGAGTCATCAGACTGGTTGAACGTACGCGTTCATTACGGGTTACAAGAAGCCCGCGCGGTTTATGACGAACTGGCGCAAGGTACGGCCAGTCCACGAGATGGGCACGTGGTCAGGTTGACGTCAAAGTGATGGGTTTCGGAGCGAAACGGTTCGGACGCCGACCGATATCAATGTTCTGCAATGCTGGCAATTTCGTCATGAATGTCGCGGCTTCTGAAACCGGTGGGGACGATATGGCGCCAAATCGCTGTTGCCAATCGAGTCGGTAACAAGGCCGGCAACGACAACCCCGGTTTTGGGGGCCATCATTAGCCCAAAATGGCTGTGACCGAATGCACAGATCAATCCCGGGAACTCCTCTACTTCCCCGATGCATGGCAGGCTGTCTGGCAAACTCGGGCGCTGCCCGGACCATGTCGAGAATTCGCTTGCGCGCAGTTCCGGGAGCATTCGCTTTGCATCTGCAAGCAAACGGTCGATGCGGCGCTGGTTTTCGGGCGCGTCCAGACCCGCAAACTCGGCAGTTCCGGAAACACGAAGCCCATCAATCATGGAGGACGCGACGAACTTTCTGTCCATGTCCAGAACCGAATTGTGCAATTGCGTTCCCGGATCCGAGAACGTCACGTGGTATCCGCGCTCGGCTTCCATCGGGATGCGAATGCCCAGCGGGCGCAAGAGCGCGGCGGACCATGCGCCCATCGCCAGAACCAGACGCGGCGACCGGGAACTCCCGATGTCGGTATCGTAGACCCAGCCTCCCGTTTCGTCGGGTCGGATCGCCCGGACTGTCTCGTTCCTGATTTCGCCACCCATTGCACGGAACTTGTCGGCCAGGACCGAGCCGATGGTGCCGGGTGACCTGGCCCGGGCCTGACCCCTGATCACGATCCCGGCCCTAAAATCCGGCGACAATGCCGGTTCCAGACTGCGGAGTTCCTGACTGCCTATACGCTCGATTTCTGCCCCACGCTGGCGGCGCATCCGGTACCCCAGCTCGTTTGGGTCGGCAGACACGGGATTGCGGAAGGCGTGCACATACCAGCTGTCCGTGATCAGGTCTTCGCGCCCGGTACCGGACAAGTGATGTCGGAAAAGATCTACGCAATCACGGGTCAGATAATGCATGGCATCCGAGATTTCGGCGACCCGTGCCGGCTGTCCCGCGCGGACGAAACGCAATCCCCATCCCGCCACCCGGGGAAAGTAACCCGGGCGGACAGTCAGCGGGCTATGCGGGTCAAGGAGCATGCCGGGCAGTTTTTTCCACAACCCCGGCATGGATTGCGGGACCACGGACCAGGGCGAGATGACGCCCGCATTCCCGTAAGAAGTCGCCTGCCCCGGCAAACCGCGATCAATCAGCCTGACCCGCAAACCTTTTTCAGCCAGCGAAAGAGCGGAACAGATGCCGACAATGCCGGCACCCAGCACGGTGACTTCCGGCGCGGGGTCCGGCCTGGTCACGCCGCAGCACTGTCGCGGTTCAGTGCCGCAATCTGCAAAAGCACCACCGGCGCCATTACCACCAACGCGGCAATGTCCGACCCGAGGCTTGGCGCCACAAGCAACAGGCCACCGATGGCCATGGGAATACGCCAGAAACCGGTCAATGGAGCAAGGAAATAGGACGAAACCGCCGTGGCGATGGCAAACACGCCCAGCGCACAGGTAACGGTAACCTGAATGAAGCTCGTCCAGGTGAAATACTCCGGCAGAACGATCAGCATTGTCGGTGCATAAACAAACACCATCGGGACCATCAGTTTGCCAATCCCCAGCGTAAAGGCGCTGATTCCGGTGCGAAACGGGTTTGATCCGGCAATGCCCGCCGCGGCATAGGCCGAAGCACAGACAGGCGGGGTGATTTCAGAGATCACCCCGTAGTAAAGCACGAACATATGCGTGGCCAGCGCCGGCACCCCCAATTGGGCGAGTGCGGGCTGCGCCACGGCAACCAGCATGATGTACAGCGCGGTGGTCGGCAGACCCGCCCCCATCAGGATGCAGGCCATGGCGATCAGGACAAGCGAGAGGAACTGTTGAATCGAACTCTGCGAAAACGCACTGATCCCGGACCAATCGAAGAACGGCGCAATCGCGGTGGCCATGTCTGCGGCTCCACCGGTCACCATGAACCCGAGCCTGAAACCGACGCCAGTGGTGTTGATAACCCCGACTACGATCCCCACCGCAGCAGACGCTGCACCCACGGCCAACGCATATTGCACACCGACATGAAAACTGTCGAACAGGTCGCGAAAACTCTGGCGCTCGTTTCGATGCAACGTGCCAACTATGGTCAGCGCCGCCAGAACACCCGCTATGGTCGGGCTGTACCCTTCACCTGAGTAGGGCGAGGCCTTCCAGAATATGAAGCCCAGAAGAGCCAGCGGCACGACAAGTGTCGCGGGTTTGTCGAACGCACAGAAGCCCACCACGATACACAGATTCAGCCCGATAAACGCCGCCATATTTGGCGAATACCCTGAGAACAGGACCATCAGCAGAGCAATCAGGGGAATGATGGTGTACCAGCCGTCGCGCCAGACCTGCATGACCTTGGGCAACTGGTCTTTCGGATAGGCTTCCAGGCCAAGTTTCTTGGCGGTGAAATGCACGATCGAGATAACGCCGATATAGTGCATCATCGCCGGCACGATCGCGGCGATGACGATGGTCGTGTACGGCACTTCGAGATACTCGGCCATGAGGAAGCTGGCAGCCCCCATGATTGGCGGAGTGATTTGCCCACCCGCGGACGAAGCCGCCTCTACACCACCGGCAAAATGACCCGGATAACCCAGTTTTTTCATGTTCGGGATGGTCAGGGACCCGGTCGAAACCGTGTTGGCGATCGAGGATCCTGAAATGGTACCGAAAAATGCCGAACTGACAACCGACACCTTTGCCGGACCACCAGTGTAGCGGCCGGCCAATATCATCGCGTTGTCGACAAAGAACTGCCCCAGTCCCATCCGCTGGGCCACGACCCCGAACAGAACGAAATGAAACACCACGGTTGATACGACCCACAGCGTGACGCCGAAGATACCCTCGGACGGGAAGTACATGTTGTTGACGAACTGTCGCCAGTCTACCCCCGGGTGTTTGAGAATCTGCGCGGGCATGTAGGGCCCGAAAAGCGCATAGCTCACGAAAACCAGGATTATGAGCGGCAGAACAAACCCGATGGTCCGCCGCGCGATCTCCAACACGGCGACAACCAGGATCGACCCGAAAAACACGTCCAGTCCGGATGGGTTTCCCTGCCGCAGTGCCTGTTCGGTAAGATCAAATCCGAACGCATTCAACCCGCGCCAACTGAGCCAAAGAAACAGGGATGCTGCGATGGCCAGGGATGCAAAAACCCAGTCATAAAGCGGAACGTTTCCCGGCTTCCATACCGTGGAGCCGTGATAGGCGAGCGAATAGGCCGATTTGGCCAGCGGGAAACCCACGAAGATGAACAGGAACAATCCGGTCAGATGTATGCCCATATGCACATGATCAACCGGCGTTCCAAATCCGGCTGTCCAGACATGGTAGAAAGCAAAAACGATGGTTGCCCAATAGATCGCGCGAGTCAGAACCGGACCGTTGTCTCTTGTATTCAGAGCTGAGTCATATTTTTTTTCCAGCTCTTCCAGCGCGACATTGTCGAGATGTGATGGAAGGGGCAAAGCAGGTGTCCTCCGACGATGTCGGCACACTGATCAGGGGCGACGACCGCTGCGCTACAGTTTGTGGATCGGTTTGTCGGCAGCAGCAAGGAACCTGCCACTGCCGCCGGTTTGTTCTGGGTGCGAATGGACTACTCGAGCAGGCCAGCTTCGCGATAGAAGCGCTCTGCGCCCGGGTGCAACGGCACGCCAATGCCTTCCACGCCGTCCAGTGCGGTTTCAAGTGTGATGACCTTGCCCTTGGGGTGGCCATTGTCCAGAAGCTTGCGCGCTGTCTTGGACCACATCGCTTTGGTGACCTGATAAATCAGTTCTTCGTCGATATTGGCGTTTGTGACGAAGATCCCTGAAACGGCGACGGTGTTCACGTCATATGTGACACCCGGATAGGTTCCTGCCGGAATGGCGGACGGAATATAGTACGGCACTGATGCGTTTGCTTGTTTCACTTCTTCATCCGTGAAACTGTAAAGCTCCATGCCCTTGGTGTTGTCCAACTGGATCATCGCGGCAACCGGTGTACCCGCCGCATAGAAATACGCGTCCAACTGGCCGTCCGCGAGGCGTTCAGCGGATTGCGAGTTGTTCAACTCGGCCTCTTCGATGTTGTCACGGTTCACGCCATGGTCAGCGATGATCAACTCGACCGCGATCTGTGTACCGGACCCCGCCTGCGCAATTCCGACCCGCTTGCCCTTGAGATCCGACAGGCCGTTCAGGGATCCACCCTTTGGCAAGACCAGATGCAGGTCTTCGGGAAACAGGTTTGCGATCACCCGCAGGTCGGGTTTGGCATTGCCTTCGTATTTTCCGACTCCGTGATACGCAAAATGCAATGTGGCCGCGCCGGACAGCCCGGCTTCCATCTGACCGGCCTGGATGGCATTGACGTTATGCGCCGACGCGTTTGTCGACTGGGCAATTGCCACGAGACCCGGAACACCACAATTGCCGCCTTCGTCACATGGCCGCGAACCCGGTGGGTTCGAGATCGCATTGGCGATGATGCCGCCAATCGGAAAATATGTGCCGCCGGCACCGCCGGTACCAATACGGAAGAACTGCATGTCCTGGGCGGCCACCGCCCCTGACATCATGGTGCAGGCAACCGTTAGCCCCGCGAATTTCGAAAAAATGCCCATTTCAAAGTCCCTGTTGTTGTGCGTCCGACAAGCCAATGGCGGTGAACGCGAATTGTTGCTGGCTTGACCATGTTGAAAAGGATTATTGATTAATTCAAACTAGAAATTTTATGGTATCCATAAATTTCCCTGATGGATGACCGGAAAGATGAACCTGCAGCAACTCGCGGTGTTTCGCGAAATCATGAAAACCGGCTCCGTCAGCCAGGCCGCCCGCAATCTGGGCCGGACCCAACCCGCGGCCAGCGCTTCTCTGAAAGCTCTCGAAGAAAGTCTGGGGATTGAATTGTTTCTGCGCCAAGGCCGACAGATGGTTCCGGTCCCGGAGGCGCATTACATGTTGTCCGAAGCATCCGAAGTGCTGGACCGCCTGCGGATCGCCGAACAGAACCTCGCCAGCATGCGCGACGGGCGCAGCGGCCTGCTCAGAATTGTCGCAATGCCGGGGCCTTCGGTGCATCTGCTGCCCACATTTGTAAGCCGCTTTGTCGCTGACTCGCCGGATATTCGCGTCACTTTGGCAACCCGCGCATCCGTACAGATCCGCAGCCTCATTGCCGCACAGAGTCACGACGTCGGTTTCTGTGATCATTCGCCCGGCCACAGCAACACGGCTCTGTATCGCTCAATTTCCTTGCTGTGCACTTGCGTCTGTGCGCTGCCGGCCTCGCACCCGCTCGCCGAAAAACCGGCCATTCATGCCTCCGACCTTGATGGTCATCCGATGGGCGCCTTGCAACCTGACCATTCCACCCATCTTGAAACCATGGGCGCATTCGCGCAGGCCGGTGCGCAATTCAATGTGCGCTTTGACGCGCAGTACTTCCTGCCACTTTTTCGATTTGTCGAAGCGGCGCAGATTTGTGCTATTGTCGATGTGCTCAGCGCGGCGAGTTACCTGCAATCCATTGACCATTCACCGCGGATCGTCTTCCGACCGTTCAAGCCAAGCGTGAATTACGGGTATTCTATCCTGACACCCAACCTGCATCCATTGTCGAACCTCGCCGCCGACTTCGTGACAAGATGGGAGGCCTGGGTCAGAGAGACATTGCAAAGCTTCAACAAGAATCTCGGTGACTGAACTCTGCGCGCAGCGCCACCGATTTGTCATGCTCCAAAAGCTGAATGGGCTTGCTTGTCGGCCATTCGTTGTATCCAACTCGCACTGAAAAGATTCACAGGCGGTCGGGTTTGAGATTGCCGAACCGGTGCCGAGATGTATCAAGAACAGCCATGGACACAGAATTCGCAATCATAGGCGGCGGCATAGTGGGGCTGTCGGTGGCCTATGGCCTGATGAAACGCGGAAAGAACGTTTGCGTTTTTGACGAAGGCGACACCGCCTTTCGCGCGTCGCGCGGAAACTTCGGCCTTGTCTGGGTTCAAGGCAAAGGCTTGGAACAACCTGCCTATGCCAACTGGACGCGTCGGTCGGCTACTGCCTACCGCGGTTTCGCCAACGAATTGCAGGATCACGCCGGTCTGGATTTCGCGCTGGTGCAGGATGGCGGGTACGTCGTCCACATGGACGAAGGTGAGATGGATCGGGAGCGCGAGCTGTATGAAGCCTTGCGCCAAGAACTCGGCGGTGATTATCCGTTCGAAGTGATGGGTCACAATGCGCTCAAGGCAGAGGAACCCAACATCGGCCCCAAGGTCGTCGGTGCGCTCTATTGCAGGGAAGACGGGCATGTGAACCCGCTGCGGTTGCTGATGGCATTGACAAAGGCCATTCACGCGATGGGAGGCCGGATCTTGACCGGCTCAAAGGTCAATACCGTTTCACCGATCGCCGAGGGCTACGAGATCCGGACGGCAAACAACGTTACCCATCGAACACGGAGACTGGTGTTGTCCGCGGGCCTCGGCGCAACAGAGCTTGCCCCACAACTCGGTTTCAAGGCGCCTATTCGTCCGCAGCAGGGACAGGTTCTGATTACTGAAAGGATGCCCAAATTAATGAACCGACCGAACGTCGAGGTTCGACAGGTGAACGAAGGTGGCATCCAGATCGGCGCGAGCAAGTCCGAAGTCGGCCTGAACGATCGCGAGGATCTGGTGACCGTGGCTCAACTCGCCCGGCACGCCGTCGACATGTTTCCAAAACTGGCCCGGGCTAAACTGGTTCGAAGCTGGGCGGCGCTGCGCATCAAGTCACCGGACGGGCTTCCGATCTATCAGGAATCTCCTGACCATCCCGGGGCCTATCTTGTGACCTGCCACAGCGGTATCACCCTCGCCGCTGCCCATTCCGACAGTCTCACAGCGTGGCTGACGGGCGCGCAGGACGCCCCTGATCTGTCTGCGTTCAGCGAGGAGCGGTTCAGTGTTTGAACGTCTGGAGAAAGACGGGAGAGACGTGACCTTTGTCTTTGACGGAAAGCCGTATGCTGCTCGCGAAGGCGACACGGTGGCTGCGGCGTTGATTGCTGCAGGCGTAGCCGCGTTTCGAAATACCCCGGTCTCTGGCTCTCTGCGGGGCCCGTTTTGCATGATGGGCACCTGTTACGATTGCCTCGTCGAGATCGGTGGCGAGAACGTTCAGGCCTGTCAGGTCATGGTCGAGCATGGTCTTGTCGTAGTGCCACATAAAACACCGGGAGAGAACGGATGAAACTCCTGGATTTGGTCGTGATCGGTGCTGGTCCGGCAGGCATGGCGGCCGCCGTCATGGCGGCGAAAATGGGTCTCGGCGTCACCCTCATTGACGATCAGCCAGCGCCCGGCGGCCAGATTTTTCGCAATCTCACCGGCACCACGAACCGGCAACGGACCGTACTGGGTCCGGATTATATGGCCGGCGAGCCGTTGATTGCCCGATTTCACGATGCGACATTGACTCGTCTGTCTTCCTCGTTGGTCTGGGACGTAACCGAAGACGGGGTCGTGACCTACACCCGAAACAAGCAGGCGCAAAGGGTTTGTGCGCGGTTCATCCTGATCGCAACCGGCGCAACAGAACGCGCCATTCCCCTGCCCGGCTGGACCTTGCCGGGTGTGATGACCGCCGGAGCGGCCCAGATCATGTTGAAAAGTGGCGGACTTCTGCCAAGGAACGCGGTTCTGGCCGGGTCCGGCCCGCTGCTCTATCTGTTGGCAAACCAGTTGGTGACGGCCGGTGCCGCGCCAAAGGCGTTGGTGGAAACACAATCACGGCGCAACTATCTGGCCGCATGCTCCCATGTGGGCGGTGCCGTCAAAGGCTGGCGCACGGTTGCCAAGGGTTTGGGCCTGCTCGCAAACCTGCGTCGCGCCAAGGTGACACGGTACATGGGTGCCAGCGATCTTGCCGTTCTGGGCGGTGACTCCGCGACAGGCCTGCGTTTTCTTTCGGATGGCAAGACACACGAACTGAGCTGCGACACCGTTCTGTTGCACCAGGGCGTCGTGCCAAACACGCAGATTTCGCATTCGCTTGGGCTCGACCACCGATGGAACAGCGCGCGCCACTGCTTTGAACCTGTACTCAATATCTGGGGCCAGACCAGCAATCCGAGGGTTTTCGTTGCCGGAGACGGCGGCGGAATTCTTGGGGCAAAGGCAGCGGAACTGCAGGGCGAACTGGCCGCAATCGAGATTCTGCACCAGATCGGACGCATGGACTCTGTTGCGCGTGATGAAATCGCCATCTCGCCCCGCCGTGCGTTAATGCGAGAAACCGCCGTGCGACCGTTTCTCGACGCGATCTATGCGCCGCCACAAGACATCACTTGTCCCGCGGACAACGTGACCATATGCCGGTGCGAAGAGGTGACGGCGGGCGACGTCCGCCGCTATGCCGGGCTGGGGTGCAGCGGTCCCAACCAGACCAAAGCCTTTGGTCGGGTCGGCATGGGGCCCTGCCAGGGGCGTTATTGTGGGTTGACGGTAACCGAGCTGCTGGCACAAGCAACGGGTCGGACACCTGAACAGGTCGGATATTTTCGTATCCGAGCCCCGCTCAAACCTGTAACGCTGGGAGAAATCGCAGCTTTGGCCGACAGCGCAGAAACACCAAGGGAAGGAACCGATTGATGATCCGACGCATGCAGACCGGAACAAGAATGAGCAAGATCGTGATCCACGGACAAACCGTCTATCTTTGCGGTCAGGTCGGAGGAACAGAGGGCGATGTCCAGGATCAGACGCGGGAGTGTCTACGGCGCATCGAAACGCTTCTGTCCGAAGCCGGTTCGGCGCCCGATCTGATCCTGCAGGCCATTATCTGGTTGGCGGACATGTCGGACTTTGACGCCATGAACGAAGTCTGGGATGCATGGGTGCCGGAAGGTGCCGCCCCTGCCCGGGCTTGCGGCGAAGCAAAACTCGCGTCACCCGAGCTCAAGGTGGAAATCATCATCACCGCTGCACTCGCCTGAACAACACCGACACGTCCCCGGGGGCAAATAGGCGGCGGGCTTGCGCCGCGGCGTCAACGCGGTGTACCGCCTAGGGGGCCGCACGCGCGAAAATCGGAGCCAACGGCAGCGCGTCCAACTGAATGGGAGTGCCGCAATGTATCTTGGACTGGATTTGGGAACATCCGGCCTCAAGGGGCTGTTGATAGATGAAAGCCAGCACATCATCGCCGATGTCACGGTCGGACTGAGTGTATCGCGCCCCGCCGAAGGCTGGTCAGAACAGGATCCGGACAGTTGGATCGAAGCCTGTAAATCGGTTTTCGGTCAATTGTCCCGCGCGCACGGCGGCAAATTGTCTGCGGTGCGGGCAATTGGCCTGTCGGGGC
This sequence comes from uncultured Rhodobacterales bacterium, assembly GCA_964351155.1. GTDB lineage: Bacteria > Pseudomonadota > Alphaproteobacteria > Rhodobacterales > Rhodobacteraceae > CAYGNE01. The sequence continues at coordinate 5,365 of CAYGNE010000006.1, read as the reverse complement.
AAATGCATGGTGCGACACTGGTCGATGCAACGGGACGAGCCTTGCGCCCTTCGATCCTGTGGAATGATACGCGCTCTCATGCCGAAGCCGCGGAATTGGACGCGATGCCGTTCATGCGACAGCATACAGGAAACATAGTCTTTCCCGGATTCACCGCGCCAAAACTGAACTGGGTACGCAAGCATGAAGGCGACGTGTTTCAAAAGACACGAACAGTCCTTCTGCCAAAGGACTTTCTGCGACTGTGGCTGATCGGCGAGGCCGTGTCCGACATGTCGGATGCCGCCGGAACAAGCTGGCTGGATGTTGGTCGGCGTGACTGGTCGGACGAAGCACTGGCCGCGACGCACCTTTCCCGCGAACATATGCCCCGACTGGTCGAAGGGTCGGATGTTTCCGGAACCTTGCGCGCGGAAATTGCCCGGGAGTTTGGTCTTTCCGCCGATGTGATCGTGGCGGGTGGCGGCGGCGATAACGCGGCTTCGGCAGTCGGCACCGGTGTCACCGACGAGGGCGACGCGTTTCTGTCGCTTGGTACATCCGGAGTATTGTTCGCCGCCAACAGCGCGTTCAGACCCAACCCGGACAGTGCGGTCCATACCTTCTGTCACGCTCTGCCCGGAAAGTGGCACCAGATGGGCGTGATTCTCGCAGCGACCGATGCCCTGAACTGGCTCTCGGGGATCTTGCAACAGAGCCCGTCCGATCTGACTGCACAATTGGGCCAAGGGCTGAGGTCACCGTCCAGTATCCGGTTTCTGCCCTATCTGGGAGGTGAGCGGACTCCGCATAACGACGCGGGCATTCGCGGCGCGTTCAACGGTCTTTCACACGGCACAGACAGAACCGCCCTGACCCAATCGGTTCTTGAGGGCGTCGCTTTTGCCTTTCGGGATTGCCAGAATGCGCTGCGAGATGCCGGCACAGCAATTGACCGGTGTCTTGCCGTTGGCGGCGGATCGCAATCGGACTATTGGCTGAAACTGATGGCAACGGTTCTGAACCTGCCGCTTGATCTGCCAGCGCGCGGAGAGTTGGGCGGTGCCCTTGGGGCGGCAAGGCTTGCGATGATCGCCTCTGGCGATCTCGCCGAATCCGAAGCCTGCAAACGACCGAAAATCGAGCGGGTAGTTGAGCCGGACCCGGCGATGACGGATCTGTTCGACCAAGCATACCAGGATTTTCGAAGCATCTACCCGGCACTCTCCAATCGCTGAGCCTGGCAGATTCTGACGTTCAACATGCAAGTGATCATCTGGCCAAACGCGCGCTTCGTATCCGGGATGTTGTCTTTGCTCTTTCCTTTGCAGGGTTGTTTTGCAACAATTTGGCCAATTGACTGGGCGACCTGATGTAAAATGGCGTAACATTACCCACCTAAGTATCAGGCATTTTGAAGTCAGGGAGTGAAAATGGCAGATTTCGACGCATTGGTACGGGAATCTCAGGCGCAGGTGGCGAAAAGCCAAGCGGAAATCCACGCTATGACCAGCCGGATAGAAGCCGCGCGCGCCAAGATCGAAGCGGGTGAAGAAGCCGATATCGACATAGAGAACGCGACACTCCAGGATGTGCATGCCCATACCGAGGTGATGAATGCAAATATCGCCGAACTGATCATGGGGCTGGATGATGTGACGAGCGCATTTTCCAAGGATTTTGACGAGATGCGATCAAAAACCGGCTGGGAGAGCTTTGTCGGCTTTTTCAGCGCGGCCAAATCGGAATCCATGCGACAGGAACGCATGCGCATGGCCAATATCGACGACAAACTGCAGGACCTGATCAGCAAATCGGACGTGATCGTCAAACTGCTTGACGGACAGTTGGCAGTTCTGAACGAGCAGAAGGAAAAGGTGGAAACCAACCTCGCCGGTACGCTGGATGAACGTGAATCGACCGTAGGTGCACTCGAAGCCGTACGGGCCGAGATCCTTGGCATGGACCCCAAGATCATCGAACTGGAAAACAAGATAAGCGTCGAACAGGATGCCGCGGCGCGAACCAAGCTGGAAACGGAACTGGCCGGGCTGAACGCCAAGTACAACGCGATGGTACAGGACGAGCAGGTCAAGCTGGCCAAGTCCCAGACGCTGGAGCGCTACATAGAAAAGGGCAAGTCCTGGGTGGATTCGCTTCAAAATCAGGCAGCGACGCAGATGGTCCTGATCAACAAACTGCAAACGGATACCCAGCAGCGGGTTGTTTTGTATGACGCTCTGACAAAATCACTGAAAACCGCGCAACAGCAGGACGTGGCCCATCGGATCAACGAGATCGGCGTCAAGACGGATCAGGAAGCGCAAACCGCAATGGCCGCCATCGGCACCGCGACCAACCAGAAGATGGCCGACATGCTGGAAGCCCACGAAGACCACATGGTCTTTGCCCGTGACGTACTCGAGAAAAAGGCTAAGGCCGACGAACGCTTTGCACGCCGTTTCGCGGCAATCGTCGAAAAACACGACAAGAACCTTTACGGCGGATGAATCGGGCGCGGTGGTTGAAATGGGTGCCCCGGGGTTTGATCGGCATCCTTTTGGTGTCGGCTGTCCCAGCCTCGCGCTTTGACACGCCATGGCTGCAGCAGGCGCTCCCTTGGCTACTGGTTCTTGGCGCCATCATTTGGGCGACGGGGGACCAAAACATGCCTCAAACCCGGGATCATTCAGCGCGCGCGTCACAACCGGGATTGTATGAAGGCGGCCATTTCACCGCTGCCTCTGGTTCTGCTTCCGGAGGTGGTGATAGCTGATGCCAACTGGACCAAAGCCTGGCGACCAGGAAACAAGGCACACGCGCATTGACCCGGCTTCCGACCACGCCGGTCTGACCGATCTTTTTGCCTCGCGCCGGTACTTTCGCAAATTCGAGTCGATAACCAGCCACCTGATCCGGGTGGCGGCAATGATGGAAGCCGAAAATGCATTGACGCGGTCCGAGGTCAGAGTTCTGACCCGTTACATCATGGCGTTGACCTTCACCTTTCGCGCGTTGAGCCTGAAATACCTGCTGGTCGGGCGCGATACGGGGCGTTTTTTCGGATCTCTGGCAATCGACGTCAAGGATAGCGGCTTTCCGGTCGCAACCGAATTGATGACCATGGCGAATGATGCGCAACAAGCGGACACGCATCTGGCCGGTTTGCCGTCCGAACAGGCGCTCAAGGATGACATGGTGCGAACCATCATTGGCAATCGCGAGGTGCCGACAAAGCTGCAATTCGCGCTGTCGCAACGGCTCTACTACCAGGAACTGACCAAAGGACAGATGTTCTGGGTGCAGAATGACCCTGAATGTGAATGGCTGGGCAATCCGGCAGAGGGACGCCGCCGGTTTCTTGTGCACTGGGCGGTTCATGACAGCCAGATCAACCTGCCGGTCCTGTACTTGATGGAACTCGAAGATTCCGGCGCGATTGCGCTGCCCAAGGATCAACGACGCTGGCCTGAGGTTCAGGCACATCTGATGGCGCAGAGTCTCGGCGGACTGAAGCTTTTGACCATCGCCCGGGGGTTTGACGAAGATTTCAACGACCTGCACCCGAAACGGTTGCGGAGATTTCATCTGGGTCCGATGTATTCCAGCGCCTACACCCGCCAGACCGGCCCGCTGCGCGAAGTTCTTGAGGATGCGCAATCGCCAACCGGGCAGGATTGGGCCCTGGCCTGGACCGAAGAGACGCTTGAAAGCGAACGTGTGACCGAAGAGCGTGCAGGATGGTTTTCCACGGTCGAACGCGAAGTTTTTGCCCTGGATCCCTTTGCCGGGCGCGGTGCTGAAACCGGTGCGACACGTATGCAAAGGTCGATTATCCTTCCACAGCGCCCGTTTCAGGTTCTGGCTGAACGGAACCCTCCCGGGTTTGAGGACGTCCGCAAGTTCGTGGTCAGCACCGGTGGACGGGTCATACGATATTGATGGTTGGCAATCCCACAGAAAGGCGTTTCCCGATGACAGGGGCGCAACCCGGCGCTGATCAGAAAAAGGTCTTTTGCGTCGACTGCAAATCTTCGGCGGAGGAAATCGGAAGCCGACAACGAACGGAGCGATTGTACAGATGAGCCTGACCTCGGATCAGATGGAACTGCGCGAAGAGGACATCGTCAAACATTATCCGGCGGCCGAAACGATGCTGAACGGGTTTGACCATGCGCCAAGGATCGCAACAGCCGCACAAGAAACCGCCGAACGGTCCGCGGGAATCGGAACACGGCGGAGGTTCCGCTCGACCACGCCCGGTCTGGCCACGCGGCGAACGGCGCGTCCCGAGGGTGTTCACCTGCTTGAGCGGATCAAGGACAGTGACGGCGGCGACGTACTGACCTCGCCGCAGCAGGCCGTCGTCATGAATGCCTTGCGCCGCGCGCTGGCAATCGCGCTGGCCATGTCCGCGAATTATGGTGCCGCCACACCGCTCGCGGATTTGAAACGCGCCAATCTGGGAGGGGATTTGCCTGCCGCACGCAAGACCGAATTCTCCGAGTTACTTTCGGCGGAAGCGTTGATCACGCTGCATGTCTTCGCCAATGCACTGGCATACCTGTTGTCCTCACACATGTCCCAAGTTTCGGTCGAGGTCGGAGAGGCCCAGGAGGTGCTAAGCGACAATGGCCAACTGGCTTTGCACGGGGCTCTCTGGGAACTGGATCAGGATCTGGCCATCCACGCGAGCGACGATGCGCGACTGGTGGCCACCGCCAGCGCCTTTGCCGAACAATTGATGGAAAAGGTCGCGCTTCGTGCGCAGTCAGCACCACATCTCGGACCGTTCAACACCGCAGCCTGGCGCATCGAGGCGGACAACCTGACCATTCGAGGGTTTGTCCCGGCGTCCAAGGCAAAATCCACCACGCTGACAATGACGTTCAAAAAGCCGAACGAAGTGGTGGGCAACCACATTGCCAAATACCAAGCGATGAAACTGGCAAAGATGCTGATGGCCTACGATTTTGACCGCCGCATGAATCCGTTCGCGGAACTCGGTGGCTTCATTTTTACCTTTATGGGCGATGGCAAACCGGGAACGGGCAAGACCACGCTGATTCAGATGATGGCGGGGCTGATCAACGACTATTGCCTGAACGCTGGCTATCCGTTCCGGTATCAGAACCTGTCAACGGACAATATCGACAGCTATCAAGGCAAGTCAGGTCAGAACGCAAAGGCGTTCATCAACACTATTCTTGACCCCGGTGTGATCGGCTTTGGCACCATCGATGCTAGCGCCACGCTGGCAGGCAAACGCGGCCACCGACAATCATCGGCCGGGCAACTCGACATCCCCGCCGTTCTGATTGAGAGCTCTGCCGCGGCCAATACCGTCGTGCGCGGCAACTGCACCTTCGGCATGTTCTCGAACTAT
>CAYGNE010000005.1:3747-59669 GCA_964351155.1 uncultured Rhodobacterales bacterium | reverse complement strand
CGAGCTGCTGCGCACTGACCACCGGGCCCATCTGCGTGCCCTCCTCCAGCGCGTGGCCGACCTTCATCGCCTGCGCGCCCGCCACCAGCTTTTCCACAAAGGCATCATGCACCGCCTCGTGCACGATCAGGCGCGAGGACGCGGTGCATTTCTGCCCCGTACCGCCGAACGCCCCACCCAGTGCCAGCGTCACGGCCAGATCGAGATCGGCGTCATCCATCACGGCCAGCGCATTCTTGGAGCCCATCTCCGCCTGGATCTTGGTAAAGTTCTGCACCGCCGCCGCAGCGATGCCGCGCCCGACCGGCACCGAGCCGGTGAACGAGATCGCGTTCACCATCGAGCTTTCGACCAGCCGCTGGCCGATGCTGCGGCCCGCGCCCATGACCAGGCTGAACAGGCCCTTGGGAATGTCCTGACGGGCGATGATCTCGGTCAGTGCCACGGCCGAGGCCGGGGTGGCATTGGCCGGTTTCCAGACCACCGCGTTGCCATAGCACAGCGCCGGCGCGATCTTCCACGAGGCGGTGGCGGTAGGGAAATTCCACGGGCTGATGATCGCCACCGTGCCCACCGGCTCGCGCCGCACGTCGATCTCGACGCCCGGGCGTACGCTGTCGGCATTCTCGCCCAACTGGCGCAGGCATTCGGCGGCATAGTAGGTGAAGAACTGACCGGCGCGGTAGACCTCGCCCTTACCTTCGGCAAGGGGCTTGCCCTCTTCGCGGCTCAGCAGCGTGCCGAGCTCTTCGGCGCGTGCCATCAGCTCGTTGCCGATCGCCATCAGCACCGCCTGCTTGCGCTCCATGCCATAGGCCGCCCATTCGACCTGCGCGATCCGCGCCTGTACGAGCGTCTCGTCCAGCTGCACCGGCGTGGCCTGGGTAAAGAGGCCGACAAGGTCGCTCAGATCCGACGGGTTGCGGTTCTCGATCTCGGCGTCGCCGGCCTGCCAGGCCCCCGCAATCAGGTTTCGTTTCGCATCGCCCATTGATCTCACCTCGAATCTGCTTGGATTGCAGATTGTGTTGACACCGGGAATACGTTCAATCAAACTTATTTATCTGAAAGCTATTTCAGAGGAATTGAAGTGGCTATAAAGATCGAGATGTTCCGCTGCCTCTCGGCGGTGGCGCGCAGCGGTAATCTGCGCGACGGGGCCGAGCTTCTGTCGAGAACTCCCTCGGCGGTGTCGATGACGCTGAAACAGCTCGAGGAGCACATCGGCCAGCCGCTTTTCGAAAAGGATCGCAAGAACAAGCTGACCTCGGTCGGAGCCTATGTGCTGGAACAGGCCGAACGGGAGTTGCAGCATTTCGACCGCACCCTGCGCGCCATCCACGATTTCGCCAGCGCCCGGCAGGGATATGTGCGGCTGGCCGTGGTGCCGTCGGTCGCGGGTACGGTGATGCCGCGCTTTTACGCGACGCATATGCAGGCGCTGCAGCGTCTGCATCTGGATGTGCGCGACATGGACTCCGCCTCCGTGCTGCAGGAGCTGTTCTGGGACCGCGTGGATATCGGCATCGCAAGCCTGGGCACCGCCGGGCCGGGGCTGGACAGCACGCCGCTGATGACCGACCGTTTCGGGGTTGTCGCCGCCCCCGCGCACCCGCTGGCCCAGACCACCGGTGCCATCGGCTGGGAAGACCTGCGCGAGGCGCGGCTGATCGCCAACAGCCTCTCGGCCAGTATCGCCCACCCGGTTTCGCAAGAGTTGCACCAGCGCTCGAACCTGTCGGCGCAAAACCTGACATCGATACTGGCGATGGTACGCGCCAATATCGGGGTGACGATCCTCCCGGAAACTGCGGTTGGTGTCTTTCGGCGCCGCGATCTGGTATTCCGGCCCCTGATCGACCCCGACGCGGTCCGCCGGATTCAGCTTTTGCGCAAATCCGGCGCGCCGGGCTCTCCCGCCGAAGACCTCGTGGCGCAGGGTATCCTCGACACCGCCGCGGAGATGATGGCGCAGAACGGTGTCTGAGCTTCAATTTTCCTGAAATTTTATTAAATTATTTCCGTTTGACTGGAATCGCGTGAGCGCGGTAGGTGCGGACGACAGCTTAACAACCCATCACGGAGCATCACATTGTCCCAGACTCTGACCAAGATCGGCGGCTCGGCGCGTTTTTCGGCCATCGCCTCGCATGGTGGCCAGATTCACCTCGCCGGGCAGGTCTCGCAACTCAAGGAAGCCGGGATTCAGGAACAGTCCGCGGACGTGTTTGCGAAGGTCGACGCGCTTCTGGCCGAGGCCGGCACGGATCGCGGCCATGTCATCTCGGTGCAGGTCTGGCTTGCCGACATGGATGATTACGCGGGCTTCAACGAGGCCTGGGACATCTGGGTCAGCGGTATCACGCCGCCGACGCGGGTCTGCGTCGAGGCCCGCATGGCACAGCCGCATTACAAGGTCGAACTCCTGGTGATCGCTGCGGCCCCGGTGACGGAAAAGCTGGCTGGCTAGCTGGTGGCCAACTAGCCGGTGATCGAACTCTGGCGCAGGTTCCGGGCCAATCCTGCCGAATGCGCCCAAAAGAGCGGCGGGCATGGATCAGCGTGATTGCGCCGGGATTCCCCGCCTTTGTCACAATTCACCGCGAGGCCCGTGTCAGTCAGGAAAATGCAGTGTCTTGGTTTCCTGAAATTCTTCCAGCCCTTGCAAACCACCTTCGCGGCCATTGCCGGATTGACCGTAACCGCCGAATGGCGAGCCATAGCGAAGTGGACCGCCATTGATATGAACCGCACCCGCCCGTAGCAGGGCTGCGACACGCATCGCCCTTTCCTGATCTCCGGTCTGGACATAGGCCGCCAGTCCGAAGGGTGTGTCATTGGCGATTTCGATCGCTTCGCGCTCGTCCCTGAACGGGATGATGACCAGCACTGGCCCAAAGATTTCCTCACGCGCGATCGTCATGTCGTTGCGCACATCCGCAAAGATCGTCGGACGCGCGTACCAACCGGACTCGTGCCCCTCGGGCCGCCCCAGGCCGCCCGCCAGCAGGGTCGCACCTTCGTTCAACCCGGTCTGGATCATCGCTTGAACACGCTCATATTGAATCCGGTCAAAGAGCGGCCCGATGTGATCGCCCTCCTGCGCGGGATCGCCCACTGCAATGGCATTGCAGGCGGTCCTGGCGATTGTCAAAACACGCTCGTAGCAGGATTGCTGCACCAATAGTCGGGTTGGCGCGTCACAGGATTGCCCGCTGTTGCGCATGCAGGCCCAAACCGACTCGGTGACCTGCGCTTCAAGATCGCAATCGTCAAAAACCAGATTGGGGCTTTTGCTGCCCAGTTCAAGCGTCACCCGCTTCACGGTGTCGGCCGCGTCCTTTGCGACCGCGATACCGGCCCGCAACGACCCGGTCAGCGACATCATCTGGATATCAGGGTGGCGGGAAAGAGCAGCGCCCACGGTTGGGCCATCGCCATGGATCATGTTGAACACGCCGGGCGGAAAACCGGCGGCCTCTATGATTTCGGCATAGATCATCGCCGAAAGCGGCGTGTGCTCGGACGGCTTCAGCACACATGTGCAGCCTGTTGCCAAAGCCGGAATAACCTTGAGGGCAATCTGGTTGATGGGCCAGTTCCACGGCGTGATCAGACCGCAAACGCCAATGGGTTCACGCAGCCGGATATCTCCGTTGGGCAGGGTTTGCCGTTCTTCCTGCGCATCGAAGGTCGCGATAAAGGCTTCAAGATGCCCGATTGCGGCATCGGCCTGGGCGGCGCGGGCAAAGGTGATCGGCGCGCCCATCTCTTGCGACATGGCCTGCGCCATGTCTTCCATTCGTGCGCGCGTGGCGTGCATCATCGCGTCAAGAAGGGCGCGGCGCTCTGCCTTTGTAGTCTGGCTGTAGCTGTCGAACGCGATCTTGGCGGCGGCAACGGCGGCTTCGACATCTTTCGCATTGCCCAGAACGATTTCGCCGATCTGCCGGTCGGTTGCCGGGTTCATCACTGCAAAGTGCTGGTCTGAATGAGGCGTCACCCAAGCGCCATTGACAAAAAAACGCGATAGGTTCTCGGGAGGTGATCCAGCCTGGCTCATCTTGGGACGTCCTGTGGATTAATCCTGCCAAGCCTGCCGCGACAGGCCTGGCGCGGCGTTCAAAGCGGCTGCGGGGGCACCACTTCGTAACCTTTTTCTTCCGGCTCGTCGTCGACCAGTTCGGACGGGAAACCCTCTGCCAGGACGGACAGGCCGGTCGCGTCTTCCAGGCGCCGGATGATGTCATCGGTGTTGGCGCGTTCGCCATAACGGGCCTGGCCGTCTTTCATGATATCGATGATCATCGGCGACAGTTCCAACGGCACGTTGTTGCGCTCGGCGATGGTTTGGAACAGGCCGATATCCTTGAGGATCAGGTCCATGCTAAAATTCACATCGCGCGAACCATTGAGGATAAGCTGGCTTTCAGTCTCATGCACAAAACTGGTGCCCGATGAAATCTTGATCGCCTCATAGGTTGTGGCGAGGTCGATACCCGCTGCCTTCATCGTGGTCAGAGCCTCGCAGCAGGTCAGCAGGTTGGCCGTCGCCAGGTAGTTGGTCATGACCTTCAGTGTTGACGCGGTCCCCAGCGGGCCAGTGTGCAGGACGCGGCGGCCCAACGTCGTGGTCAGCGGCAGAACCCTTTCAAAGGTCGAACGATCACCGCCGACGAAGATCGAGATATTGCCGGTGTCTGCGCGATGGCATCCGCCTGAAACAGGGCATTCCGCCGCGGTGGCTCCCTTGGCGCGCACCAGCTCGCCCATGCGCGCCACCTCGGCCGCATCGGTCGTGGACATCTCCATCCAGATCTTGCCTGCTGACAGGCCATGCAGGATGCCATCCGCGCCTTCCATGACGTCCGAGCAGGCCTTGGGGGATGGCAGGCAGGTAATCACCACATCGCAGCGTTCAGTCATCTGTTTTGGCGTATCCGCCCAGGCCGCGCCCTTGTCGATGAACGCCTGCGCGGCGGCCCTGTCAAGATCGTGCACAGTGGTGTCAAAGCCATTGCGCACAAGTGACCCGGCCAGCTTGCCGCCCACATTTCCAAGACCGATGAAACCTACTTTCATGGTGTTTTCCTTTCAAGTTGGCAGAGTGCCATGCACCCCGCCCTGCCATTGCATTGCCGATCACTCGCCCGGAACGGCGTCCGAAAACGTGTACTCGACCTCGCCAAACGTGTTGCAGGCAAATCCGTAAGCAAAGGACACACCCTCTGGCCCGGCGCTGAAACTGTGCTCGGCATTGCCGGGGATGAAGACGCTGTTGCCGCTGACAACCTGGTGTTCAACACCTTCGATCACGACAACGCCCGAGCCGGCCGTGACCAGGTAGAACTCGGCCGGCGGATGCCGATGCGCCGCAAGAACGCCCCGGGCTGGAATCTGTGCGACACCCAGCACCAGTTCCGACGAGCCCGTGCGATCGCTACAGATCAGCGTGCGCCATGTCGCTCCGCCGTATTGCGGGCCAAAACCGGTTTCGATCGGCAGGTCGTCCACATGAACGACATTCCGGCAGGCGGGGCGGTTATCGTTTGCCGCAATCTGCAAGGTATGCGGGTTTGGCAGGGCGTTGGACGCTGGCATTGCAAGTTTCCTTTGTGGCGGCTCATCGCCGGACTTGGTTCGCAGGCTTTATTCACCGGTTGCCAGAAAAAGCAAAATGAATAAAAAGCGCCTCTAGGTGCAAAAATTTTTTGGGATAGATATGCAAACGCGCTCACCCAGCCTGACCTGGCTGCGCAGTTTCGAAGCGGCGGCCCGGCTCTTGAACTTTACCGAAGCAGGTAAAGAGCTTGGGCTGACCCAGACCGCGATCAGCCTGCATATCAAATCGCTGGAAGAAACCCTGGGATGCCAGCTCTTTGTCCGGCGCGCACGTCATCTTTCCCTTAGCGCGATGGGCGAAGCGTATCATCACGCGATCAGCGATGCCCTGTCGAGCATCAATCTGGCGACCACCAGCCTGTTCGGCCCGTATGCCCGGCAGACGATCACAGTCCGCGTGCCGATATCCACAGCCGCTCTTTGGCTTGCACCGCGACTGCCGCAATTTTCGCAAGCCAATCCGGGAATCAGCATCCGGCTCGTCTCGACAATCTGGGCGACTTCGATTTCGGATGAAGATGTCGATGTGGATATCAAGCAGGGCCTGGGCAACTGGCCAGGACTGGAGGCCGAGAAGATCTCGACCGAAACCATCGTACCCATCAAGGCACGCCTTGCCTCCCGACCCGCCATCTCGGACCCGGCATTTCACAGTGTTCCGCTGATCCAGATATTGGGATACGAGGATATGTGGACCAGGTACCTGGCCGCCCATGGTCTGCAAAACTTTGCCGCAGCGCCGGCTTTCATCGCCGATACCAGCGTCGTCGCCGTAGCCATGGTCGCCGCCAATGCGGGGCAAGCGGCAATACAGACACGTTTTGCACAAACAGCGATTTCAATCGGCGCCGATATCGCGATCACCGGCGAACCGGTGCCATTCCCACAATCGCACTATCTCGTGAGCGGTGTCAGCAAGCGCCAAAGACGCCCCGAAGTCGAGTTGTTCACGGAATGGCTGCGCGGCACCTTTGCTGACTGATCACGCGTCGGTTCGTTTGCAATTTGATCCGCCGCAGCCGGCACCGTCCCCGGCAAGGCGCAGGACCGGCGGCGCCTTGGCCCAAAGCAGTCGCATCTTGGTTTCCGCCCGCAGCGCAAGAGGCAAATCATCCGGTTCTTCTTCGACCGAGCCCGGCAGGAACCGGAGATTGTTCTCTGACCCTTCTCCGTTTCCCGCGGTGGCGCAGAGAGGGCCGTCAAGTGAGGTCTGGCATTATACGGTGTTACCGGAATTCGCCTGTAGGTGATCCTCATCAATTGGAGGTTGATATCCGCGCGCCTGCACTGCCCGGGGCCGTTTCAGGCGCGGGCGGCCTTCATCTCGATGGAGCAACCGCCGTTATTCCGGGAGAAAGCGCAGTCGCCATTTTTCGGGATTCGGCAACAGCGGGGTCAGAGACCCGTTCAGCCAGTCGTCATGACCTGCGCCCCAATAGGGCGACAATGGGTGGCCTGCCTGTCCGCCCGGCATGTGCAGTACGGCGCTATCTTCGTGACCCGGGGCAATGAACATGCGTTCGGAAACGTTCGAGCCTTTGGTGCGCAGCACATTGGGCACATAATCGTCGCCGGACAACGGCACCCGCGGCATTGACAGCCAGGGTTTGAGGGCCGGCAACAAGATTGCAAAAGGATGTGCCATGTCGAGGTAGTTGTGATCACCCCAGGATTTGAGAGTGCCGTCATCTGCGGTAATGTCATCTGCCACAGCCTTCAGAACGTCGCTGACAACACTCTGCCAATCCGGTTGATCCGGCAACAGGCCCTGCAAGGGCTTCTGACTGATCAGCGCCCAGATCGCGTATTCATCCATAAGCCGCATCTTGTCTTCGGTCGGGTGTTGTTTGATGGCTTCGGCATAGATCCGGCCCAGCGTATGGGCATGAAAATGCGCGCGGAACCTCGATACCGCAAGGTGGGCGGAACTTGCAGCATCGGCCTTGCCGTTCCAGTCTTGCAGTGCCGCCAGGATGGTTTTGGCAGCGGGCATATCTGCCCGGGTGAGGCTCTTTGCTTCGATCTGCAATTGTTCATACCAGCGGGTCAGGAACAGCGCGCGATTGTCCAGGCCGATCTGCATGAAATCGGCCTCGGCAAACCTGTCACTGGCCATCAACAGATCGCGGATCTGTTGCGAACGCGCGCCCAGAGCGTAGCTGCCATTGCCGGTGGCGATGTCAAAGGCCTGATCGACTACCCGGCTGTTCGCGGTCCAGATGCGTCCCGAGGGCGGGTTCAGCAAGCGCGGCCGGGACGTGTCGTTGGCATAGCCCCGCCAGGGGGCCGTGCTGATGCCTTCGGTATAGCCGGCGCGTATCGGAATTGGTCCCGTGACAATCCAGCCGATTGACCCCATGTCATCGCCCACAACCAGATTCTGCGTCGGGATGCCCCAATTGGGGGCGGCATCGAGCGCTTGCTCAACAGTGCCAAGTTGCTCCATCTCAAGCAGGTTCATGTTCAAGCCGGTTTCGCTGTAGGCAGTCCATTGGAATACCAGCGGATTGCCGTCTTTATCCTCTCCGACAATCGGGCCAAAAGGGGTATTAACCACATCAAGCGTTTCCGCATCGCCGCCCTTTATCGCGATCGTTTCAGAGTAGGCCATAGTGGGAACCGTGTCGCCCGAGAGAGTTGTCAGCGCACCATCGGCGTTGCGCTGCAGGCGCAGGATGTCAACCGTATCGACATAGCTGTTGGTAAACCCCCAGGCCAGCTTGCCATTGCTGCCCACCACGATCAGCGGCGTGCCGGGCAGGGTCAACCCGTGCATCGCGCGGCCATCCGGCAGGGCCCAACCAGCTCTGTACCAGATATGCGGCAGCCGCAGGCCCAGATGCATGTCATTGGCCACCAACGCTGCGCCGTGTTCTGTATGCGCGCCAGAAACGGCCCAGTTGTTTGAGCCATAGGGCGCTGACGCGTCGGGGTTTGGTGCGGCCTGTTGCAATGTCTTGGGCAATTTCTCCGCCAGATCCGAGGAAGGCAGCACCGGATCGGCATAGGCATCGTCAAACAGCGAGGCGTCAAACCTGCCGCCATCGGCGTTGATGAAATCATACCAATCCTCATTTACGAGATCGGCAAGATGGGTGAGCAGGTATTCCTTGTCATCCATCCGATGTTGCAGATCAAAGTACATCGACACCACAACCAGCAAAGTGTCCTCCGGTTTCCAGGGTTGTGGAGCGTCGCGCAATAGCAGGTATTCGAACGGGCGCACCGACAGAGCGTTGAGCCCGGCATTCACCCCGGCAGTATAGTGCTCCAGCATCGCGCGTTGGTCTGGAGGCAAGCCATCAACCTGCGCCCGGGCCCGCGCGCGGAACCGGTGCCGCCGTTTGTCGCGGTCCAGCGGCAGTGCTTTGGCCCCGAACAGGGCCGCAAGCTCTCCGGCACTGCTGCGCCGCAGCAGGTCCATCTGAAAAAACCGTTCCTGCGCGTGAAGAAAGCCGAGCACAAAACCGATATCGTCGCGCGTTCCACCGGACAGGAAGGCAACACCGGCCGCATCCCGCGTGGCCGTGACCGGCGACGAGATCGGGCTGGCGATCTCGCCGTCCAGCTGTGGCAGGCTACCGCGCAGCGCCAGGGTCAGTGCAATGGCAGCCAGTGCTATTAGCAGAAAAAGGCTCAGCACGGCTCTCTTCAACAGCTTTTTCATCAGGGGTCTCCGGCGTGGGTTCTATTCGATGAGCGAAAAAAACTGCTTGGCAGTATCTTCGCCGGCAATGATCTTCATGGCGCCTTTTTCCAGCATGTCAGGCCAACGCGCCGCCCCTGCGGCCAAGGCATTCATCACCTTGCGCGGCAATGCAATCACGGCATCGGGTTGCTGTCCGGTTTCACCCAGATAAGCCATGGAACCGTTGCGCACCCGCAGGATCGACGGGCTACCGCCATCGACTGCCAGCCCGATGGTAAAGGCGGCATTGCCGGCGGCTTCGGCGCGGAAACGCGATGGCATCTGTCCCATGACGCGTGCCAGTGGTGCGCTTTCATAGAGGTTCACGGCCGAGCCGATTTTCAGCCGCGCCATCGGCATCAACAGGTCACCGGTCGAGTCGTAAAGATGGCTGAGTATGTAGTTGCGTTCATTGGCGCTGTCGGTGGTCTCGGCGATTGCCATAAAGGCGGAGCGCAACAGTACCGCGGCAGCGCTCTGGGCCGGATCGGTATCCAGAACCATCTGCGCCAGCGAAGCGGCCCAACGGGCGTCCCCCGCATCGAGCGCCTTTTGTCCTTCGGCAACGACCGCCTCGGCCCCTCCCAGCAATGGTACAAGCCGCTCGGCCCGCGCCCCTTCGGAATATTTGACCAAATCCAGCTCCCGGCCAAAGAACCCCGCACGTTTGAGGTGCATCTGCCGGATCATCCAGTCCAGCCGGTGATAATAGAGCTGCAAGTCGGGATGCGCAGCCAACACCTCTGGCAGTTTCAGTTGTTCGATCACCTGATCGGCGGTCAGGCCCTTGGCCACCATCCGGTCCAGTTGGGACACCATGAACTGGATAATATCGAAATTGGCACTCAGAACATCCTGCACATCCTCGGCACCAAGCAACACCCGGCCATGACCGGAAACCAGGTAGTCCGGCTCCATGCTTTCGGCCAATGCGATGGATTGTAGAAAATTGCGCGGATCCCGGTCGATTTCAAACCTTGCAGTGGCAATATAGGGGAAGGTGCCACCCAACAGATCGCCCGTGAACAGGGTCTTTGTACCGGGAACCCAGACCATCAGGTTTTCGTTCAGATCGCCCGGGCTGGGGATAAGCTCGATGTCCAATCCGCCAATGTTCAACGCCATCCGGTCGCTGACCGTATCCGTCGGGCGAACAAAACCACTGGGAGAGCCAAATATTGGCGACGGACCAATGCCATTGCCGATGGTGCCCTCCTGGCCTTGTGGGAGCAGGATGCCCATCTGCGCCACGGCACGCTCCGTGACGACCGATTGCATCGGCGAGGCGCGATAGCCCAGCCAGGTCGCCCAGCCGTCTGGGGCGAATACTCTGAGATCATCGCCACCTTCGGCCGCAATCGCTTGCGAGCCTGCCCAGTGATCTGTGTGCAGGTGGGTGTAGATGATCGCAATGACCGGCTTGTCCGTGATTTTACGCAGATCGGCCAGGGCCGCCGTGGCCGCACTGGAATACCAGCCGGTATCGACCGCGATGATACCTTCGGGCGCTTCGATGAAGGAAAAATTGGAATAACTATAGGCGAAAGCCACGTTGATGTTGTCGCCCGCCGGAACCAGTTTGGGCGTTTCAAAGTGTTTCTGGTGGAACGCCAGCAAGTCAGGGTTGGCCGTTGTTGCGCGGGTTTCGGCAATCAGCGCGGGCGCCGTTGCCAGCAAGGCCGAAAGACCAATGGCCGCCAGTGTCGATGTTCGGTTCATGTTTCTCCCTTTCAGAAAACGTCGCAATTGCAGGGGCAACGTGGATGTCATCAGCCCATCCATCGGCGCGCCTTGGAATTAGAGTTTTCTCTCTAGTTTTAATAGAGAGAGATCTCTAATATAAATGTCAACAGCTTCCATCCTGATCGGCGAAAACAAGGAAACTAACGTGACGTCAAATTCGAGAACCGGTCCTGCGGCCCAGGGAAAATCCGGCCCGCGCTACAGGGAAACCCGACAAAGCCGCAGCGCCGCTTCCGAGGCGCGATTCTTGCGCGCCGCAGAGCAGGTGTTTCGCAAGCACGGGTATTCTGCGGGCTCTGCCGCGGAAATTATTGAACGTTCCGGTCTGTCGACCGGGTCTTTCTATCACCGGTTTGGTGACAAGCGGCAATTGCTGTATGTGATGGTGGAGCGTTTTCGGGAGCGCGTCGTCCTGTTGCTCGAAAAGGAAGGTCCGGGCCAAAAGGACTACCCCGATCTGAATTCCATGCTGAACGCCTTTGCGTCGCTGACATACGATATGGTCTCGGGCAGTTTGGGCATGTATCGCGCTGTGATGGAGCTGTCTCACAAGGAGCCCGAAATCGGGGGGATTCTGCGGGCACTGACTGCAGAAATCGTCCAGCAAATCGCGAAATCCGCGCCAAGCTTTGCCGATGAAATCACTGCCGAAGATGTCGATATTTCCCTGATGCAGGCGATCCAGCTGATCGTCACGATCATCGTGCAGACATTGTTGGGCAACGGCCCGGGGTTTCCCCAGGATCGCGACCGGTTGGTGGCACTGTGTGTTGCGGCAACGCAAGGGTTGCTTCGCCCCGATCGCCCCTAGGCTTTCCTGCATTGCGCAGCGTTAGCCGGAAGGGAAATGACGCTTGCCAAACCTCGCGGGATGAGCCCTTCCGGGATCGAAAACGAGCGAGGGATGTCAAAGCAAGAACTGACCCGCCTGCGTGAGACGCGCGCCAAGACAGCCGGTTCATTTAACCGGTCAAACACCGTCCCCTGCGCGCGCCAGCCAGCGCAGCCGCCAAACCGACCGGGCCAGAGCCGACGACCAGAACATCAATCCGGTAAATGATCGACGTTTCCCGCGTCGGTCCGGTGATGACGGTCACGTCAGTTTCAAAGGAAAGGCAATTCGCACAGGGTTCCCGCCACAGGTCCGGACCCGAACCGCACCACGACCTGGTCGCCGGGCTGCGCGGCAACCGATACAAGCGCGAATCCGATGTTCTTCTTCATTCGATAGGACCAGACGCAGGTGGTCAGGTCACCGATCCGTTCTCCGCCCATTTCAATGTCGTTCCAGGTGAACCCCGCCTTGACCGGCTCGTCGTTCTCCAGCACGACACCCAACTGGTGGCGTTTGGGTCCCTCGGACGCAATGCCACGCAGGGCCCGAATGCCGATGGTATCATCGGGAACATCCAGATCGACATATTTTCCCATACGAACCTCGTATGGATTGGTCTGATCGTCGGTGTCACCGCCAAAAGCAAGAAGACCGCTTTCGACCCGTTCGCACCAGTTCGGATTGCCCGGCCCGATGGCGTGCGGCTGGCCGGCTTCCTTGACGATACTCCAAAGCTCGGTGCCTCGTGAGCCGTCCATCAGATAAATTTCAAAGCCGCCCTGCTTGGACCAGCCGGATCGGGCGACAGCGACAGGGATGCCGTTGATTTCCGACTCGCGGAACCAGAAGTATTTCAAGTCCCGTACCCAGTCGCC
Source organism: uncultured Rhodobacterales bacterium (assembly GCA_964351155.1). Lineage (GTDB taxonomy): Bacteria > Pseudomonadota > Alphaproteobacteria > Rhodobacterales > Rhodobacteraceae > CAYGNE01. The sequence continues at coordinate 46,906 of CAYGNE010000005.1, read as the reverse complement.
GAAAATTGACGCCACAACGGTTTCGGCCTTGGGCCCCTGCACCGCGAGCGGGGAAACGTCGGGTTCGCTCACCTCCACAGCCAAACCGCGCTCGCGCGCAACGGCCTGTGCCCAGAGCCAGATATTGCCGTCGGCGATGGAGAGCCAATAGCGCTCTTCATCAAGCTTCATCAGGATCGGATCGTTGATCAAAACCCCATCGTGATTGCAGAGCGGCACATACTTGCCCTGACCGATCTTGCATTTTGACAGGTCGCGCGGCGCGAGGATTTGCGCCAGTCTTCCGGCATCCGGGCCCTTCAACTGCACCTGACGTTCCACGGCTACATCCCACATCGAAACGCCGTTCAGGATACGCCAGTATTCCGCTTCGGGATGACCATAGGAGGTGGGCATCAGCATCTGGTTATAGGTCGTCATGGCGCAAACGCCCTCAGCCAATGTGGCCGCGAAGAATGGCGAGGGGCGCAGACGAGTTGAGGGGGTGATCGAGAACATCATCGCTCCGGTCGTTGGAGTGCAAGAAAGAAGGCCGCCAGCCCGGGCAGGACCGGCGGCCAAGGGTCAGTCGGCTGGCGCCTCTGACAGGGAGAACGTGGTCAGGCGAGCCAGACGTTGCGGAGTGTCTGTCCGAAGCCACCCATCGCGCCGACCGAATGCGGCGTATAACCCATGACGTTCTTCGCTGTCGCTTCGAGCTGGTTCTGAAACACCGGATTCACGAAACCACCTTCGTCATTCATCATGTGCAGCATGTCGCAATACATCTGGGCGCGTTTCGCCGTGTCCAGTTCGGCACGCGCCGAGATGATCATGGCGTCGAACTCGTCCGAACCCCACATGGTTTCGTTCCAGCTGCCGCCCTTCATATGCGCGATGGTCAGGAACGCATCGACAGTCGGTCGCGCCTGCCAGCCTGACATTGTCATCGGCTTCTGCATCCAGATATTCGACCAGTAGCCATCCGACGGCGTCTTGATAACGTTGATATCAGCAGCGCCTTTTGCAGATTGCTGGAAGGTCAGCGCGATGTCGTTGGCGGTGCTGCCGGCGGTCTCGGAGGTGTAGAGATCGACTGCATTGACTCCGGCCTTGTCGAAATAGAACTTCGCCTTGTCAAGATCGTATTCAGCGGGTTTCACGTCCTCGCACCAGTACTTGTAGGTCGGTCCGATCGGCGTGTCGGCCGAGATTGTGCCGATGCCCTTGAACACCTGGTTCAGGATCAGTTCCCGGTCCAGCGCATGTTTGATGCCCTTGCGGAAGTCCGCGTTGTCCGTTGGCGCGCGGTCAACCATCATGACGATATTGGTGAAGCCGCCAGTCGGCGTATTGTAGAGCGTCACGGCGTCGTTCCCGCTCAGTTGTTCGACTGCGAAGGCAGGCACATCGCGGATGGCGTCCACGTCGCCTGCCAGCAATGTGCTGAGGGTTGCGTTCGCATCCGGAACCGGGATGAAGTCGAGCCCGTCCAGATAGGGTTTTCCGTCTTCATAATAGTTCTCGAAGCGCTCGAGAACGACGCGCTCACCCGGGATGAACTCCATCACCTTGAACGGGCCGGAACCGATGGCATTGGAGAAATCGGTATGCCCCGCCGGATGGATCGCAAGGTGGTAGTCCGACATGATCACCGGCAGGTCCGCATTGCCCGAAGACAGGGTGATCTTCACGGTCATGGCGTCAGGTGCCTCGATGGCTGTCACGGTCGACAGAAGCGCCTTTGCGGGCGACTCGGATCCCTCGGCGATATGGCGCGACAAGCTTTCGACAACGTCGGCGGCGGTGACCGCCTGGCCATTGTGGAAAGTCAGACCGCCACGCAGCTTGAAGCTCCACTCGGTTGCCGCGGCGTTGACGTTCCATTCTTCGGCCGCGTCACCCTCGACCTCCAGCGTCGGCGCAAAGCGTGTCAGGCGCTGGTAGACACAGTTCGAATAGATACCGTCATCGGTATCGACCATGCGCACCGGTTCCAGCGTGTTGTCGGTGTTCCCCTGCGCGATCCGCAGCCAGCCGCCGCGGGACGGTGACTGTGCATGTGCAGGACCGGCCTTGGCCAAAATACCGCTGGCAGCGGGCATCAGCAGACCAAAGGCACCTGCGCGTTTGAAAAAGCCGCGGCGGCTGAGCGCTCCGGCCCTGTACTGACGTACCAAGCTGTCGATGTCGGACATGTCTTTCCTCCCAGATGACCGATGGCGGGCCAAGCCCGCTATTCCTTGGACATTGCGGAGGACGTGGGTCGGGCGCAAACAACCGATTTCATGACTTTGCCATGACTTTGGTTATGGCAGTTTCGGCGCTCTCAAAGTGACAGGAATGATGCCATCGGCACGCTATTGGAAACCGAAACGCCCATCCTGATCGGTATCGAAGAGGCGAGCGCCAGTTGATCCGGCAACGCGTCTTCGGAAGGCAGGACGCTTGCGCCAGTCTTGACACCGGCCGGGTCGGGCGGACGAAAAGCAAGATCCCGGCTTTTGCCAAACCAGCCCGGATGCATGCCGTTGCCATAACCAAAACAACCCCATTCTGGTTGCTATGGTTGTTTGTCGGAACCCGCGCTTGTGCCGATTATACCAGCAGCCTTGAAGGGAGGAACAAGGTGTACCGGATCATTCTGACCCGCCTGGCGCAGGGTGTGCTTACCCTGCTTCTGGCATCGATCATCATTTTCGGGGCCACCGAGATTCTTCCCGGTGATGTGGCCGAGGCCATTTTGGGCCAAAGTCGAACCGAAGAGGCGCTCGCAACCCTGCGCGAAGAGATGGGGCTCAATCGCCCTGCAATCGTGCGTTATTTTGATTGGCTTGGCGGTATGGTTCAGGGCGATCTGGGCACATCGCTGGCAACCAAGCGTCCGGTTGCGGACATGATCGAAAGCCGCATGTGGAACACGATCCGGCTGGCCCTGCTGGCGGCGGCAATTTCCGTTCCCTTGTCCTTGGCGCTCGGGCTCTGGTCGGCGATGCGGGCCGGCGGCCGGCTGGACAAGACCCTGGCGATGACGACGCTGGCGCTTATCGCAGTACCTGAATTTTTCATCGGCCTCATCCTGATGAAGGTCTTCGCGGTCGAACTGAAATGGCTTTCGGCTTCCGCCAATACCCGGCCCTATTTCGACTTCTGGCAGAATTTCCGCGCACTCGCCCTGCCCGTGGCCACGCTCAGCTTTGCGGTTCTGGCACATATGATGCGCATGACCCGGTCATCCGTGATCAACATCTTCACTTCTCCCTATCTCGAGATGGCCGCGCTCAAGGGTCTGCCCAAACGCAGACTGGTCATCCGCCATGCGCTGCCAAACGCCTTGTCCCCGATCCTGACGGTAATCGCCCTGAATCTCAGCTACATGGTGTCGGGCGTGATCATCGTGGAAACGGTCTTTGGCGTGCCGGGGCTGACGCGGCTTCTGGTCGATGGTGTCAGCCTGCGCGACATTCCCCTGATCCAGGCCTGCGCGATGATCTTCGGCGCGGTCTACATCTTGTTGAACCTGATGGCCGATGTCCTTTCGATCATGGCCAATCCGCGTCTGAGGTATCCGAAATGAGTGACACCAATGACACCGTGGCGCCTCGTGCATCCGTGTTCGCGGGTCTGCGCCTGACCTGGACGGCCATCATTGCCGGGTCAGTTCTTCTGTTCTGGTTGTTCCTGGCGATCTTTGGCCCCTGGGTCGCGCCGCACGGCGAGGCCGAGATCATTTCCGGCCAGACCTTCGCGCCGATCGGCGAAGGCGGGTTGCTCGGAACCGACAAACTGGGCCGGGATGTGTTTTCCCGCCTGATCTACGGGGTCAGGACAACCCTGCTGCTGGCGCTGATCACGACCGTGATATCTTTTGCCTTCGGTGTGACGCTGGGCTTTGCCGCGGCGATCCTCAAGGGCTGGTTCGACATCGTCATCAGCCGGATTGTCGAAGCCTTCATGGCCTTTCCGTCGACCCTGCTGGCGCTGGTGGTGATTGGCGCCTTTGGCACCTCGATCACGGTACTGGTTCTGACCGTGGGGCTGGTTCTGTCCACCAGCGTTTTTCGGGTGTCCCGTGCGCTTGGCTATGACATCGGCGTCATGGATTTTGTCGAGGCCGCACGCGCCAGGGGAGAAGGCACCTGGTGGATCCTGACGCGCGAGATTCTACCGAACTCCATGGCTCCGCTGATCGCCGAGTTCGGCCTGCGCTTCACCTTCTCGATCCTGTTCCTCTCGGGCCTTTCCTTCCTCGGACTCGGGGTACAGGAACCCGCCGCCGACTGGGGGTTGATGGTGCAGGAAAACGTGGGCGGGCTTTTTCTCGGCTCCTCGGCCGCGCTTATTCCTGCCGCCTGCATCGCCTCTCTGACCGTATCCATGAATCTGCTCGTCGATTGGTTCCAACAACGCCAGCAAGGTGAAACCGTTCTGGAGAAGATCGACCAATGACCGATATCCTTACCATCAAGGACCTGCGCGTCGAGGGCCGCCCACCGGGGGGGACCTACGTTCCGATCGTCAAGGGCGTGTCGCTGAACGTCGCCAAGGGCGAGGTTCTGGCACTGATCGGCGAAAGCGGCTCGGGCAAGTCCACGATCTCCCTTGCGTCGATGGGCTTTGCCCGCCCCGGCTGCCGCATTGCGGGCGGCGAGGTTTGGCTCAATGGGCGCGACATCATGGCGTTGTCCCCGGCCGAGCGTCATGCACTGCGTGGTGACGAGGTATCTTACGTGGCGCAATCGGCAGCGGCCAGTTTCAATCCGGCGCTCAGGATCGGAAAGCAGGTTATCGAGGCCCCGCTCTGGCATGGTGCCGGAGATGCCGAAACTCTGACGGCGAATGCCGTGGCGCTTTACCGAAAACTCGACCTGCCCGATGCGGAAACCGTGGGCAACAAGTTCCCGCATCAGGTTTCGGGCGGACAATTGCAGCGCCTGATGGCCGCGATGGCGATGTCCTGCGGCCCCGACCTTCTGATCCTTGATGAACCGACCACGGCGCTCGATGTAACGACCCAGATCGAAGTGCTGAAAGCCTTCAAGGACATTATCCGCGATCAGGGCACCGCCGCGATCTACGTGACCCACGACCTTGCGGTGGTTGCTCAGGTGGCTGACCGGATTCTCGTCCTGAAGAACGGCGAGATGGTCGAGGAAGGAACGACCGATCAGATCATTCACGACCCCCAACATGAATACACCAAAACGTTGATGGCGGCCGTCCGGCCCGCGCCGCATTTGGTGGACCATGTCGAAACCCAAGCTGCCCAGGCGCCGGTTGTCTCGGCACGGAACGTGACGGCAGGTTACGGCGCGGTGACCATTCTTTCGGATGTCTCGGTCGATGTGCCTGCCGCCTCGGTCGTGGGCGTCATCGGTGAAAGCGGCTGCGGGAAAAGCACGCTTGCCCGTGTGGTGGCGGGTCTCACGCCGCTGAAAGGCGGAGAAATCCAACTCGACGGCAAGATCGCCGCGCCAGCGGTAAAGGAACGGCCGCGTGACGCGTTAAAGGACTGCCAGATCGTTTTCCAGATGGCCGATACCGCGCTCAACCCCCGGCAGCGCATCAGCGACATTCTGGGGCGTCCACTGGAATTCTACCGGGGTATCAAGGGCCGCGAACGGGCCGAAAAGGTCGGCGATTTGCTGGAGTTGGTCGACCTCCCCCGGAGTTTTGCCACACGCTATCCCGGTGAACTGTCTGGCGGGCAGAAACAGCGTATCAATCTCGCCCGCGCATTGGCTGCAGAACCAAAGGTGATCCTCTGTGACGAGGTGACCTCGGCACTCGATACCGTTGTCGCGGCCGGGGTGATCGAGCTTCTGAAATCGCTGAAGGACAAGCTGGGCGTCGCTTACATGTTCATCAGCCACGACCTGTCCACCGTGGCCTCCTTCGCTGACGAGGTCGTGGTACTCTATGCCGGTCGTGTGGTCGAAAAGGGACCGTCGAATGTGGTGTTCAGCCCCCCTTTCCATCCCTATACCAAGCTCCTCCTGTCATCGGTTCCAGAGATGCGGCAAGGCTGGCTCGAGGGCGTGGCGGATACGAGCGAGGCCAAGGCCGCCAGCGCGGGCAGCGTGGTGATTGGAGCGAAGGGTTGCCCGTTCGCAAACCGTTGCACGCATGTCATCGCGGGAACATGCGACGTCGCTACGCCTCCGATCCGAATGCTGGCCGGCGAATTGGAAATTGCCTGCCATTTGCCGATCACGGAACTCCCTTAGAAAACTGTAACAAGTGACACGGCATTGGCGGGTATGGATATACGAAACAGGCACAAATAAATCGAAAAGATCAAAAACCAGGACAATTGACAGCAGGAGCTGCAATGAACCTGAGACCCGGTCCCACGCTCCACGCCGCGCCGAATTTGTCGAGTGAGGCGCCTTCGGAAAGGCTCGCCTTTCCCTTGATGCTCAGTTCGGATGATCTGGCGATTGTTGACGTGGGCCCACGCGCCGACACCAAAGGCCAGATCGTGCATCTGGCCATCATGTCCAACACGGGCGACGATTTCACCATTTTGGCTGGAACGCCTGTTCCCAGCCTTCTCGCGGCCATCGCCCATGGCGGAACGTTGGCCTTTGGGGTCCATCAACGGCCGGGTCCGCGATTTCCGAGGAAAGGCTGGTTCAACCGAGACCTTGCCTGGGCGCTCAGCCTGGTTCCCGTGGGTGGGCTGGCGCAGTTCCGGGCATAGTCTGCGCCAATCAAACCAACGCCTGGTAACTCAGAACCCGCAGTTGCCGGCGAAAGGCAAATGCGCTCGACGGGACAAGCTGGGTCATCAGGATCACGGTCATTTCCTCTACCGGATCCACCCAGAACGCGGTCGATGCCATGCCGCCCCAGGCGAATTCTCCGGGGGAACCCACGATTTTCGCCCGCGCCGGGTCCAGCATCACGGAGAAGCCAAGGCCAAAGCCGATGCCCTCGAATGTCGTTTCGCTGAAATGTGCCTGCCCCCGGTTGGCCAGATCATCGCCCATGTGGTTGCACACCATCAGATCAAAGGTCTTGCGCCCCAGAAGCCGCCCGCCGTCATATGCCCCGCGACGCAGCAGCATTGTCGCGAAGAGCTGGTAGTCATCCATCGTGGAAACCAGACCGCCGCCGCCACTTTCCAGCGTGACAGGGGCCGCGCATCGGTCCTGGATGGCTGACGGCACGAAACCACCTTCGGCGTGATCGTAGAGTGTCGCCAGCCGGGCCGCCTTTTCCGGTGGCACGGAAAAGCCCGTATCCTTCATGCCCAGCGGATCGAACACCCGTTGCTTGAGAAAGTTGCCGAGAGTTTGGCCACTGATCACCTCGATCACCCGGCCAAGAACATCGGTCGACAGGCCGTAGAACCAGCGCTCACCTGGTTGAAATGCCAACGGGAACGCCGACAGCGCATCGATGGCTTCGGTCATTGTCTCAAGATCCCGGTCAAAATCGAGCCCCCCGTCCGACAAGGCGCGTTCCAGCGCGTTGCCCTGTGGATCGCCATAGGCAATCCCGGATTGATGGGTCAGCAGATCGTGGATGGTCACAGGCCGCGTCGCGGGCTCCGTGTCGGTCAGCGCGTGGCCGTCGCCCTTCCAGACATGTGGATTTGCAAAGGCGGGCAGGAAGTCGGCGACCGGTTGGTCCAGCTGAAATGCGCCCTCCTCGTAAAGCATCATCAGGGCAAGCGAGGTCACGGGTTTGGTCATCGAATAGATGCGCCAGATCGTGTCAGGTGATACCGGTCGTCCGGACGCCGTATCTGCATATCCCGCCCGCTCCGAAAAGACGATCCTACCCTTGCGGGAAATTTGAACGGCAAGGCCGGAAAGGTGCCCATCCCGCACATGCGCGTTCATCCAGCCGGTAATGCGCGCCAGCTTTCGAAGGTCAAACCCAGCCGTTTCATCCATGGTCAAGACGCCAGCTCCTTACTGCCTTCCCGTCAGTCTGCGCTATTTTTTTCCCGGCTTTCAAGCAACGGATAATCCACCTATAACCTAACTGAAATTATGCATGAGTTAGGCATGAGCACACGGCGACTTCCCCACCTGACCTGGCTGCGCGCTTTCGAGGCATCGGCCCGACATCTGAGCTTTACAAACGCCGCACAGGAACTGAACCTGACCCAGGCCGCGATCAGCAAACAGGTGAAGTTGCTGGAGCATTACCTGCGCGAGCCACTCTTCGAGCGCAAACCCAGAAGCCTGGTCCTGACCAAGGTGGGTGCCGCCTATCTGCCAAAGGTCAGAGACGGGTTCGAACGTCTGGCCGCGGGAACCGAGGAGGTCTTTGGCCTGCGGCGCTCCGAGGTTCTGACCGTCCGGGCACCTGTCGGGTATTCGGTCAACTGGATCGCACCACGGCTCCAGCAGTTCTTCGACCTTCATCCCGAAATCGAAGTTCGTCTTGTTTCCAGCGTTTGGGGTGACCAGTTCGACAACGAACGCTTTGACCTCGATATTCAATACGGCACCGGAAAATGGTCCGGATACAGCGCGGATCGACTGACCTGGGAAGTGATCAAGCCGGTTTGCGCCCCTTCTCTGCTCGAAGGGCCGCACGCACTGCGCGGACCTGATGATCTTGCACATCATCGCCTGTTGCACGTGTTAGGCTACGAGGAAGGTTGGGCCGACTGGCTTCGATACGCAAATGCCAAACGCGTGAATTCTGGTCAGGGGTTACAGTTCGACACCTCCCTGCTTGCCTTTGAATTCGCGTCGCGTGGTGGAGGGGTCGCCTTGGCGCGCTCCTCGATGCTTGGCATTGAATCCGAACGCGGGCGGCTGGTCGAACCGTTCGAGATCGAAGCGCCTTTGCACGAGGCTTTTTACCTGATCTCTCCCGAAACCGGCCGCGATCATCCTGATGCTGAAAAGTTTCGAGACTGGCTGATCGATGCCGCACGAAACGACCCCGAAAACAAGCGCATCCGAGAGACCTACCTGGCTTGAACCCATAGGCCGGTGTCACTGCCTGGGCCAACCGCCGGGCCTCCGATATCCGGGCGACCTCCCGGTCCGCGCCGACTGCGTGCTCGTCGGCCTCCGCGCTCGGCAATGGCGGCAGGAAGTCAGGCTTGGCCTCGACCGAACCCGGCCGGAACCAAAGGTCTTCTTGGGGTCCGTTCCGGCTCAGTGCAAAATGGCACCTTGAGCTCCCAGAACACGCTTCCCGTAGTCGTGCAGGTCTCCGTTTGGATTGACGTACCGAAAAAGTGTGACGGGTTTCGCGCCGAGCCCTGCGATGGATGCAACAGTCCCCGCCTCCTTGATCTGATTGTTGTCAGGCAGCGGCTTTGATGATGTGACCGTCCACACGCACATCGGCAATCAGGTGTTTTCCGGTCAGCATATGCGCTCTGTTTCTCAGCCCCGCTCCCAATAACTGTCTGGCGGCGGACCGAAATCGATCAGCGCGCAGGAATAGACAGCGGTTTCGTCAAAAGGATATCGGGCTTCCATGTCGGGTGTCAGGGTCAAGCCAAGGCCCGGGGCAGTAGGAAGGATCAGGTCGCCGTTTTCGATCCGGCCCTGATCACCCATCATCTCGGCACCCAATGGAAAGTCGAGCATCGGGAATTCAACCAGCTTGCCGCCCGCCGCAAAAGCCGCATGATAACTGGCCATGATCGCGGCCGCCCCGCCCCAGGCGTGCACGACGACGGGCGTGTTTTTGGCGTCCGCCGCTTCGAAAACATCCATCACGGCCGAAATTCCACCCATGACCGAAGCGTCCGGCTGAACGAAGTCATAGACCTCGTTGTTGATCCGTTCGATCATTTCCTTGGGCGTTGTTATGATCTCGCCACCACAGACCGGCACATCGGTGCGGGCACGCAGGGCCTTGAACCCTTCCGGTGCGTCGGGGCCGATGGCCTCTTCGACAAAGATCATGCGCCGGTCGGTCAGGGCGTGAACAGCTTCGATAAAGCCAACCACATCCTCCACCTCCTGCGGCGGATCGGCGAGGTTCTGGCACATGTCAACGCCGACTTCGATGCCACGCCGGCCTGCTTCCTCCAACACCCAGGCAGTGCGGTGGATGTCGGTCTTGATCGAGCGCATCTTGTATTTCTTGATCCCGAGGCTTTCGAGCAGGTCCAATTCGCGCAGGAATTGTTCCTTGGCATCGCAGCACCCGCCCGAGCCATAGATCGGAATGCGGTCGGCCTGGGCGCCGCCCAGCAGGTCATAGACCGGCTGATCGAGCGATTTGCCCTTGGCGTCCTGAAGCGCGATCTCAAAGGCTGCGATGACATGGCGGGCGGCCCCCTGCAACGACCAGTAATCGCAAAGCGAGCGCAGATCGCGCACACGGGCGGCGATGTCGAACCCATCCTTGCCCATGACCTGCGGCGTGCAAAGATCGACGATGGATTTGAAAACCAGCGGCGCAAAGACCGCGAGATAGCCTTCACCCAGCCCGGTGACGCCATTGTCCAGCGTCACTTCGACCATGCCGATGGTGCGCTTCGGGCCGTTTGGGAAGCATTCCTTGATCTCGGGATCATCCGCGTCAGCATAAGGTGAACTCAGCAGAAGGCAGCGGATCTTGGTAATCTTGGGCATCAGTATCCTCGGGTCATGTCGACGGTTCCGGACAGTGGTTGTCCGCTCTGATAGCGTGACAGATTGGCCAGGAACACGTCGATCTTTCGGTTCAGCTCGTCGTCCGTCCCGCCGCCGGAGTGCTGGGTCAATAGTGTGTTCGGGCAGGTCCAGAGCGGATGATCGACTGGCAAGGGTTCCTCCCCGGTCACATCCAGGACGGCACCTCCCAGGCGTGCCGAGCGAAGGGCGTCGGCAAGCGCCAGTTCATCCACCAGCGACCCGCGGCCAAGATTGACAAAAACGGCGTGGGACGGGAGCAGCCCAAGCCGTTGGCCATTCATCAAGCCGCGGGTCGCTGGTGTGTCAGGTGCCGCCGCGACCAGGATGTCGGCGGTCGGCAGCGCCTGTTCGATGTCCGCATGGATGGCGGTGCTGTCAAAATGCGTGATCGTGCAACCAAACGGCTGCAACAACTCGGCGAACCGGCGGTTGATCGCGCCGTATCCCAGCATCACCACGTGCGCGTTGCGCAAAAGCCGCAGGCCCTCACGGATCGGATCGCCGACCCACTCGGTCGCCGCTTGATGCCTCACCAACCGGTCAATGCCGCGCCCAAGTGCGAGGATACCCGCCAATGCGGTTTCCGCGACCGGATCAGCAAAAAAACCGGCAAGATTGGTCAGGGTCAAACGTTCGCCAAGTGTATCCCAGTCAAGGTCCAGATACTCGCCGAACCCGACAGATTCCAACTGAACCCAGCGTAGGTCTTCTGCCTGCGCAATATCATTGGCCTCCGGATTTCCAAAAACCACGTCACAGCCTTCCAAGGATCCGTCCCAGACAAGGTCGCAATTTTCTGTCCCGGCCAAAAGCCGGGCCCGCTGTTCGCGGGACAGATCAACCTGGACCGATATTCGCGTCATTCGGCACTACCCCGAGAAATCCAGATGGTCTTGGTTTGCACGTGATCTTTGGTCAGGGTCATGTTGATCTCCTTTTCTGCGGCTGCCTCAGGAACGGCGCACCGAAATATGCCAGGGGATCAGCAAGCGTTCGGCCAGCGTCACGATGCCAAACAAACTAAGTCCCAGTAGCGTCAGGAAGAAGATTCCAGCGAACGCCAGATCAGGGCGCATGTTGCCGGTGACGATCTGGATATAGAACCCGAGGCCCTCATCCGATCCGATGAACTCGGCAATCGCAGCACCCACGGTGGCGTTGATAGCGGCGTATTTGAAGCCGACGAAACACTGTGGCAATGCGGCGGGCAACCGGATCTTGAAGAAGGTGCGCCAGACCCCTGCGCCGGTAGAACGCGAGAACAGCGTCAGCTCTTCACTCAGCGAATTGAAAGCCAGGATCGCGTTCAGCACAATTGGGAAAAAGCAGACCAGGTAGACAATGATCACCTTGGGCAAAAGCCCAAAACCGAGCCACGAGATGAACAACGGTGCGAAGGCGATTTTCGGCACCATTTCGATGCAAACGATAAACGGATAGATCGTGCGTTTCAGGATCGACGAAAACGCAATTGCCAATCCCAGGGGCAAGGCCAGCACAACGGCAATCGTGTAACCCAGAATGACCTCGATACTCGTGACATAGGTATAATACAACAACCGGTCCAGATCGGCGGCCCCCTTCTCGACGATCACAGAGGGTGGCGTCAGAATATAGCGTGGGATGTCAAACCAGACGACCGAGTATTCCCAGAACAGGAAGAAACCGATGAAAAAGGCGATGAACGGCCACGAGTGCAGCGCCCGGCCCTTCAGCGCCGCGAAATAGGGTTGTTTTCTAGATGACGCCATAGCCTCTGAAAATCTCCTGTGTTTCACGCACATAGGCGGTGAACTCGGGCGAGCTTTTGACTTCGAAATCCCTTGGGTAGGGCAAATCAATGTCGATGATCCGTTCAATCCGACCAGGGCGCGGCGTGATCACCGCGACCTTGCTGGAGAGCTGTATTGCCTCTTCGATGGAGTGGGTAACGAACAGCACGGTCGAACGTTCCTGCATCCAGAGGCTCTGCAGGTCCTGTCGGATACTTTCACGGGTCATCGCATCCAGTTTGCCCAGGGGTTCGTCGAGCAGCATGGTCTTTGGTTCATGCACCATGGCCTGACAAAAGGCCGCGCGTTGTTGCATGCCACCCGATAATTCGTAGGGAAAACGTTCGGCAAAGTCCTCCATATGGACCGAAGCCAAAAGCGCATCGATCTTGTCACTGTGATCCGCAGGCTCCAGGCCGCGCATCTCGATTTGCAGCTCGATATTGCCGCGCACTGTGCGCCAGGGCACCAACGTGTTGTCCTGAAACATGATGCCGATATCGGTCTGCGGGCCCTTGACCGGGTTACCACCGATGGTCACCGTTCCTTCGGTCGCGTCCAGCAACCCCGAGGTCATCAACATCAGCGTGGACTTGCCACACCCGGACGGGCCCAACAGCGAGATGAACTCACCTTCCTCGACGGTCAAATCGACCGGACCGAAGGCGTGCACGGCGTTTTCTCCGCTGCCGAAGACTTTCTTGACGCCTGAAAAATCGATCCTGTGGCTCATCGCTCTGCTCGTTGCTGGAAAAGGCCGGGGGCGCGAACGCCCGCCGGCAGTTGCAGGAAAATCCTAGTCGATGAACTGGTTGGTGTAGAACGAGGTCGGGTCGGCGTCGGGATCAAGGTCATTATATTCCTTCATCAAATTGACCATGCTTTCCCAGTCGGACGCCACGTTCAGTCCGAGCTTCTTCTCGGTGTTCGCACCGGAATAGAGCAGCCCCAGCGTCACATCGAGAACCGAACGCGACTGCGCCTTGCCCTCGTCTTCGGCCATCGTGCCGCCAACGATATCGGCTATCGCCGCGACTGCCTTGTCGGGGTCGGCCTCGGTTGCGGCATAGGCGGCAATGGTGGCGTCAACAAAGCGGTTCACCAGATCGGGGTTCTCGGCAATGAGGTCCTTGCGGGTCGAGATGCAATATCCCACCTGATCGACACCGAAATCGGAGTATGGGAACAGCATTGGATCCTCGCCGCCATTGGCGCGGATCTCGGCCGGTTTGTCGTCAAGACCGCCAAGTATACCGACCGCATCGCCCGAGCCTTGCAGATAGGCCGAAACCAGGGCACCGTCCGGTACGTTGGTCACGTTCACATCGTCTTCCGTCAGCCCGGCATTGGCCAGAACGATCGGGAAAAAGGTGTTCACGCCTGCGTTTGCCGTGGTCAGAATAGTCTTGCCTTTCAGGTCCTGAATCGACTTCACGCCGCTGTCAGGCCGCACGATCACCGCTTCGGCACCCATGGCGTCGATTACCGCGACCGAGATGATATCAGCCCCTTGCGACGCCAGGTTGATCAGCGCCCCGCACGACCCATAGGCAAAATCGCTGTCGCCGTTGGCCACCAGCCGGTGCGCGGAACTTGACCCGTTGCCCGACCGGATATCGATATCGATCCCGGCCTCGTCATAGATGCCCGCGTCCTTGCCAAGCGCAAACCCCGCGTGGCTGCCGTAGTACATCCAGTTCAGGCGCAGGCGAACGTCATCTTCCGCCGTGGCCGCACTTGTGGTCAGCAAACCGGCGACAAGCGCCAAGCCAACGGTTTTGAGTGTCTTCGTCTTCATCTTCGTAGCTCCCTTTTCGAGGATAGGTTGGTTAGAGACCGTTCTTTCGCGGTCTTTCGGATTACGATTGCAGCCTCGGCACGCCGATGGCCGCCATCATGGCGTGGGTTTGATCACGGTATTTTTCACGTATGTCGCGTGTGGGGGGGCGGCAGCGGCTGGACGGCAGGCCGATCAGTTCCATGCAGAGCTTGTCGAGATAGCCATCCCCGCTGGTGAAATCGCTTTCGATCTCGACCCAAAGCTTGTAAAACGGCATCCCTTCCTGAACCAGCATCCGGGTGATTTCGGCATAGTTTCCGGCGCGGACCTCATCGATCAGCTTGATCCCCCACTCGGGCCAGAAATTGCAGTGGTGCACCTCAAAGGCCTTGGCGCCCATGGATGGCATCGCGCTCATCCCGAAAAACAGGTTGTTGTCGATGATCGTGAAACGGTCCGAGAAATGCGAACACACATCTTCGAATTCCATTGCGTCGGTGCGCGGCGCAGCCCATTTGAGGCCCACGATATTGGGTATCTCGGCCAGTCTTTCGACCATGGCGAACGACAGGTTCTGACTGGTCCAGAACGTGTTGTAGATGATGATTCCCAGTTCCGGCTCGGCCTCGGCGGCAGCACGAATATAGGCTTCGAAATCAGCCTCGGTATGGGCGAAATAAAACGGACAGGATACCTGAATGAAGTCCGCGCCGATCCGTTTGGCAGCCTTTGCAAGGCGCACCAGCTCCAGGGTGCTGGTGGTCTGCGCGCCCATCGCAATTGGTACTGCACCGCCGGCCTCGTCGATCACGACCTCCGCCACCCGGATGCGTTCCTCAAACGACATTGTCGAGAAATCACCAGCAGCCCCGCCTGCCAGAAGCGTCGCATAGTCACCGTTCAAGCCGGAATCGATCAAGAACCGAACGTACTGGCGCAGCGCTGATTCATTGACCGGCATATCGCCGGTGTCATCGAAGGGCGTAGGAATGGTGACATAACACCCTTCAAGCTTCTTCTTCAGATCCTCCAAGCTTTGTCCTTTCCTACGGGCACGCGGTAGCCGGGACAGAAAGCCACGCCTTCCGCCCGGCTGTTTCCAGCCGCATTTTGTTCCAGATGGTCGAAAGGCTGACGCTCAGTTCAGCCCTTGTGCAGATTCAGTCTTCATCGAAATATGCGAAATTCATTGACAATTTTTGCCGTACTTTTAACAATCAGCGCCAAAATCAGTCAATTTCGGGTCCATATTGACAGAAACTGCCAGCGAACCGACTCGGTTTGCGTTCATTCTTCAACCGGAATTTCCGATCTCGGCCGTGATTCTCGCCAGCGAAGCCTTGCGTATCGTCAACCAGAATTCGGGTGTCGATCTGTTCGCATGGCAATTCGTCAGCGAAGACGGCCAAGACGTGCGCGCGTCGAATGGCATGTGGTTGCAATCCGATTGCGATTTCGATGCCGCAACCCAGGTAGACGTGGTCCTTTTGTTCGAAGGCAATCTTCCTACTCAACATATCTCGCGCCGCCTTTTGGGCTATCTGCGTGCCGCTGCCCGGTTCGGTGCAACGGTTGGCGGAGTGGATACCGGGGCCTATGCTCTGGCGCAGGCCGGGCTGGCGGCGACAGATGACGCACCCGATGTCGTTCTGCACTGGGAAGCCGTGCCCGCCTTTCGCGAAAGCTTTCCGGCCGCATTGCCGCAGAACTCGATAAACCAGTCTGACGGCAATGTCGTGTTTTCAGCCGGCGGCACAGCATCTCTGGACCTGATGCTGGACCTGATAGAGCGCTTCTCGGACGAGGCAATGGCCAACGAAGTCGCCAATGCCATGGTACATTCCCGTCGCGATGCCAAAACCAGGCAACGGCTGGATCACCAAAGCGAATTTGACACCGACAACCTCGCCACGGCGATGGTGCGCATGATGGAACAAAACCTGGACTTTCCGCTTTCACTTGCAGAATTGGCCGAGGCACTGAACACCTCCAAGCGCACACTTGCACGGGTCAGTGAAGGCACTTTCCAGATTTCCCCCATGCGGCTGTACTTGCGGATCAGGCTTCAAGCCGCACGCAATTATCTTTTTTACGAAGAGCATACGATCAATGACGTTGCGACCGTCTGCGGCTTTTCCTACCCGGCTGCGTTTTCTCGTGCCTTTCGTGCGCAGTTCGACGTGACACCCTCCGAATTCCGCAAGACCCTGCGAAACCGGCAACGCCTGTCAGTGCAACCCGAAATTCATCGCTTGATCGCGATGCACAAGTAACAGCGACTTTTGACGCGGTTGTGTCCGGAAAAGCTGCGGAACTTGGGGTCAGGACATCGGTATCGGCAGATTCACGGTCTGCTTGCGTGCGCCTCGCATGCGGCTTGAAACCGGTGATGCCCGGCAAAATGTATGGGAAAGCTGCGCATGGCAAAGGCCCGGCAACAGCTTCGCGACAGTGATATGAATGCTTTCACGATTGCGCCGGCAACAGGTTTTTGCGACTCCTCACATCTCAACCAGTCGTTCTTGTACAATGAAGGAACGCGGCCCGGTCTTTATCATGCCATTGCCGCGCAAACTGACAAGGCGCCAACCGGAAGCGAGTATAAAGTTGATCAACGTCACAGAGGCCACCGCCAGCGATGCGACGGGAATGAGCGCTGTTCTTGCCGAGATCATTGCACGGTGGGGCAGCAGCCGACCCAGTTCGCCACAATTCGTCGCGGCGCATTACATTCAGGGCCCCGACAGGCTCAGATGTTCGGTTGCGCGCAACGCGCAGGGCGTCATTCTGGGGTTTCAATCCCTCAAGATTGCAGGGCCCGGAAATCCCTATGAAGTGCCGGACGGGTGGGGCGTCATCGGGACCTATGTATCTGCGGATGCGCGGCGGCTGGGTGTAGGCCGGGCCCTGTTCACCGCTTCCAGAACGGCGGCCGCAAAGGCAGGATTGCGCGACATTGACGCCACCATCGGGGCTTCAAACGATATTGCATTGGCCTATTACGACGCGATGGGCTTTGCCACATATCGAACGTTGCCCGGCGCGATCTGCAAACGGTTTTCCATGACGTCCTAGACGCCGCGCCGCTGACGTCACTGTTCATGCGCCACGTCTTGTCCAAGGCATCATCGCAACTGATCCGTGCCGGCACCTGGATCGGACCGGGCGCATAGGTGTTGGTGATATTGGCGGATCACCTGGCCAGCGCAGTCATGTTCTTGGTTCTTGCGCCCGCAGCTCAGCAGGCCATCAAACAGCGCGGCAGGTGAAAACAACCGGGTTTCAAGTCCCTGCAATGGTTTGCGACAAGCCGGATTACAGGGGAGATCGACCAGCACGAAACCAGTATTTCGCAGACCGAGCTGGTTTCGGTGGTGGTTGACACCAAACATTTTATATATAAACCTATGCAAACGCATAAACTTGATTCTAGGGGACGAGGATGTCGACCGTGGCTTGTGAGGTTATCGCTGTTTCGTCCGAAACCCGTGACATCAAACGAATTCTTCTCAAGCCGCAGGTTGGCGGCTTTCAGGGCTGGCAAGCAGGCGCCCATCTGAGAGTGGAGCTATCGGGCGGAG
Source organism: uncultured Rhodobacterales bacterium (assembly GCA_964351155.1). Classification (GTDB taxonomy): domain Bacteria; phylum Pseudomonadota; class Alphaproteobacteria; order Rhodobacterales; family Rhodobacteraceae; genus CAYGNE01. Next base: position 29,187 of record CAYGNE010000005.1, on the reverse strand, counting down.
GCAGCCGCGCCTATTCACTGGTGCGACTGCCAAACCTGACAGAAGAAAACGTCGCGCTTGGTGTTCTCCTTGAAAAAGACAGCACCGGCGGATCGAAATTCATGCACGCGCTCAAACCCGGTGACACGATCAAGGTCTCGGAGCCCGCCAACCAGTTTCCCCTGGGGGATCACGACGAACATGCGGTGCTGATCGCTGGCGGCATCGGAATCACCCCGATCCTGTCGATTGCCGCCGAACTTGCCGCGACGGGCCGCGCTTTCGAGATGCACTATGCGGGCCGAACCGAAAATGCGCTCGGTTTTGTGGCCGAGGCGCAGGCGATCTGCGGAAAGGCGCTCCACCTTCACTATAACGATCAGACGAGCGCCATGAATATCCGCGCGATTCTGCAAGGTGCCCCTGCCGGATCTCATGCCTATTTCTGCGGCCCGGCAGGCATGATCGAAGCCGTGAAAAGCACCGCGAAAGACCTCGGGTGGGACGACGCGCGCATCCACTACGAACTGTTCGCGACCGACGCGGACGAAAGCGGGAACACCGCCTTTGACGTCGAAATCAGCGATACCGGCCAGATCATCCACATACCGGCAGACAAAAGCATCATCGAGGCCCTGGAAGAGGCAGGGTTGGACCCGCTTTACGACTGCCAGCGCGGGGATTGCGGTATCTGTCAATGCGATGTCATCGAAGGCATCCCGGATCACCGCGACGTCATCCTGAGCGATGCCGAGAAGGCGTCAAACACCGTCATGCAGATCTGCGTGTCGCGGTCAAAGACGCCCAAACTGGTCCTCGACCTCTAACCGACAGACAAAGGAGAGCAGCATGGATCGCTATCGTGGCAATGCCAAGGCCGTCGAAAACCTGGTCAAGGGACATGCCGTGCACAGGGATGTCTATGTCGACAAGGAAGTTTTCGACCTTGAGATGGAGCAGCTGTTCCCGAATTCCTGGGTCTATGTCGGGCACGAAAGCCAACTGAAAAACCCCGGCGACTATATCACCAGCAAGATCGGCCATCAGCCGATCCTGATTTCGCGGCACAAGAACGGAACGGTTCACGTTCTTCACAACCGCTGCCCCCACAAAGGGGTCAAGATCGCGTCCGAACCCTGTGGCAACACCGGCAAGTTTTTTCGTTGCCCCTATCATGCCTGGAGTTTCAAGACCGATGGGTCGCTTTTGGCGATCCCGCTCAAGAAGGGCTACGAAGGCACGGGGTTCGACAACGATCGGGCCAGAAACGGGTTGGCGCGTGTCGAGAACGTTGAAATCTACCGGGGGTTCATCTTTGCCCGCCTGTCCGAAACCGGTCTGAGTTTCAAAGACTATTTCGGCGACTCCCTCTCGACGATTGACAACATGGTCGATCGTTCCCCCAAGGGCGAGGTCGAGATCATCGCCGCACCGATCCGCTATATGCATACCTGCAACTGGAAGATGCTGGTCGATAACCAGACCGATACCTGCCACCCGATGGTCGCGCATGAAAGCAGCGCGGGAACCGCCGTCAGCGTGTGGGAGCGCGAAAAGCACCGCTTCACCGAAACCCCCATGGCGGTTCAGCTCTATGCGCCCTTCATGAGCCCCTATGAGTTCTACGAAAGCGCGGGCATCCGGGTCTGGCCAAATGGTCACGGGCATTCCGGCGTTTCGGGCTCGATCCATCAGGATTACGACGATGTCGACGGCTATCTCGAGATGATGGTCGAGGCCTATGGCGAGACCCGCGCCCATGAAATCCTCGGCGATATCCGTCACAACACGCTCTACTTCCCGAATGTCATGGTGAAGGGTCCGGTCGGCATTCTGCGCAACTTCATCCCGATCGCAGTGGACAAGACTCTGGTGGAAAGCTGGGTGTTCAAGCTGGTCGGTGCGCCAGACAAAATCTATGAGCGTGCGCTGATGTACAACCGGTTCATCAACGCGCCAACGTCGATTGTCGGGCATGACGATCTGGAGATGTACGAACGCGCGCAAGAAGGCCTGCTGTCGGATGCCAACGAATGGGTCAACCTGCGGCGGCTCTATGAGGATGGAGAGCCGGAAGACGTGACCGAGGTCGTGAACGGTACGTCGGAACGCCAGATGCGAAACACGTTTTATGCCTGGCGCAAATTCATGGTTCAGGGAATGGATCAGAAACCGGAGGTCGGCGCATGACCCCCGAGCAACTGATTGATTTCGTCTATGACGAGGCCGCGACGCTGGACGAGATGCGCTGGGAAGACTGGCTGGCGCTGTTTCACGACGAGGGGCGCTATTGGATGCCGCTGGAGTGGCAGCAACAGGACCCGGTCCTGCAGCCGTCACTGATGTATGAAGACCAGCTTTTGCTGACGGTGCGGGTGGAACGGCTGTCGGGCGAACGGACTTTCAGCCAGAAGCCCAAAAGCCGGTGCCATCACCTGCTGCAGCGCCCGCGTGTGCTTTCACTTGGCGAAGACGACGGCATCTACAGGCTGCGCACCTCCTTCATCTACACGGAAACCCGGGGCGACCATCTGGAACGCTATTCCGGCTGGGTCAGTCATGACCTCGTCGAGGTCGAAGGTACCCTCAGGATCATGCTCAAGCGGGTGGACCTGATCAACTTTGACGCGCCCTTTGGCAACTTGCAGCTATTCATTTGAGGGTTGGGAGATCATGAACACGGTCTTTGCCCGTTTTGCGGACACGGCTGCGCGACGCATCGACGCGCCGTTCCTGCATGTGCTTGAGGAAACCGCCGGGCTTTACGGCATTGCCGCGGGTGACATCTCCTACACGCAGATGGCGGATCGCGTCGCAACCTGGGCCGACCGGTTTGCCGCCAGCGGTTTCGGGCATGGCCACCGCATCGGGCTATTGCTGCAGAACCGGCCTGTTTTCATCGAGATCTGGCTTGCCCTGAACAAACTCGGCGCTTCTGTCGTTCCGATCAATCCCGATCTTCGGCTCGCCGAACTGGAATACATGGCCGCGCATTCGGAAATGGTGCTGGCCATCGTCCTCCCAGAGCGGTTGGCGGAAATGTCTCAGGCAGTTGCCCATGCGGAGTCGTCCGCCTTGGTGATCACCCCGGATGCGGACATCCCCCGGGCACCTGCGCCGTCAGCGACACACGCGGGTTTGGGGGCCGATACCGAATGCGCGCTGCTTTACACGTCGGGAACGACGGGGCGGCCAAAGGGCTGCATACTCACAAACGAATATTTTCTTCATTCCGGCGATTGGTACGCCGAAACCGGCGGCCATATCAGCCTGCGCCGCGACGAAGAGCACATGCTGACTCCGCTGCCGCTCTTTCACATGAATGCCATGGCCGTGTCAGTCATGGCAATGATCACCACTGGCGGCTGCCTGACCCTGCTCGATCGGTTTCACCCGCGCAGCTGGTGGGACTCCGTGCGCAAATCCGGGGCAACCGTTGTCCACTATCTGGGCGTTATGCCGCCGATGCTGATGGGGGCGGAACCCTTGGAAACCGATCGCGATCACAAGGTACGATTTGGCTTTGGCGCGGGCGTGGATCCCAAGCTCCATGCTGAATTCGAAGACCGCTACGGATTTCCCCTCATCGAAGCCTGGGCCTGCACGGAGACCGGTAGCGGCGGCGTCATCAGCGCACATGAAGAGCCGCGCAAGGTGGGCAGTTCCTGCTTCGGCAGGCCATGCGCCGATGTTCACGTCCGGGTCGTAGACGACGCCGGGCAGGATGTCAGGCCAGGTATTCCCGGCGAGTTGCTGGTGCGGCGGGCCGGGGACAACCCGCGCTATGGGTTCTGCGCCGGCTACCTCAAGAACCCGGATGCAACCGCGGAACTCTGGAAAGGCGGGTGGCTGAATACCGGCGACGTCGTGCTGCAGGATGAAGACGGGTCCTTGCATTTCGTGGACCGGAAAAAGAATGTTATCCGCCGGTCGGGTGAAAACATCGCCGCTGTCGAGGTTGAAAGCATTCTCAACCGGCACCCCGAGATTCGCATCTCTGCCGCCGCCGCGCATCCGGACGATGTGCGGGGGGATGAGGTCGCGGCGTTTCTGATCCTGGAGGCTGGCGACGGTGACCACGCAAAAGCCGCAGAGATTGCGCATTGGGCGCTCGACCAGATGGCCTATTACAAGGTGCCGGGCTGGATCGCCTTCGTCGAGGAACTGCCACTGACGGCAACCCAGAAGATCCTGCGTGGCAAGCTGAAATCACTGCTGGAGGAAACCGCAGCGCTTGGCCGTTTCATCGACACGCGCCACCTCAAGAAACGGCAAGGGTAATGCGGCGGCAATCTCCATATGAAGGAGTTGTCGTCTGCGCGCCGACAACCGTCCCCTATGTGCGGTTTTCACCCGAATCCGCGCATTGGTGGGCGGGTGCAGCCCTGCACAGGCTTGGCCAGACAACCGGGCTCGGTCCCGCCGATATCGACGGGTTCTGTTTCGCCAGTTTTTCCGCCGCACCGGATACGGTTGTGGGCGTGGTCCAGCATCTTGGCCTCAGCCCGCGCTGGATGGATCACATTCCGACCGGTGGCGCCAGTGGTGTCATGGCGCTGCGGCGCGCCGCACGCGCCGTGCAGTGCGGCGATGCCGAAATCGTGGCCTGTGTCGCCGCGGATACCAACCAGATCGACAGCTATCGCCAGACGCTGGCCGGGTTTTCAAGGTTTTCGCAGGATGCGACCTACCCCTACGGGTTCGGCGGCCCGAATGCGACCTTTGCCCTGATCACAGACAATTTCATGCGCCAGTTCGGGGTCACGCGCGAAAGTTTCGGCAAGCTCTGCGTGGCGCAGCGCAGCAATGCGTTGTCAAACCCATTGGCATTGATGCAAACCCCGCTGACCCTTGAGAAGTATCTAAAGGCCCGGCCGATCTCGGACCCGGTTCACCTGTTCGATTGCGTGATGCCCTGCGCCGGCGCAGAGGCGTTCCTGGTAACAACACCGGAAAGGGCCGAGGCGTTCGGGCTGTCCACCGCACGCGTTCTTGCAACGATTGAGCGGCACAACGCCTTTATGGATGACACGGTACAGGATCGCGGCGGATGGGAACGCGACCGGGATGCGCTGTGGGGTCGCGCCGACTGTGGACCAGAGGACATGCACAATGTACAGGCCTACGACGATTATCCGGTGATCGTGGCGATGCAGCTTGCCGATCTGGGGTTTTGCGCCAAGCAGGACCTGCCAGACTTCATCTCGGCGAATGAGTTCACGATATCCGGGTCTGTGCCACTGAACACCAATGGCGGGCAGCTTTCCGCAGGGCAGGCCGGCGCCGCTGGCGGGTTTCAAAACCTGACCGAGGCGCTGCGGCAAATCCTGCATTGTCCATTGGGCGATCAGGTTCGCAAGGCCACGCGCGCATTGGTCTCCGGCTTTGGACTGGTGAACTATGACCGTGGCACCTGTACCGGGGCAGCCGTTCTTGAGCAGGAGGCGCTGCGATGACCGACCCGCTGCCGCGTCCCAGGCGCAAGGATCCTCTGAAACGCAGCACACTTGGTCATGTTCCCCCGGGCCTGCGCAGCCGCGCCGCCAGGGAAATGGCGACCTTTGCCGCGCAAGGGCGCTTTGTCCTGCAAGTCTGCGAGAGCTGCAATCACGCGACCTATCCGCCGCGCGACCGTTGTCCCTCCTGTTGGGGTACTCTGGCCTGGCGCGACCAGGACACAGGCGGCCAGATCGCGGCGCAAACCACGATCCGCCACTCCACCGACACCTACTTTCGCAACCATATGCCCTGGCGGATCGGCACGGTTCGCCTTGACGCTGGCCCGACGGCAATTGTGCACCTTCACGGCGAGGTCACGACCGGCGACAAGGTGCGCATGACTTTGAAACTCGATCGCGGCGGCAATCCCGCCCTGTTCGCAATGCCGATAGGGGATGTGCCAAACATGCAGGACGATCCGCAATTGCGCAGTTTCACCGCCGATCCGAAACACCGGCGCATTCTTGTGACCGACGGCCGCAGCCCCACTGGGCAGGCGATTGCGCGCGCTCTTCTCGACGCAGGCTCCGGAACCGTATTCCTTGGCGACAGTGATCCGCTCACGCGCTTTTCGGGCAAGGACGCGATTGCCGCACTGGACGGGATTGAGCCGGTCCCATTGAACCTGACCGATACCCGCAGCGTCGACTCCCTTGCCGCGCAATTGGGCGGACGGGTGGACATCGTGGTCAACACCGCAGGACACGTGCGAGAAGGCGGCGTCGCTTTTGGGGCGAAGCTGTCCGATCTTCAGGCCGGGTTCGACATTGGCGTGGCTGGCCTGATGCGGCTTGCTCAGGCCTTTGGCCCAGCGCTTGGCGCGCGATCCGACGACGGGGTGAATTCGGCTGCGGCGTTTCTTGATGTCATCCCGGTCTCGGGATTGACCGGGCATGCCGGTTTTTCCGGATCTGCGGCCAGCGCCGCCGCCCGGCTTTCGCTTCTGGCCGGTTTTCGCGGAGAGATGCAGAAATCCGGCATCCGCGTCATGTCTGTTCTGACCGGCCCCGTCGACGATGACTGGCACCAGCGCCTTCCACCACCAAAGGTCACGCCCGGGCAACTGGCGCGCACGGTGATTTCCGCCCTGCGTCAGGGACAGGCGATCACTTGTGCCGGGGACGTCGCCAGGGATCTTTTCGCGCGTTGGCAGTCCAACCCGCTTCTCACCCAGAGGGAGGAAAACTGATGTCCCAATCGCCGCTGACCGCACTTGCCGAGGCACTCGCCACAGGCCGGGTTGAGTGCATAGACCTTACCAACACGCTCAGCCCGGATTTCCCGGTGATCGTGTTGCCGGCCGAATTCGGACAATGCGCGCCGTTCCGGATGGAAAAAGTCTCGCGTTACGACGACAACGGCCCTGCCTGGTATTGGAACAACATCTCGATGAACGAACATACCGGCACCCATTTTGACGCCCCGGCGCATTGGGTCACTGGCAAGGATTTGCCTGCCAACACGGTTGACGCGGTGCCGCCGCAGGATTTCGTCGCACCTGCTGTCGTTATCGACATTTCCGACGAGGCCGCGGCGGATGAGGATTTCGTCCTGACGCGTGCCTTTCTGGCCGATTGGGAAGCCAGGAACGGAATGATACCCGACCGTCACTGGATCGCCCTGCGCACGGATTGGCACAAGCGGGTCGGAACGCCCGACTACCTGAACCTGAAGGAAGACGGCGCGCATTCGCCCGGACCTGACGGTGGCGCAATGGAGTTTCTGGTGAACGAGCGCAACTGTATCGGTCTTGCGGTCGAGACTGTCGGCACGGATGCGGGGCAAGCGTTCCATTTCAACCCGCCCCTTCCCGCGCATTCGATCCTGCATGGCAACGGGCGCTACGGGCTGCAATGCCTGACCAATCTCGACAAGCTTCCGACATTTGGCGCGCTGATCGTGGCCTGCCCATTGAAGATCGAGGGCGGTTCCGGCAGCCCGCTGCGTGTCTTCGCCCTCGTGGAAGAGACCAATCAATGACCAAGCGCACGACACTGATCACCGGCGGCAACTCCGGCATCGGGGCAGCGATCGCCCGCGCTTTGCTGGAGCGCGGTGAAGCGGTGGTCTCCCTTGGTCTTGAAATGCCACAAGACAACCATGACGATCTGCACGGCTACACCGTCGATCTCACCGACGCGACCGCAACGGCAGAAGTCGCAACGCGCATCTGCGAGATCCACGAGATCGGCGCGCTGGTCCACAATGCAGGCCTGATCTTGCCGAACCTCCTGGAAGACGCGAACCCCGCGGATGTGCTGAAGCTCGCGCAGTTGCATCTTGCCGCACCAATGGCGCTGACACAGGCGGCGCTGCCGGGAATGGTTGAACGTGGGCACGGGCGCGTGGTGTTCGTCAGTTCGCGTTCGTTGCAGGGCATGCCCACCCGGTCCGCCTATTCGGCAACAAAGGCGGGCATCAACGGCCTTGCCCGGACATGGGCGCTGGAGCTAGCCCCGAAGGGCATTACCGTGAACGTGATCGCGCCCGGCCCCGTGCTGACAGAGAACTTCTGGGCGATTGTTCCCAGGGACGGCGCACAACAGGAAAAGATCGCAAATGGCATCCCCGTGCGCCGGATCGGAACCGCCGAGGACATCGCCAACGCAGCCCTGTTTTTTCTCGACGACAATTCGGGTTTCGTCACCGGCCAGGTGCTGTTCGTCTGTGGCGGGACAAGCCTTGCAGGGTTGTCCACCTGACCGGGATCATTGCTGTTTCGGGTTTTCCGCAAGGATGCGCGCAATCTTGCGCCGCTCGCTCTCGACCTCATCCTCGTCCCAGTAGCCGATGATCACACCCGCCATCAGGTCAGGATCGCTTTCACGCAGGATCGGGTCCATGGCCCGATAGGCCGCATCGCTTTTGGTGATCCGCTGCCTTGTGTTGCGGTGCCACGCATCCAGCGCGGATTTGAGCCGTTGCCGGACATGCTCCGCAGATGGATCGCGGCCGAGATCGCGCAACTCGTCCGGGTCGGATTCGAGATCGAACAGGATGGGCGGGAACCCCATCACCTCGACCATCTTGAACCGACCGTCAAAGACCATGGTGGCACGGCAACCCTGCACCTCCTGACCCAGCTTCAGCCGGGCGGGAAGGTTGGAATAATCCAGTTCCGAAAACACATGTTTCCGGTCCCAGACACAGGCGTCATCGTGCAGCAGCGGCAGCAGGGACCTGCCCTCCAGAATGTGCAGCGGCGGTTCGCCACCGGCGTAGTCCACGAATGTCGGTGCCAGGTCGATCATTTCGACCAACGCATCCGATACCGTACCACGGGTTGTATCCGCCTCACTTGCGGGATCGCATATGATCAGCGGAACCTTCGCGGCAGCTTCATAGAACAGGTACTTTTCGCCCATCCAGTGATCGCCCAGATAGTCGCCATGATCCGCTGTAAAGACGATCATGGTGTTATCGTCGAGGCCCCGGTCCTGCATGAACGTGAACAGCTGCCCCAGTTGATCGTCGATCTGCCTGATCAAACCCATATAGGCCGGGATCACCCTATCGCGCACCTCGTCGCGGGCGAAGTTGCGGGAATAGACCTCCTCGGTCATCGCCTTGAACAGCGGGTGCGCGGTCTCCAGTTCTTCGGCACTTCTGACGACAGGTTTGACATCATCAGGACCGTACATGTCATGATACGGGGCCGGCACGATATAGGGCCAGTGCGGCTTGATATAGGACAGGTGCGCACACCAGGGGCGCCCGTCCTTTTCGGCTTCTGCCATGAATTCCATCGCGCGGCGCGTCATATAGGCGGTTTCCGAATGCTCTTCGGGAACGCGCGCAGGCTTGTCGGCATGTGACAAAAGCCAGCCGCTGTGGTCCTGTCCGTCTTCGCCTTCAGCCGAGTTCGCCCAGTATTCCCATGGGTTTTCGGCCTGAAAACCCGCATGGCGCAGGTAGTCATTATAGTCCGGTTCCTTCTTTCGATAACCGGTCGGGTGCACGCCGTCGTCCCGGTCAAATGCCTCGAACCCGCCTTCGCCGACACGGCTGCCAATTTCAGAGTCCGGGTCGACCCCCAGGCGCTTCATCCCGTCCAGATCAGGCCGCATGTGGGTTTTTCCGATCAGGACGTTCCGCATCCCGATAGCGCGCAAATGATCGCCCAGGGTAGGTTCGCCAACGCGCAGCGGTATGCCGTTCTGCGTCGATCCATGCGAGCGCACATACCGCCCGGTATAGGCTGACATGCGCGACGGCCCGCAAACGGTCGCCTGCACATAGGCATTGGTAAAACGCACACCGCGTTCCGCCAGTTGGTCGATATTGGGTGTGTGCAGGCGCTCATGACCATAACAGCTGAGGTAATCAAACCTCAGCTGGTCACACATGATCCAGAGAATGTTGCGTTTTTCGGTCATGGACCCCGTGCCTGGAAATGAAAACGCCGCCGAGCGCGAACCCGGCGGCATCCGGTTTAGTTGCCTGCAACCAGATCGTCGATGATCTCGAGGACCTTGATATCGCTTTCGATCTGAGCTTTGGAGTCTTCCGCAGACTTCCAGTAGATGACCGCACCAGTGTTTTTGGCCAGCTCCTTTGCGGCATCAGAGTTGAGCGCCGCAACCGCAACGGCTTCGATTTTTTCGCGGATATCGGCCGGCGTGTCCTTGTGAACAAACAGGCCGTTCCAGGTGGACAGGTCAAGCGCGGGCGCGATTTCTCCCATTGTCGGCACATCCGGCATGATCGAGATCCTCTCGTTCGTCGCCGACGCCAGAATCTTCAGTTTGTCCAGGCATGGGAAAATCAGCTGCGCAGTTGTCGAAATCACATCCGCATCGCCCGATGCCAGCGTATTGCAGTCAAGCGCGTCGAAAGCCGCCTCTGACGAGAATTCAAAACCAAGCTGGCGCGACACCGCGATCATGTGGCGGCGCGGAATGGAGCGTTCGCCGAAATGCCCGAACAGGACACTGTTCTCCTTCGCATGCGCGGCCAGTTCTTCCATTGTGGAATAGGGCGCGTCGCCCTTGGCCGCGACGACGAATGGATACGTCAGGAAAATCCCGATCGGCTCAAAGGGGTCGGGGCTGAGATCAGGAATGCCGATTGTCGGCCCAACCACCGGAACGCCAATCACAAAGGACCCGATCGTGTACCCATCCGCCGGCGCATTCGCGACCGACACGGCGCCCGGGAACGGGCCGCCTCCCCCGCCCGGTTTGTTCACAACCGCGGCCGGAACACCGTAAGTGTCCTGGAACTCATCGGCAATGATCCGTGTCAGCAGGTCTTCAAGATCCCCTGGAGGAAATGGAACGATGAATTCAACAGGTTTCTCGGGGTATTCTGCAAGGACAGCCGTTCCCATCAAGCCTGTTCCAAGTGCCAGTGCTGCAAAAATTTTCTTCATTTTAGGTTCCTCTCTGTCGGCTGGTGGTCGTGCGATCCATGTGCCGCACTCTTTTGGTTAGTGGTTCGCGCAAACAGATTATTACATTTTACTTTATATGTAAACTTTCTCATTTGCATGAACCTTGTTTGTCAGGGATCAGAACCCCTCCGGAGCAACTTTTCCTTCGCTCAGGTCTTCCAGTTCGCCTTCCGCTGCTTTCTGCAATCTCGATCTGTGCTCGAGAATGAGCGCCCGATAGTGGTTGCCGATGACGAACAGGATCAGCAGGATCAAGATCACAGAGATTGGGCGATTGAACCAATCAAGCGGCTGTTCGATCCTTGCCATTGCGCTACGAAGCTTCACTTCCATGATCGCGCCCAGGACAACGCCAAGAATGATCGGCACAATTGGCAGGTTCAGCCGTTTCAGGATCAGACCGAATATCCCGAAGCCCGCCGCCATCGCGCAATCGACCGGAGAGTTCCGCATCGAGTAAACGCCCACGAAACTCAGCACCAGGATCATCATGCCCAGAAACCGGGTTGGAATCTGGGTGATCTTCAGCAGCAGGTTTGTGGATGAAAGCAGGAAAATGATGACGATCACGTTCAACAAAAGCATGGCCATATAAAGGGCCATCACAAAGTCCAGTTCATTCTGGAACAGTTGCGGCCCTGGAATGACGTTGTGAACGTAAAAGACCGACAGCATCATCGCCGTCAATGCCTCGCCGGGAACACCAAGTGCCAGTAGCGGGATCATCGCAGCCGCCGGCACCGCGTTGTTGGCGCATTCCGAAGCCACGAGGCCCTCTGGCGATCCATCGCCAAAAGCTTCCGGAGTTTTCGAGGTCTTTTGCGCATATGTGTAAGACAGGAACTGCGCGGTAAACTCCCCGACACCCGGAATCGTGCCCATCATGACGCCAAGGCTCGACGCAACGCTCGCCACACGCTTCAGCCCGAGCAGTTCTGCAAAACCACCCCAGAGGCTTCCCTCCACGCGTGCCGACTCTGGCTCCTTTTCTTTTTCAAGCAACAGGAGCAAAGCCTGACTGACCGCAAACAGGCCAAGGACAATGACGATCAGGTTGATGCCCCCGGTCAGCCAGTCCTGACCAAAGGTGAAACGATGGGTGTATTTTGCGGATTCCAGGCCAACCGTGCTCAGGAAAATCCCGAAGAAGGCCATCATGCCGGCGGCCATGATCTGTCCGCGATGGGCAAGGATCACCAGGATGATACCCAGTAAAGCGGCCAGGAAGATCTCGCGGCTGCCGAAATTCGGGGCAATCCAGGCGAGGACCGGCGCCAGAACGATCAGACAGATGATTGCGAACACGCCGCCAAAGAAACTGGCCGAATACGCAAGTGACAGCGCGCGATGCGCCTGACCGCGCTTGGTCATTGGATACCCGTCATAAGTGGTCAGGGCATTCACCGGTGTGCCTGGCGTATTGAGCAGGATCGCCGGTATGGACCCCCCGTACATCGAGCTTCCGTAGATCCCCAACAGGATCGTCAGCCCCACAATCGGTTCGAAGGCGAAGGTCGCCGGCAACAGGATCGCGATGGCAACAGCTGCTCCAACCCCGGGGATTGCACCGATGATTACGCCACCGACAGACCCCACCAGAAGGGCAATCATGACCTGCCATGACAGCAGGATCTGAATTCCACCAAGTATAGCTTCCATTTTTCAGGCCCTCACAGATAAACCATGGCGAACGTCCGAATGGAGTCCGGCAGATATTCATAGATTTGGCCCGGTGGGATCTTCACCTGCAGCCCGGCGCGGAACACCAAAACAACGGCAAGCCCGAATAGTGCAGCACTGACAATGGCCTCGCGGCTGCGATAGCCCAACCGAACTGTCAGGAAGACGGCGAACACAATCGTCGACAGCAGATAGCCGACAATTGGGACGCACCAGACATAGATCAGGAAGTAGAGCACGTACTCCCCGGAGCGAAGCCAGAAAACCCCTTCCTTCAGGCGCCCGGCAATTCGCGGCGACACAAGCGATCCGATCAGATGCAACCCAGCGAACAGGCACATCCCCACAACCGCGACGGTCGGCCAAAACGCTGGCTGGGCAACCGTCTTGGTTTTGTCCAGCCATTGCGCCTGATCCCCAAGGTTGAACAGGAGAAACAGGCAAAACCCAAGAAATATATAGGCGAAAACCAGATCACCCGGCCTGCGGTCTCTTCGAAACAGTTCCTGAAAAGTCTTCAATCTGGTCATCTTCTTCTTCCTCCCATCGAGAATGTTTTCTGGCTGGATTAAACGTATGCTCCCGAGAGCAACGCGCCGCAGCCTTTGACCTCGGCACGCAAGCCAAGGGAATTGAGCATTTGGTGGGTTGTTGCGACGGACGCGGAAAGTACCGGAATACCGCATTCGTCTTCGACCTTCTGGATCGCTGCGAGCGACGGCATCTGCACGCAGGCCGAGAGCACCAGGGCGTCAATATTCTTGAGGTTCACCCGTTTGTAGATATCCAGCAGGTTCAGCGGGTCCTGGGCCGCAACTTCCAGATTGTCGGGGATTTCCAGCGCGATGCTGTCGGAGACTTCGACGCCTTCGGCCTCAATATACTCGGCAACCAAATTGGTCAGCGGGCGCATGTAAGGCGTCACGATCGAGATGCGTTTGGCCCCCATCAAATGCAGCCCATCGACGAGCGCACCCGCCGAGCTGACCACCGGCGCGGGGCGGCCATTGTCTACCGTGACCTGGTGCAATCGCGCCTGGCTTTCGCGGTGATAGCCCTTGCCCATCGACATGATCGCCACCAGGCAGGCATAGCCCATCACGTCGACCGCGCCGTCACTGAGTTCCAGCGCGCAGCGGTCGCTGTCGTGGTCCATCGCCGCCAGCTCTTCCTTGGTGACTTTCTTCATCCGCATCCGGCTGGAATGGAACGAGAAGCGCTCGGGGAACTGTGCCTCGCGGGCCCGCAGCATGGCCGGGATCTCGCGTTCCATCGTCAGATTTGAAGACGGAACGATCTGCCCGATGCGCAGAGTCTGGTGCATGTTGTCCTGAATGGCTGTCATGTCAGGCTCCGATCTTCACAACCGGATTGCGCAGCACGCCGATACCTTCGACACCGCACTCGATCACGTCACCGGGCCACATCCATTCCTGCGGATCGCGCCCCGCCCCGACGCCCGCGGGTGTGCCGGTCGCGATGATGTCCCCGGGTTCCAGCGTGATGCCGGACGAGATGTCGGCGATCAGCGTGGGAATATCAAAAAGCAGGTGCCTGGTATTGGAACGCTGCTTTTCCTCACCGTTCTTGGTCAACCACAGGTCGAGGTTGTGCGGATCCGGGACGTCGTCGGCGGTGATGATCGCCGGGCCAAAGGGGCAGAACGTGTCCTGGCCCTTGGAAAAAATCCACTGCCCGGCGCGGCGGTTGTCACGCGCCGACACATCATTGATCACCGAATAGCCAAAGACATGGCTCATGGCGTCATCCTTGGCGATGCGGGTGGCGCGCTTTCCTATGATGACTGCCAGTTCGACCTCCCAGTCCAGCTGCTGGGTCATCGCGGCATTGTGCTGAATGCCCTCGCCGCTGGCGATCACACTGGTCGGTGGCTTGGAAAACACCACCGGCTCTTTTGGCAGATCCTTCGACGTGTCGAGCGATTTGGCGCTTTCCGCGACATGCTCAACATAGTTCAACCCGATGCCGAAAATGTTCTTGCGCGGGCGCGGGATCGGGGCCAGCAGGCGCACGTTTTCTTCCGGCACTGCAAGCCCTGCGGGACGTGCTGCGTTTGTTGCATCAAGGGCGCGCGTGATCGCGGCAAGCGCATCGGGACCCATGTCGATCAAATCGAGCATATTGTCCGGCAGCGCATCGCCAGTGGCCTCGCCCAGCCACTCCACATCGATAACCTGGCCGTCCACCACGACACCAAGACGGCCATCTCCGGCAGCGTGATCGCGATAAGTAACGAGTTTCATATTGTTATTCCTTCGAATTCAGTCCGCAACGATCTGATGACCGTCATTATCCTCAAGCGCCTGTTCCGCCCAGAAACCGAGCTTCTCCATCACCGGGAAATCGTTGAACGAGAACAGGCAGGCGTCGTCGCCGTCTTGGGTGTTGCAGTGCTCGTGCCAGGTCCAGGCAGGCACGCAGAAGATGTCGTGTTCCGACCAGTCAAAACGCTTGCCGCCGACGATCGAATAGCCCGAGCCCTTCGCGACGTTGTAGATCACGTTGCCGGTGTGTCGGTGGGCCTTGGTATGCTGGTCCGGGCGCAGCATCTGCATGCTGGCCCCCATGGTCAGCATCGGATGGCCGCCGGTCTGCGGGTTGGTATAGCGCAGGATCAGCCCGTCATAGGGCGAGCCTTCGCTGACCTTGGCGTAGCGCAAAAGCGCCTCGTAGGTCGGCTCCCAGGAGTATTTCAGCAGCGGCGAGTAGGGCTTGTCCCACTTGTCGGTCTGCGGCAGCAGCGCCGAGCCGCCATAGGTCGCCGTGGTGCCGTTCCACGGCAGGTCAGTGGTCTGGTAGTCATCGGCGTGGACCTCGTAGAAATTGGCCTCGAGGCAGTTGGTCAGTGGAATGTCGAGCCCGTCCTGCCAGATGCAGGTTGTGCCGTCTTCCTTGATGCCGTGCTCGTGCCAGGTGCCGTTCGGGGTCAGAACGAAATCATTCGCACCGAGGTCCACCCTGTATCCGTCAACGATGGTATAGGCGCCCGTCCCTTCCTTGATGAACCGCAGGGCCGAGGCCGCGTGGCGGTGCGCCGGAGCGCGTTCGCCCGCCTTCATGGTCTGGATGCCGGAAAACAGCCAGCCACAGGCGGCGCTGACATCCTTGCGCAGCGGATTGCGCAGATAGACCACCCGGCGGCCTGCATCCTCGGGCCGGACCAGGTCGATCGAGCGAAGGACCTCGCGCCGCAAATCGGCCCATTTCCAATGCACAGCGGCCGATTTCGGCGTCGGTTCCCATGGTTCGATGTCATTTGCCACGGTCCAGAGCGCCCCGGTTTCGATCTTCGCCAGATCCGCGTAATAGGCTTCAAGTTCTGGCGTATCACGCACCCGCGCGCGGCCAAGAATGTCGTCTTCGGGTTTGATCTCGGTCATTGGATGGCTCCCTTTGATTGGCTGATCGCGGCATCCCCGGGCACCTCATCAATTGCGCTGTCCCGCGCTGGCGCATCAGCGCGCCTGTTCAGGGAAACCGGTTCTTGCGGCTGTTGATTGACCTGCAGGTTGAAAATATCGAACCGGTTGTAGTGACCGGTGATGTCGTGCATCTGCTTGGGCTGGATGCATTTGCCAAGATCGATCTCGGCATAAACGATGCCCTCGTCATCGATCAGGCCCGGAACGGCTTCTCGCCCATCGGGACCGATCACGCCGGAATAGGCGCTGGATTTTCGCCCGAGCATGTCCCGCGCATCGGGGCGAATACGCTCCATCGCGGTGATGATCTCTTCGGACACAGTCGAGGTGGCCACGACGGTAAAGACCTTGCCCTCGAAACTGTGCGACATGCTGCGCAGCTTGATCGCCTCGGCCATGTCGTAATCCTTGGGCGCAACAGGCAACGAGATATAGCTGGCGGTATGCACCAACTCGCCCTGCGCCAGCAGCGTGAAGCGGGCGAGCGTGTTGGTGTTCTCGCCGCAGGCCAACCCGCCAAGCGGGCCAATTGCCGTGTCATAGACTTTCAGGCTGGACCCGTCCCCACCGGTCCAGGTCAGCTTTTCCGCCCAGGTCGGAACCAGCTTGCGGTGCTTGCCGATGATCGCGCCATCCGGGCCGATGAACAAAAGCGTGTTGTAAAGCGCGCCCAGTGACACCGGGCTGCGTTCGTTCAACCCCATCACCACGTGACACCCATGTGCCTTTGCCGCGTCGCGGATCATGTCGACCTCGGGGCCGTCCGCAAACACCGATGCCCGCACCAGTTTTTCGAACCAGGCCCCGCCCGTCACCGGATCGGTGATCCAGTTCCAATAGGGATAACCCGGAATGAACACCTCGGGAAAAACGACAAGCTTCGCCCCGTTCGACGCCGCCTCCGCGATCAGATCAGCCGCCTTCTGCGCTGTCTTGCGCGCATCCAGAAACACCGGGCTCGCTTGCACGGCCGCCGCCTTGAACCTTGGAAAATCCTGCAATGGAAGCATCGCTACTTCTCCTCTTCGTACCGGCGCAGCGCCTTGGTCAGCGCATCGACGATCTTGTCGGTTTCATCCCGGGACAGCGTCAGCGGCGGCGAGATGATGATCACCGGGCCGGCAGGCCGCACGATAACGCCCTCGTCGCGCGCAAAAGTCGCCACCATTTCGCCCTGCCCTTTGCCGGGGTCTATCGGCGCGCGCGTGGCCTTGTCGGAGACCAGATCCAGCCCGACCATCAGCCCCCTGCCGCGCACCTCGCCCACCAGCGACGACCAGTCGGGAATGTCCTTGAGCCCATCCATCAGCCGCTGTCCCATGCGAGCCGCATTGCCGGGCAGGTCCTCGTCCTCCACGATTTTCAGCGTCGCATTGGCCGCCGCACAACCCAGCGCATGGCCCGTGGACGTGTAGCCGTGCATGATGAACCCCATCGGGTCGATGCCCTTTTGCCAGGCCCCGAAGACACGGCTGTTGATCACCGTTGCCCCCAGCGGGATGTATCCCGCTGTGATGCCCTTGGCGAAACACATGATGTCGGGCTTCACGCCCCAGCCGCGCGCGCCGAACATCGCGCCCGTGCGCCCGAAGCCGGTCACGACCTCGTCCGAGATCAGCAGGATGCCGTACTTGTCCAGCACCTTGCGCAGGCGGGGCCAGAAGCATTCGGGAGGTACAATGATGCCCCCGGCCCCCTGCACCGGCTCCGCGATAAAGGCCGCGATCGTATGCGCCCCCTGATGCTGGATCAGCCGGTCGATCTGTGTGATGACCGCCTCGGAAAGCGCCTCGGGGTCCTCGGAATAGGGGTTACGGTAGGTCCAGGGGCTGTCCACCTGAAAGCACCCCGGCAAGAGCGGACCGTAGGCAGACCGATAGAGCGTCGATCCGTTGACCGAGGTGCCGCCAAACTGGATGCCGTGATAGCCCTGCTTGAGCGAAATGAAACCGGTGCGCTCCGGTTCCCCCTCCAGCTTCCAATACTGCCGGGAAAGCTTGAGCGCGGTTTCAACCGCATCCGACCCGTTGGCCGAAAAAAAGACCCTCGCCATATCCTCTTGCGCCGTCATCTCGATGATCTTGGTCGAAAGCTCGATGGATGGCGGCGTCACGGTGCCGGCAAAGCTGGAGTAATAACTGATCTCTTCCATCTGGGCGGCAATCGCCGCTTTGACCTCGGCCCGGTTGTGACCGACATTGACGTTCCACAGCCCGCCCACCCCATCGACATATGTGTTGCCGTCGATATCGGTCACGTAGGATCCGTCGCCCTTGACGATGATGCGCGGCGGACGGTCTTCGATGATCAGGGGATGGGTCATCGGGTGAATCTGATGGCGCCCGTTGTTCTCGCGCAGAAAGTTGTGGCGCGGTGTCGGCCTGTTCCGTGTCGTGTCCATTGGTCTCACCTCACCGCAATGCAGACAGATTTCGTTTCGAGATAGGCATCCAGCGCGGCCCGACCGTGTTCACGGCCAATGCCGGACTGCTTGTAGCCGCCGAAAGGCATGTTCGCGTCGGGCACGTTGTGGGCATTCACCCAGACCGTTCCCGCCTTGAGCTGCGGCACATAGCGATGCATGGTGTTCAGGTTGGTCGTCCAGACCGACGCGCCAAGGCCGTAGCGTGTATCGTTCGCCATCCGGATCGCGTCGTCCGGATCGTCGAACGGCGTTATGGTGAGCACCGGCCCAAAGACCTCGTCCTGCATGATCTTCATGTCCTGCCGGACATCCGTGAAGATTTGCGGCCTGACGAAATATCCCTCGCCATCATGGGCCCCTGTCTCCAGCAGCGGCGTCGCCCCCTGCGCGACACCGCCTGCAATGCAGGCCGACACATGCGCCTGGTGTTTTGCCGACACCATCGGATTGATCGCGTTGGACGGATCAAGCCCCGGACCAATTCGCATCGCGCCAACCACGTCTGCCATGACATCGCAGACCTGCCGATAGATGCCGCGCTGCGCATAGATGCGCGTTCCGGCACAGCAGGTCTGTCCGGAGTTGAACAGGACACCGATCCTCGCCGCCTCGGACAGTTGATCCAGGTCCATGTCGTCGAACATGACCATCGGGGCCTTGCCGCCCAGTTCCAGAGTCACCCGCTTCATGTCCTGCATCGCCTGGATGCCGATGATCCTGCCGACCTCGGTCGACCCGGTAAAGGTCAGCTTGCTGACACCCGGATGCGCGGTCAACGCCGCACCTGCCTCCGCACCGGTTCCCGACACCACATTGACGACACCGGGCGGCAACCCGGCCTCCAGGCACAGCTCTCCCAGGCGCAGAGACGTCAGAGGTGTCTCCTCGGCAGGTTTCAAAACGACGGTGTTCCCACATGCCAGCGCCGGGGCGAGTTTCCAGATCGCCATGTTGAGCGGAAAGTTCCAAGGCGTGATCGCCCCGACCACCCCGACCGGTTCCTTGCGTGTATAGGCCTGATACCTTGCCCCCGGCGGCACCGCGATCGATACATCGATCGTCGCGCCTTCGATCTTGGTCGACCAGCCGGCCATGTAACGCAGGTAGTTCGAGGAATTCCCGACCTCGACCAACCGCGACAGCATGACGGATTTGCCGTTGTTCAATGTCTCAAGCTGCGCCAGCTCTTCGCCATTGGCCTCAATCAGGTCCGCCAGTTTCAGCAGCACACGCTGGCGTTCCACCGGCCGCATCCGGGCCCAGTCCCCATCCAAGGCGGCCTTGGCTGCCTGCACGGCCATGTCGATCTCTGCCGCCCCGCCCCTGGGCACCTCGGTAATCTTCCTGCCTGTCGCGGGATTGAAAACATCCATTGTCCGACCGTCCTGCGCGGCGACAGATGACTCCCCCAAAAGCAGCTTCGCCGGCGAATCAAGAAACGCCGAAACCGCCGGAAGAACTTCCGAAACCGGGCAATCGGGGCGGGCTACATGCATGTTCTTCAACCTTTTTCTTTCCGCGAGCCGCTGCAGTGACCCATTGTCAGCGCGAAACGTCTTGACTTACTTTACATATAAAATTATCCATTTCCATATATTTTTTCAGGAGGCACAGATGGCCGAACGATCGTTTGCCAGGGAAGTCGAGCATCTCAAGCTTGGGGATGGAGACGTCTTTCGCGGCGAGGGAATCCTCGCGATCACCAAGGCGCTTCTGCAATCCGGCATCTCTTATGTCGGCGGATACCAGGGCTCGCCGATCTCGCATCTCATGGATGTTCTGGCGGATGCGAATGACATCCTCGACGATCTGGGCGTAAACTTCCAAAGCTCGGCAAACGAGGCGACAGCCGGTGCGATGCTGTCGGCCTCGGTCATGTATCCGCTGCGCGGCGCAGTGGCCTGGAAATCAACCGTGGGCACCAATGTCGCCTCTGATGCGCTTGCCAACCTGGCCTCGGGCGGCGTCAAGGGCGGCGCCATGGTCATCGTGGGCGAAGACTATGGCGAAGGCTCCTCGATCATGCAGGAACGCACCCACGCCTTTGCCATGAAATCGCAGATGTGGCTGCTGGACCCTCGCCCCGATCAGGAATGCATGGTGGGGCTGATCGAAAAAGGGTTCGAACTGTCCGAGGCCTCCAACACGCCCGTGCTGCTTCAGGTCCGGGTCCGGTCCTGCCACATGACCGGACAATTCGTCTGCAAGGACAATGTGCGCGCGGATTTCACGCTGCAAGACGCCCTGAACAGCCCAAAGCGGGACCTGGACCGGATCGTTCTGCCACCTGCCGCCTACGAGCACGAAGTCGAAAAGATCGCGCACCGCCTGCCGGCTGCGATCGACTTCGTGAAGGACAACGGTCTCAACGAATTCTTCGGCCCAAAAGGCAAGGACAAGACCGGGAAAACCGGCCTGATCGTTCAGGGCGGGATGTACAACAGCACCATCAGGGCGCTTCAGTTCCTTGGCCTCAGCGATGCCTACGGCAACGCGAAACTGCCGATCTACGTGATGAATGTCTGTTACCCGACCATCCCAAGCGAGGTAGAGGCGTTCTGCGAAGGGCTGGATGCGGTGCTGGTCGTCGAGGAAGGCCAGCCCGAATACATCGAACAGTCCATCACCACCCACATCGCCCGGTTGAAAAAACCAACCGAGGTCCACGGCAAGAAATACCTGCCCATGGCCGGTGACTACACTGTCACCGCACTGACAGGTGGCATCGAACAATTCCTTGTAGACCATGAAGGCAATCTTCTGGGCAACCGCGCGCCGACCCCCGACCCGGTGCCGATCCTGACCAATCCAACCGTTGCCGCGCTCAAGGACGTGGTCCCGCCGCGCCCGCCGGGGCTGTGTACCGGCTGTCCGGAACGCCCGATCTTCACGGCGATGAAACTGGTCTTCCAGGAACGGGGCGAGCATCATGTCTCGGCCGATATCGGCTGTCATCTCTTCTCGATCCTGCCGCCTTTCAACATTGGCGCGACAACAATGGGATACGGGCTGGGTGCGGCGTCTTCGGCTGCCTTCAACGTCAAGGGCGCCAGACGGTCGATCTCGATCATGGGGGATGGCGGGTTCTGGCACAACGGGCTGACCAGCGGCATCGGGCATGCGGTCTTTAACAAGCATGACGGCGTGTTCCTGATCATCGACAACTACTATTCCTCGGCCACGGGCGGTCAGGACATCCTGTCGTCGCGCGCCATCAACAAGCGCCGAACCACCAACAATTCAATTGTCGACGCGGTGAAAGGCGTGGGCGCCAAATGGGTCCGCCAGATCGACAACACCTACGATGTGAACCAGATGCGTGCCGTCCTGACGGACGCCCTGACAACAGACGCGGAGGGGCCCAAGATCATCGTCGCCTCGTCGGAATGCATGCTGAACAAGCAACGGCGCGTAAAGCCTCAGGTCGCCAAGGACGTGAAAGCTGGCAAACGGACCATCAAGGAACGCTTTGGCGTCGACGAAGACGTCTGCACCGGCGATCACGCCTGTATCCGGCTGTCCGGCTGCCCCTCCCTTTCGGTCAAGGCGTTGGACGACCCCCTGCGCGACGATCCCGTCGCCGCGATCGATTCCACCTGCGTTGCCTGTGGAAACTGTGGCGAGGTGGCCGATGCCGCCGTGCTCTGCCCCTCGTTCTACCGCGCCGAGGTGATCCACAACCCCGGACCCTGGGACCGGTTCAAATCCGGCCTCGCCCTGCCCGCGATCACCTTCCTGCAAAACCGCCGCGCCCGACGCGCCGTGAATTTCCAAGGGGTGGCCGGATGAAGGACGAAACGGTCAAACTGCCCCTGCGGGCCAAAGGCAACGCAACCGATCGCCCCTTGTCCATCGCGATCGTCGCCATGGGCGGCCAGGGCGGCGGTGTTCTGACCAACTGGATCGTGGAACTGGCCGAAGGCAACGGTTGGGTGGCGCAATCGACCTCCGTTCCGGGCGTCGCACAGCGGACCGGCGCAACAATCTATTATGTCGAGATGATGCAGCCCGGCCAGGACGGCCAGAAACCGGTGCTGGCGCAGATGCCGACTCCCGGCGACGTGGATGTCGTCATAGCGGCGGAATACATGGAGGCCGGCCGCTCGATCCTGCGCGGAATCGTAACCCCTGACCGGACCACCCTGATCGCGTCCAACCACCGATCCCTGTCAACGATCGAGAAAATGGCGCCGGGCGAAGGCATTGCAGACAGCGGGGCGGTATCGGACGCGATCGGGATCGTCGCCAGGCACCAGATCGTTTTTGACATGAACCGCTTGGCGGTAGAGAACGGATCGGTCATATCCTCGGCCCTTTTCGGCAGCCTCTCCGCCTCCGGCGCGCTGCCGTTTCCGCGCGCGGATTACCATGCCGTCATCCAAAAGAGCGGCAAGGGGGTTGAGGCTAGCAGTCGTACATTTGACGCCGCATTTGCCCGGGTCCAGGCTGGTGGCGCGGATGAAAATCCGGTCACGTCCGCGCCCGCTGGCGGCGCCAGCCCGTCGGTGCCGCAGGCCCTTCAGGACGATCGCGCCAATGCGCTCCTGCAGCGTCTGCGAAGCGATATACCGACACAGGCACAGGGCATGGCCTTTCTGGGTTTGCAGAAAGTCGTGGATTTTCAGGATGCCACTTACGGGCAGGCCTATCTTGAAACGCTCCGGGCCATCGCCGCCAAGGACCAATCGGCGGGCGGCGAGGCCCACGGTTACGCATTCACCGAAACGGCGGCAAAGTATCTGGCCAACGCCATGGCCTATGATGACATCATTCGGGTCGCGGATCTGAAAACCCGGGCGGATCGCCGCGCGCGCATCGCACAGGACCTGAACCTCGACGCAGGGCAAATCCTTGGCACGACCGAGTTCATGCACCCGCGATTGGAAGAGATCTCCTCGGCCCTTCCGGCGGGCATGGCAAAATGGCTGAAAGGCAAACGCAATCTCTATGCCTGGCTGGACCGCCGCATCGACAAGGGCCGCCGGGTCCGGACCTACTCGCTTGCGGGCTTTCTCATGCTCTACTGCCTGGCAAGCCTCAAACCCCTGCGCCGCCGTTCGCTGCGCCACGCCCAGGAGACAGAACACCAAAAACGCTGGCTGAACGAAGCGACCGAGGCCCTTGAACGCAACTATGATCTGGCCGTCGCGATCCTGAAGACCCGCCGCTTGATCAAGGGTTATTCGGACACGCATGCGCGGGGTCACACGAAATTCGACAGGGTCATGCAAACGATCAAGTCGATCGCGCATCGCGATGACGCGGCGAACTGGGCCGACCGTTTGTTGCGCTCGGCCCTCAAGGACGGCGACGGCGACGATCTCGACGGCACCATCAAGACGATCCAATCCTTCCAGAAAAAATCGGCCACGCCATGAATACAATCGCCATCCAACGCCCGCTTGACATCAACGACCTGCCGCAAGGCCTGTGGTCGGCCAAGACCAAATTCCGGCACGGGCAATGTGATCCTGCCGGAATTGTCTACACCCCCCATTTTTTCGACGTTTTCAACCGGGCGATCGAAGAATGGTTCGACGACGTCCTGGGCATTCCCTACCAGGATGTCATCGGAAGACGGCGCACGGGTTTGGGATATGTTTCTGCATCTGCGACATTTTTTGATCCGTGCATGATGGGCGACACGGGCGAGATCTTCGTCCTGGTCGACAGGGTTGGAACGAAATCATACGGGTTGACGCTTCATCTGATGAAAAACGGACGCGAAGCGCTGCGCGGCTCGTTCATCACCGTGACAACCGACCTCGATACCCACAGGTCGTCAAAAATACCGGAAGACATCAGAGACGCGTTGCTGATCTATGCAGGAACACATAAATTGCAGGTTGAATGATAAGAGATCCCGGGTTGCATGGGCAAACTTGAAACCAGTATCGAGCGGCAACGCAACCAGACGCGTCTTTGGTTGAACGTACTGCGTTTGCACGGCCACATTTTTTCGGACCTGAACAAGAGGATGCTGGACGAGACCGGATTGAGCCTGGCCAAATTCGATGCCAT
The DNA here is from genome assembly GCA_964351155.1 of uncultured Rhodobacterales bacterium. GTDB lineage: Bacteria > Pseudomonadota > Alphaproteobacteria > Rhodobacterales > Rhodobacteraceae > CAYGNE01. The sequence continues at coordinate 4,748 of CAYGNE010000005.1, read as the reverse complement.
GGCCCAGCTTGCAAGAAGACCCGATGGGCTAAGCATGGGGCAGTTGTCCGGCGCCCTGAAAGTATCCAACGGCAATGTCTCGGGCCTCGTGAACCGCCTGATCAAGGATGGCCTTGTCCTCAAGGTGATGTCGCCTGAGGATCGGCGTTCATTCTCCGCAAGGTTGACCGATGCGGGGCAGGAAAGGTTTAGTCAGGCAAGCGATGCCCACAACCGCATTCTCGCCGCATTGCTGCAACAGGTTTCGGACAAGGAAATGGCAACCGCGAGTTCGACCTTGCGCGGTTTGCTTGACACATTGCAACCGAGTGCGCCCCTTGACTGACTCCAGGAAATCACCATCGCCGGTTTTCCCCTACCGGACACCGGGCGAACTTGATGCGTTCCTCCCATACCTGCTGACCCGGATCACGCACATCTGGAGTTCGGAACTGAACCAGGCCCTGGCGAGCAAGAAACTGTCAACTGCCAAGCTGCGGCTTCTTTCGAGCCTTTCCGCATATGGGGAACTGACGGTCGGTCAGCTCGCAACACTGGGAGTTCTGGAGCAATCGACAGCCAGCCGCACCGTCGATCAACTGGTTGACGAGGGTCTGGCGGCCCGGTCCATCTCCAATCGCGATCAGAGGATAAGAACGGTTGTTCTCACAAAACCGGGCAAGAAGAAACTGGCGGAGATAGCTCCCTTGGTTAACGAGTTCCACAAACGATTGGTGGGCGATATCGACCCTGACGAGCTTGAGATCTGCGTCCAGGTGCTGGGCAAGATCCTGAAGCATAATGTAGAGCAATGATGTGCTTCTCCACTGGCCGCACCGGCGCTTGCGCGGTGCGCCCTTTCGCCAGGCAAGTCGGACCTGTGCCGTCCAGGGCCTCTCGTCAACCAGTTGATCGATGGTACGGCTGACGTTTCCCATGGCTTATCAGGGGCAGCTTTTCCCGAACCTGTTTGGTCGAGATGAGTTCCCAATCGTTCTGTGACGCGGTCTCAGTCCCTTGAC
>CAYGNE010000005.1:0-3647 GCA_964351155.1 uncultured Rhodobacterales bacterium | reverse complement strand
TAAAGCCCCATCACCGCGCGAAAGATGTGGCGGGTGTTGACACCATCGGCGTCGATACCAAACAGCCAAGGCAGGCTGGCGCCCGGAGCAAAGCCATAGGACAGCGCGATGGGGGTAAGGCCTGCCGCAGTTACAAGCAGGAATGCGGATTGCAGCTTGTTTCTTGCACCCATCTCAATTCTCCAATGCGGCGGCAAAGGTCTTCTGTATCCGCCGGTTGATCACGCGCAGCGGCAGAGATTTGCTGACCGTGTGGCGCTCGGCGAGGGCCAGAAGATCGTTCATGATCACGCGCACATTCCCGGCTTCGTCCTGCACGACCAGAACCTTCTGGCAGAATGCGTCGAGACCGAGGCTGGGCGCCGCCGACATGGCGCGGCCACCCGGTCCCGGCCCGCCGAACAGCAACAGTTGGGCCGGTTCGATCGCGACCCCGACCGCTCTGGCGCGGTCTTCGAAATCGACCTCGCCGAACCAGACGGTATCGTCCTGCGCGTTTACCGCATCGCGCAGGCGCCGCAGGGTTTCGCCAAAGCCGTGCGGGCTTTCAAGCGTGATCAGACCGTCGCCTTCCAACCCCTCCGCGTCAAGCACCGCGACATCCCCGGTCGCGATGCCGGCAAGCGCGGTCTCGGTTCCGGCTCTGTAGCTGTCCCTGAGTACCTGCGGCAACGTCACGCCATAGCGTTTTTCGAGGTAGCCAGCGTCGCTATAAAGCAGCTTGCTCTCGCCGCCGGGGCTGGTTTCATAGGCCAGGATGCGCAGCGGCAGGTCCAGCCCCAGCCTCGGGTCGATCGCCATCAACGCGGAATCGAGCGCCGGGTCAGAAAAGATCAGGACGCGCGAGGGCGGCATCTCCTCGTCCACTTCGGCCGCAAGACGCGAATGGTCGATTTCGGCGATGATGTCGAAGTTCTGTTCAGCAGTGACATTTGACTTCACCCGGTCGAACAACGCGTCCGACGCAGCGTGGTTCTGTTCGGCGCGGGCGGGCGCGGCGGCCATGCTGACCGCCACTGCAAGACACGGAATGACGAAAAGGAGAGGTCTCATTGCGACAAGCCGCCTTCCCGGTTGATCTGGGCTTCCACTTCGGTGGCATTGGCCGGTGCCGTCCCGCGCGGCGGAAAGGCCTGGAAAGACTGAAGATGCTGGCGCACCACGGCATTGGCCGGGCCAAAGGCCCACATCTTGTCTCCCATCCAGCGAATGAACATGCCGGATTCGTCCATGGCCTTTTCATAGGGGTCGCGGCGCAGGTTGGTCAGCAGCGGCGCGTTCAACTTTTCCTTGGCCCCCGCCCAGCCGTGGTTCTGGACCACAAAATGCGCCTTCCAGTCGCCATACCGGATGGCCTGCAAGTCTGTCCGTTCATAATAGATGACCTCCTTGCGCCGGCTTTCAGCCTCCCCTTTCAGAAAGTTCAGTTGGTTGTATCCGTCCAGATGCACCTTGTAGCCCTGATAACCTTCGCGCAGGCGCTCGGGCAGGTCGTCGGGGCCGCCGGCGGCCGCAATCAGTGTCGGCAGCCAGTCGAGCGAGTCGAAGATGCCGTTCTTCACCTGCGCCGCAGGAACCTGACCGGGCCAGCGGATGATCGCAGGCACCCGGAAGCCGCCCTCCCAGGTCGTACCCTTTTCACCCCGGAACGAGGTTGTGCCGCCATCGGGCCAGGTCGGCGTTTCCGGGCCGTTGTCGGATGTAAAGACGACAATCGTGTTCTCCGCCACGCCAAGGGTTTCCAGCCGGTCCAGAACCTTGCCGACATTGTCGTCGAGTTCCTTCATGATCACGTCCTGCAACCCGCGCCATTGCCCAGCATGGCCTCGTATTCGGGGCTCAGATGTGTCCGGACATAGGCGCACGCGGGAGCCATCCAGACAAAGAACGGTTCTTTATCCTCCACCGCGCGCTCGATGAAGTCGATCGTATGCGCGGTCACTTCGTTCTCGACCGTCCGCTGACGTTCACGCGGCAGGGGGCCGTCATCCTCGGTCTTCTGGAACCCCACCTTGCCCCAGCGTGGGTGAACGGTTTGATCCTCGGTGTCCGTCGCCCAGGCGTGCAGCACGTTGCGCGGGCCGAACCGGTTGTTGAACTCTTCGCCGCCCGGCCAGTCGGGATCTTCGGAGTATTCCATGGCGTTCAGGTGATAGAGCCAGCCCCAGAACTCGTCAAAACCCCGGTTGGTCGGCAGGAATTCGTTGAGATCGCCAAGGTGGTTCTTGCCGAACTGCCCGGTTCGATACCCGAGGTCCCGCAGCAGAACCGCAAGCGTGGGGTCATCGGGTGACAGGCCCACCGGATCACCCGGCAGCCCGACCGTGTGCATGCCGGTTCTGATCGGCAGTTGCCCCGTGATGAATGCCGACCGTCCGGCCGTACAGGACGGCTGCGCGTAATAGTCGGTCATCCGGACGCCTTCCTGCGCCAGTTGATCCAGGTTCGGGGTCTGAATGCTCTTGATGCCCTGATGATAGCTGCTCAGGCTCGCCCAGCCTGGTCATTCGCAAAACTGGCGCGTTGAAAGAATGGCCAGTCACTTCCATTCCTTGGTTTCCCGAGCGAATTCTTCGAGATAGTCCACCAATGCGTTTGAAGCGGCAATGGCCGCTGTTGTGTCTCCGTTTGCGACATCGAGCAGCAACCGAGCGTGCAGCTCGGCAGCGATGTTGAAGTCTTCTTTCTTCATGTGGAATATCCAGAAACGGCGCGACAATCCCTGGACAACACGCATCGTTTTCTTCGAGAATTCATTGTGACAAGCCTCGACAACCAGATCATGGGCCGTTCTAACAGCCGACAAGGCCTGGGGACGCGACGCAGGCGGAGCTTTACTGGCTTCCAACAACTCTTCACCGAAGTTCCTCATGGTTTGCCGGTCCTCTTGCGTGGCCCGGATAGCCGCATATTCGGCGGCAAAGTTCTGTAAAGGGCGCCGAATTTCGAGCAACCGCAACTGAACATCCGGTTCCACCTCGGTAATCTGGATGCCCCGGCGTTGCTTGATGGCCACCAAGCCCTCGAATTCGAGGCGCTGCAACGCCTCGCGCACGGGTGTTCGGCCGAATCCGACAACTTCAGCGAGCTCTTTTTCGGAATACATCACGCCCGGTTTCAACTCGGTGAGGACGATCATTTCCTCAAGCTTCTGAAAGGTGGCCTCGGCGTCTGAAAGGGTTTTCACGGTCTTGTCCATGTCGCTATATCTGCCTGCTTTCCCTATGCCTTGTCCACGTCATCCGACCCAAATCAGGAAAATGGCAGCTCGCACAGGGTGCCGCCAAGCATACGCCCCTCTTTTTGCACCTCGACGCGGTCGCCCGGGCGATACACCCGGGAAACCAGAGCGAAGCCGATATTTTGGCCAAGCTTGCGCGACCAGGTGCCGTTGGTCATATCTCCAATTTTAGTTCCACCGACCCGGACATCGTACCACCGCACATGGTTCGGCGACGGCATCTTGCCCTCAAGAACCACACCCAACTGGTGACGCCTTGGACCCTCTTCCTTGATCCGGCGAAGTGCCTTGATGCCGATCACTTCGTCATCCACGTCCAGATCGACAAATTTGCCAAGCCGCACCTCGAAAGGGTTGGTCGCGTCATCGGAATCCCCGCCGCAGGACAGAAGGCCGCTTTCGATCC